>JAGWPY010000166.1 GCA_028870275.1 Gammaproteobacteria bacterium | reverse complement strand
TCGCGGCCTATCGTGCGGCCGCGCGGGCACGCCCGGCCTTCGGCGACGCGTACTGGAGCCTCGCGAACCTGAAGACCTACGCGTTTCTCGACTCGGAAGTCGCGCACATGATCGCCGAGGAGTCCGCGCCCCAGACCTCAGCGATCGACCGCTACCACCTGTGCTTCGCGCTCGGCAAGGCCTACGAGGATCGCGGGGAATACCAGCGATCGTGGCAGTTCTACTCGCGCGGCAATGCGCTCAAGCGGGAGGAGAGCCGCTATCGCCCCGAGATCATCGAGAACAATACCCGCCTGCAGATCGAGATCTGCACCCGGCGGTTCTTCGAAGCCCGTCGCGGATGGGGCGCATCCGACCCCGCGCCGATCTTCGTCGTCGGCCTGCCGAGGTCCGGGTCGACGCTGATCGAACAGATCCTCGCCTCCCACCCGATGGTCGAGGGCACGCAGGAGCTCTCCGACGTCCAACGCATCGTGCTCGAACTGCAGGGCCGGGAGCCCGACCTCGATCACCCTCGTTATCCGGGGGTTCTCGCCCAGATGGACGAAGGGCAGTTCCGCGCGCTCGGCGAGCGCTACCTCGCCGACACGATGGCTTATCGCAGCGGCAAGCGGCATTTCATCGACAAGATGCCGAACAACTTCCGCCACATCGGCCTGATCCACCTGATGCTGCCCAACGCCCGCATCATCGACGCGCGACGCGAACCGCTGGGATGCTGTCTGTCGAACTTCAAACAACTGTTCGCCAACGGCCAGGAGTTCAGCTACTCGATCGGCGACATCGCCCGCTACTACCGGACCTACCTCGATCTCATGCGACACTGGGACCGTACGCTTCCCGGTCGGGTGCTGCGCGTGGTTCACGAGGACGTGGTCGAGGATCTCGAGGGCAACGTACGCCGCCTGCTCGAATTCTGCGGGCTGCCTTTCGAGCGACGCTGCGTCGACTTCCATGAGACGGCGCGCAGCGTGCGCACGCCGAGCTCGGAACAGGTGCGTCGGCCGATCTTTCGCGCCGGGGTCGATCAATGGCGCCATTTCGAGCCCTGGCTCGGACCACTGCGCGAGGCGCTCGGCGATGCCGTCGTGCGCTACCGCGAGTGACCCGGCAGGGCCCGTCGATCACAACGAGGAAACAAGCACGATGAATCTGTCCGAGCATTTCGACCTGGTGATCTTCGACTGGGCCGGCACCATGGTCGACTTCGGCTGCCGCGCACCGGTCGAAGCGCTGATCGAGGCCTTCGCGCGCCGCGGCGTCGCCCTGAGCGAGTCCGAGGCACGCCGCGACATGGGCAAGGCCAAGGCCGATCATGTGCGCGCGCTGCTCGCCGATGCGCACGTGGCCGCGGCATGGCGGGCGGCCAACGGCACCGCGGCGAGCGAAGCGGACTGCCTCGCGCTGATCGACGACCTCGGACCGCTGATGCGCGAGCGCGCCGCTTCGAGCGCGGATCTGATCGCGGGAGCGGCCGACACGGTGAAGGCGCTGCGGGCCGCGGGCATCAAAGTCGCCTCCTCGACCGGCTACACGCGACAGATGATGGCTCCGGTACTCGAGCGCGCGGCCGCGCAAGGGTATGCGCCGGATCACCTGCTCTGTTCGGGCGACACTCCGGCGGGAAGGCCCTCCCCTCTGATGATCTACCGGGCCTGCGCCGAGCTCGGCGTGTGGCCGCTGTCGCGCGTGGTCAAGGTCGACGACTCGGCAGCCGGGGTCGCCGAGGGTCGTGCCGCGGGCGCGCTCAGCGTCGGCGTCGCGGCGTCGGGCAATGGCGTGGGCCTCTCCGCCGCGCAATGGGCTTCGCTCGCTCCCGAGGAGCGGAGCCGGCGTCGCGAGGCCGCGGCGGACGAACTGCGCGCCGCCGGCGCGGACCTGGTGATCGACACGGTCGCCGATTTGGTGCCGGCCCTTAAGCGCCATCTCGCCGGAAGCCGAGGGGCGGGCGAGACGGCGCCGATCCTCCTCACGCCGGGCCCCCTGACCACCGAATCCGCCACCAAGTCGGCCATGCTGGTCGACTGGGGATCGTGGGACGGCGCGTTCAACGCGTTGACCGCCAACGTGTGCCGGCGGCTGAACGACATCGTCGGCGGCGGCGCGGAACATGCCTGCATTCCTCTCCAGGGGAGCGGCACCTTCGCGGTGGAGGCGGCGCTCGGCACTCTGCTGCCACGCGGCGCCCGGGTGCTGGTGCCCGACAACGGCAGCTACTGCAAACGTATCCTGCGCATCCTGGGCTATCTTGGACGCGAGGCCGTGGCCTTGCCCTTCGACGAGCGTTCCCCCGCCGATCCGCGGCGCATCGACGCCGCTCTGGCGGCGGACCCGACGATCACTCACGTCGCCCAGGTTCACTGCGAGACGAGCACCGGCATCCTGAACCCCCTCGAGGAGATCGCGGCCGTCACCGCCAGCCGCGGACGCGCGCTGATCGTCGATGCGATGAGTTCCTACGGCGCCCTGCCGATCGACGCGTCCCGGGTCCGCTTCGACGCTCTGGTAGCGGCGTCGGGCAAGTGCCTCGAGGGCGTGCCGGGCATGGGGTTCGTGATCGCGCGGCGCGCGGCGCTCGAACGGTCTTCCGGCAACGCCCATTCGCTCGCGCTCGATCTGCTCGATCAGTGGCAGTACCTGCAGAAGACCGGGCAATGGCGATTCACGCCCCCCACGCACGTGGTCGCGGCCCTGCACGCCGCGCTCGACCGTTACGAGGCGCAAGGCGGGCGCTCCGCGCGGCTCGGACGCTACCTGGACAACTGCAATGCGCTGATCGAGGGCATGCGCGCAGCGGGGTTCTCGCCCCTGCTCGCCGCCGAACATCAGGCGCCGATCATCGTCACCTTCCACTCGCCCGCCGATCCCCGCTATGACTTCCGGGAGTTCTATCGACGCGTGCGCGATCGGGGATTCATCCTGTATCCAGGCAAGCTGACGGCGGTCGACACCTTCCGCGTCGGCTGCATCGGCGCGATCGGTCGTGCCGAAATCGCCGGGGCGGTCGCGGCGATGCGCGCGGCGCTCGCCGAGATGGATGTGCGCGAGATGGCGCCGCGATGAGCGATCGCAAGGGCTTCGCACTGCACCGCGCATCGCGCCGCGCACTCGCCGCGCTCGCCGCGCTCGCCATGACCCTGCTCGGCGCGGCGGCGCACGCCGGCGGGGTCGTCACGGTGTACAGCGCGGACGGTCTGCGCGACGGACAGCCGAACTGGTTCGACGCCATGTTCGCGCAGTTCACCCGCCGCAGCGGGATTCGCGTTCAATACGTCGAGGCCGGCTCCGGGGTGATCGCGAACCGCGTCCTCGCCGAGCGCGCCGCGCCCCAGGCGGACGTGCTCGTGACCCTGCCGCCGTTCATGCAGAGGGTCGCGGCGGCCGGCGCGCTCGCCCCGGCGCCGCTCACCGCGGATCTTCGCAAAGCGCTCGGCGCCGCGGCCGGCGTCGGCCCCTGGTTGCCGCTCGCCGAGGACTATTCCGGGTGGATCTACGACGCCCGGGCGCTCCCGGCGCCGCCGGCGAGCTACGCGGCCCTGCTCTCGCCTGCGTTGCGCAACCGGCTGCAGTACTCGACACCGGGCCAGGCCGGCGACGGCACCGCCGTCATGCTGCTCGCTTTCCACACCTTCGGTGGACGCGACGGCGGCTTCGATTACCTGCGGCGTCTGCAGGCGAACGATCTCGGACCCTCGGCCTCCACCGGCCGCCTGACCGCGCTGGTCGACAAGGGCGAGATCTGGATCGCGAACGGCGACATGCAGATGTTCTACGCGCAGAGCCGCGCGAATCCGAACGTACGCTTCTTCGTGCCCGCCGCGGCCGACGGCCGGCGCTATTCGATGGCCTTGCCGTACCAGATCGCTCTGGTCGCCGGCGCGCCGCACGCGGCGGCCGGACGCGCGCTGATCGCATTCCTGCTGGAGCGTCAGGCACAGCAGCGCCTCTACGACCTCGCCGGCAGTTTCCCCGCAAGGAACGACGTGCCCGCCGCGGGCCCCGCGGCCGCGGCGCTGAAGCGGATGCTCGCCGGCGTCGAGATCTGGACACCGGACTGGAATGCGGTCGCGCGGGAGTTGAACGCCGATGTCGAGCGTTGGCATCGAATCACCGGCAACTGAATCGCCCATCGTGACGCCCGCGAAGGAAGGCGAGAACGAACGGCCTCCCCGGATCGCGGTCCGCGGACTCGGCGTGAGCTACGGCACTCAACGGGTGCTCGAGGCGATCGATCTCGAGGTCTTCCCGGGCGAGGTGGTCGTGCTGCTCGGCCGTTCCGGCTCCGGAAAGAGCACGCTGCTGCGGGCGATCGCCGGATTCGTGACGGCCGAGTCCGGCAGCATCGTCCTCGGCGGCCGGGATCTCACGCGGGCTCCGCCGCACGCCCGCGGGCTCGGACTGGTCGTGCAGAATTACGCGCTGTTCCCCCACATGCGGGTCGAGGAGAACGTGGCGTTCGGCCTGCGGGCCCGGCGCCGTTCTCGCGCCGACACCATGGCCGCCGTGACGCGGTTTCTCGACCTGGTCGGCATGGGGGCGTATCGGCAGCGCTATCCGCGCGAATTGTCGGGCGGACAACAGCAGCGCGTCGCGCTCGCCCGGGCGCTCGCGATCGAACCGGACGCGTTGTTGCTCGACGAGCCGCTGTCGGCCCTGGATGCGCCGCTGCGGGCCGAGATGATCGAGGAATTGCGCCGTCTTCACGAACGGCTCCCGGACATCGCCGTGGTACACGTGACGCACGACCAGTCGGAGGCGATGGCGCTCGCCGATCGCATAGTGCTGCTGCACGAAGGTCGGATCGTCGCGCAGGGCAGCCCGCGCGCACTGTACGATCGACCGCCGAACGCCCGTACCGCGCGGTTCTTCGGCCAGGCGAACCTGCTTCCCGTGACGATTCTGCAGGGCGCGGAACGACCCGCTCACACCGATGCGGGCGGCTCGGCCTGGTCGCCGGTGTGCATCGCCGGGCAGACCTTGCTCGCGGCCACGACCACCTCCTCGCCGACCAACGGCCGCGCTCTGCTGTGCGTGCGCGCGAGCGAGTTCCGACTCGCCCGCCCCTCCGGTGCGGCCGGAGACGGTTCGGACGGCGGCGCGCGCATGAACGTCCTGCAGGGCCGGGTGCGCTCGGTGCACTGGCTCGGCGCGACACAACGGCTGTTGGTCGACCTCGGCGAGGCGACGATTCGGGCGGAGCTTCCCGAACGCACCACCGTGCCTCGCCCCGGAGAAACGATCGCGCTCGAGTTCGCGCCGGAGGGCGCGGTGCTGCTGGCGGAGGAATGAGATCCGTGCGAGCGGCGATCGGTCGAGATCACGGGCTCGCAGCATGGCGTTCGGCCTGGCTCGCGCCGCCGGTGGCCGCGCTGGGTCTGATCTTCGCCTATCCGTTCGCCTGGATGGTCGGCCGGGCGTTCTCGGCGCCGGACGGCGGGTATGGTCTCGCGGCCTTCGAAGCCATCCTGCGCAGCCGGGGGTTCATCGCTTCGCTGCTCGCCACCGGACGGATCTCCTTGACCGCGACCGCCATCTGCGTGGTGCTCGGCGTGACGCTCGCGCTGGCGATCCGCTTCGCGCCATTTCCGGGCGCCCGGGTGGTCAGCCGGGTGATCGACGCGTATCTGGCGTTTCCCTCGTTCCTGATCGCGATCGCGCTCACTTTCGTCTACGGATCCTCCGGCTTCCTGCACTCGCTCCTCGCCGGCGCGGGCGGCCGCAGCTTCCTGTTCGGTTTCTGGGGCGTCGTGATCGCCGAAGTCACGTATTACACACCCTTCGTGGTGCGCCCCCTGCTCGCGGCTCTCGACTCGCTCGACATCGCCCAGCTCGAGGCCGCGAGCAGTCTCGGCGCCCGTCCCATCGAGGTGCTCCGCAGGATCGTCCTGCCCGCGATGATGCCCTCGCTGTTCGCGGGCGGAAGCCTGTGCCTGCTGCTGACGATCAACGAGTTCGGCATCATCCTCATCATGGGCGTGAAGCACTCGATCACCCTGCCGATGCTGATCTACGGCAAGGCTATCGAGGAATTCGACTACCCGGGTGCGAGTGCCGTGGCGATCTGCAACGTCGCGCTCTCGCTCTCGCTCTACCTGGTCTATCGATCCGCCATGCGCCGGCTGCAGCGGTGAACGGACTGTATCTCACCGACCGCGCGCGGCGCCTCTGGGCGACTCTCGCCCTGACTCTGTGCACGGTCGTGTTCGGTCTGCCGCTGCTGGTGTTGCTGCTGGCGAGCTTCGCCGGCCACTGGGACGCGCTGTGGCCTTCGTCGCCCACCTGGGCGAACCTGCGGGGGGTTCTCGCCAGCGCGGAGGAACGCGCGGCGCTGTGGCACAGCGTCGCGACCGCCGGCGCGGCCACCGTTTGCGCGCTCGTGCTCGGCGCATGGGGCGCTCTGGCCGGCCGGCGGCTCGGACGCAGGACGCGGATCTGCGTCGATACGCTGTTCGTGCTGCCGATCACCGTCCCCTCGGTGACGGTCGGTCTCGCCCTGCTGGTCACCTTCAGTCGTCCGCCACTCCTCTGGAACGGCACCGTGAGCCTCGTGGTCCTCACGCATGTCGCTCTGGTGGCGAGCTACGCCTATGCCAACGCGAAGGCCGGGCTCGAGCGCCTGCCCGCGCATCTCGAGGAAATGGCGGCGAGCCTCGGCGGATCTCCCTGGTTCGTTCTGCGCAAGGTCACCCTTGCGCTGTTGATGCCGCACCTGCTCGCCGGCGCGGCACTCGGCTTCGCGCTGTCCATGGGCGAACTCGGCGCGACGATCATGCTGTACCCGCCGGGCTGGGCAACCGCCCCGGTGGAGATCTTCTCGCTGAGCGACCGCGGCTCGGTGTTCTCCGCGGCCGCCCTCAGCCTCGCCTTGCTGGCCGCCACGGCGACCGCCCTGGTGGCGCTCGAACGTTGGGCGGCCTCGCGCCGCCATTGAGCGGACCGCGTCGCGGGGCGCCTAGCGGTGCGCCGTCGCCAGACGGCAGTCGGCGTCCTCGGTCACTTCGACCTGCAGGGTCGTGTGCTGGATGTCGAAACGCATCTGCAGTTCATTGGCGACCCGCATCGTGAACGCATCGCCCGGATGGCCGCCGGGCATGACGAGATGGCAGGTGAGCGCCGTCTCGGTGGTGCTCATCGGCCAGATGTGAAGATCGTGGATGCGGCTCACTCCGCCAAGTCCCGCCAGATAGCCGCGCACCGCCGTCGGGTCTATCTCTCCAGGTACGGCCGCCATGGCCATGCTGAACGAGTCGCGCAGCAGCCCCCAGGTCCCATAGACGATGATCGCGACGATCACCAGGGTCACCGCCGGGTCGAGGCGCGACCACCCCGTCAGGGCGATCACCGCCCCGGCGCACAGGACGCCGAACGACACGAGCGCGTCGGAGAGCAAGTGCAGGAAGGCGCCGCGCACATTGATGTCGCCGTGCCTACCGGAAGCGAACAGCCAGGCGCTGAGGCCGTTGACGACCATGCCGGCCGCGGCCACCGCCATCACGATGTAGCCATGCACCGGCGGCGGCGCCGCGAATCGCTGGATCGCCTCCCAGGCGATGCCACCCATCACGACCATCAGGAACAGCGCGTTCCACAGCGCCGCGAGGATCGAGGAGCCGCGCAGACCGTAGGTGAATCGCGCCGTCGCCGGACGCTTCGCGAGCGCCGCCGCCGCCCAGGCGATCAGCAGACCGAGCACGTCGCCGAGATTGTGGCCGGCATCGGCGAGCAGCGCCGTCGAATGGGCGATCAAGCCGAAAACGGCTTCGAGCACCACGATGCCGACGTTCAACAGAGTGCCGATCGCGAACGCCGCCGTGAAATCCCGCGGTGGCACGTGCATGTGCCCATGCCCATGCCCATGCCCATGCCCATGCGCGTGCACATGCGCGCTTTGCGAACCATGTCCCTGGCCATGTTCATGGCCGTGGACGTGGCCATGGTCGTGGTCGTGGTCGTGGTCGTGGTCGTGACCTTGATCGTGATCGTGATCGCCGTGATGGTGTTGCATTCGTGCGCCCATGAAAGTCTCAGAAACCGTTCGCGCCATGGACCGCGGGAGCTCCCGCCCGCCCATCCTACGTCGATATCCCTAGTCGACGGCATCCTCTCCGCGAATCACGGCGAGAAAGGCCTCACCGTACTCCGCCATCTTCTTCTGGCCCACGCCGTGCACGGCGAGCAACTCCAGCGCGGTGCGGGGCACGATCGAGGCCATTTCCTGCAGGCTGCGATCGGTGAACACCACATAGGCGGGAACGCCACGGGCGTCGGCGATCCGCCGACGCAGTGCGCGCAGGCGCTCGAACAACGCAGGGTCGGGCGGTCCGTCCGCCGCATCGGGCCTCGCCGCGGATCGCCGCAGGGCGCGCGCGCCGGCCCCCCCGGCGGAAATCGACGCGGATTCGATCGGATCGACCGCCGCGCAGCACCCGCAGGATCGCACGCAGTCACCGATGGACTCGGCAAAATGCTCCGCCAGCCGGCGCCAGAGACAGCCGGCGCCGTCCGCCAGGTCGAACACCCGCCGTACGGCGCGCCTTTGCAGCGCGGCGATTTCCGGATTCGGCGTCTCGGACGTTTCCCCAAGGCGATCGAGCGAGATCACGTCCGCCCAGGAGTAGAACAGGATGCAGTCGGCGGGCGCACCGTCCCGACCGGCCCGGCCGATCTCCTGATAGTACCCTTCGATCGACCGCGGCAGATCTCGGTGGATCACGTAGCGCACGTTCGACTTGTCGATGCCCATGCCGAAAGCGATCGTCGCGCAAACCACCTCGAGATCGTCGCGGCGGAACCGTTCCTGGGTCTGCGCGCGTTCCTCGGACGACAGGCCGGCGTGATACGAAGCCGCGCGCACACCGCGGCGGACCAGGAATTCGGCGGTCGATTCGGCCGCCTTGCGCGACAGACAATAGACGATGCCCGCTTCGCCGCGGCGCGCGAGCACGAGCCGCAGGATGCGCTCGCGGACGCCCTCGCCTTGTCCCTTCTTGACCGCGAACAGGCGCAGGTTCGGCCGGAAGAAAGAGCCGCGAACCACGACCGGATCGCGCAGGGCAAGCTGGCTGGCAATGTCGCGCATGACCGGTGGAGTCGCGGTCGCGGTCAGTGCGAGCACCGGCAGACCGGCGAACCGCGCCTTGAGACCGTCGAGGTTGCGGTACGACGGCCGAAAGTCGTGCCCCCATTCGCTGATGCAGTGCGCCTCGTCGACGGCGACGCGGCGAAGGTCGAGCGAGTCGAGCAACCGGCCCACCGAGGCATCGATCCCTTCGGGCGCGGCATAGAGCAGTTCGAGCTCGCCGGCTCGCAGCCGCGCGACTCGCCGGGCACGTTCGGCCGCATCCAGCGTGGAATTCAGGAAAGTCGCGCGGATGCCCACCTCGTTCATCGCATCCACCTGATCCTGCATCAGCGAGATCAGCGGCGAGACCACCAGCGTGAGCCCACCCTCGAGCCGGGCCGGGATCTGATAGGTGATCGACTTGCCGGCGCCGGTCGGCATGATGCCGACACAGTCCCGGCCGGCGAGCACCGCACCGATGATCTCGGCTTGGCCCGGACGGAACTGGGGATAACCGAAAACCGCGTGCAGGACCTCGAGCGCCCGCGCATCCGGCGTGGCGATCGCGCCGGCCGCACGCGCGGCCGCCGACCGCAGCAGTGCAATCGCTTCGGGGCCGAACGCTTCGGGCGCAGCGCGAAACCGGGCCCGCAACTCGCGCAGTCGCCCCTCGACGGTCTCGAGCGGCAGGGAGTCGAGCGCGCGGGCTTCGGCGAGAATCGCCTCCGGCGACCTGGGGTTTCGTGGATTCAAGGGCGCCGGGGCACGTCGAGCCCGCGCTGCACCGCGGGCCTCGCGAGAAAGCCGCGCAGCGCGCGGCGCACCTGCGCGAAGTCGTCGATGCCGACGAGGTCGCCGGCGCCGTAGAAGCCGATCAGGTTGTTGACCCAGGGAAACACCGCGACGTCGGCGATCGAATAGCCGTCGCCGAGCAGCCAGACGCGGTCCGCGAGCCGCGCTTCGAGCACACCGAGGAGCCTGCGCGCCTCGGCGACATACCGGTCACGAGGGCGCTTGTCTTCGAATTCCCTGCCGGCGAACTTGTGGAAGAAACCGACCTGGCCGAACATCGGGCCGATCCCCGCCATCTGCAGCATCAGCCACTCGATGGTCTCGTAGCGCGCCGCGCCGGTCGATGGCAGCAGCCGACCGCTCTTGTCGGCGAGATACAGAAGGATCGCACCGGACTCGAACAGCGGCAGGGGTCGCCCATCGGGCCCCGAGGGATCGAGGATCGCCGGTATCTTGCCGTTGGGGTTCAACGAGAGAAACTCAGGCGAATTCTGTTCGCCGCTGCCGAAATCCACGTAGTGCGGCTCGTATTCCATGCCGATCTCCTCGAGCATGATCGACACCTTGACCCCGTTCGGGGTCGGTACCGAGTAGAGCTGCAGTCGCTCGGGGTGGCGCGCAGGCCACTTCCGGGTGATCGAAAATCGGCTGAGGTCGGTCATGGCGGACTCCGGTGCGAAAAGAATACCCGAGGCCTAGCCCCGGGGAGCGATCGTGGCGGTCCGATCCTGGATCAGTCGCCAGGCGCGCGCCACGTGCTCGGCCTGCGTTTGCGTCTGTCCGACGCACAGCCGCAAAGTCAGGCGGCCGTCCAGCCGGGTATGCGTGAGATAGAGCTCGCCACCCGCATTGAGCGCATCGAGCAGAGCCTGGTTCGCGTCGTCCCCGGCCCGGAGCCGGAAGCACACCAGATTGAGCGGGACCGGCGCGGGAATTTCGAATCGCTCGTCCGCACGCACCCAGTCGGCGAATGCTTGAGCGAGCCGTACGTGCTCGCGGACGTGATGCTGCAGCCCCTCGATTCCGTAGTGGCGGATCACGAACCACAGCTTCAACGCCCGGAACCGCCTACCGAGGGGGATCTGCCAGTCGCGATAGTCGATCACCGCCCCGGATTCGCTCGCCTGGTTGCGCAGGTACTCGGGCAGCACCGAGAGCGCACGGATCAGCGCCGAACGGTCGGCGACCCAGAAGCAGTCACAGTCGAAATTGGTGAACATCCACTTGTGCGGATTGAAGCAGTAGCTGTCGGCCTGCTCGACGCCCGCCTGCAGGTGGCGGAACTCCGCACAGATGGCCGCCGTGCCGCACATGGCCGCATCCACGTGCAACCAGACGCCGTGTTCGCGGCAGACCTGCGCGATCCGGCTCACCGGGTCGATTGCGTTGGAGGACGTCGTGCCGATGGTCGCACAGACGAAGCAGGGCACGAGCCCGGCCCGCCGGTCTTCCTCGATTCTTTGGGCGAGCAGGTCGGCCCGCATCGCGAATTGCGAGTCCACCTCGATCTGACGCAGCCGGTCCGCGCCGATGCCGGCGATCCGTACCGCCTTCTCGATCGACGAGTGAGTCTGTGTCGAGCAATAGGCGACCAGCCGCCCGTCGCAGCCCTCGCGGTTGGTCCGCAACCCGGTGGCGCGTTCGCGACCGGCGAGCAGGGCGCACAAGGCCGCGCTCGAGGCGGAGTCCTGGATGACGCCCCCGCCGGGGCCGCTCGACAGGAACCGCTCCGGCAGTCCGAGCACGGGCACCAGCCAGTCGAGTACGCGGGTCTCGAGTTCGGTGCAGGCGGGGCTGGTCGACCAGAGCATCCCCTGCACGCCGAGCCCCGCGGACACCAGTTCCCCGAGGATGGCGGGCCCCGATGCGTTGGCGGGGAAATACGCGAAGAAATTCGGCGATTGCCAGTGAGTGATGCCCGGCATGATCAATCGGTCGAGATCCTCGAGGACCCGCTCGAACGGTTCGCCCGTACGGGGCGCACGATCGGGCAGACTCGCGAGGATCTCTCCAGGACGCGCACGGGAGAGCACCGGGAATTGCTCGACGGTGCGCATGTAGCCGGCGATCCAGTCGACCACCGCGTGACCCTGACGGCGGAATTCCTCCGCCGACATGTGGAAGGACTTCTTTTCACTCATGAGGAGACCCGCCCGCCCGCTCGTTGCACAAACCGATCGAGCACGTTCGTCGTGACCCGCTCGACCATGGGGTCGCCGCGCATGAGCGCCGCCGACCATTCGCAGCTGCCGGCGTGGAACACCTCGCCCCGGCCGCGCGTGAAGTGCACGATCATGCCGCTGCCGCGCTTCACGCGTTCCACCGACTCTTCGGTGGGCTCGCCGTAACGGATCTCGGCCACGTACTTGGCATCGTCGTCGGCGAGGAACAGATTCGCGGCACCCGCGCCGATGGGCTCTTCCTTCAGCGAGGACAGTCCCAATGCGAGGATTCTCAGGCCCGCAGGGGCGCCACTGGTGTCGGTCGGCTCGGGAAGTCCGCCACGAATCACATAATCGAGGCCGTCGACCTCGTAGCCATAGGCGTGTCCTTCGGCCCCGAGCAGATCGCCGTAGGCGAGTCCCGTTCCGGCGAACGCCCAGTGTTCCGGGCGGTAGACCGGAAAGCCGCGTACGCCGCGCGGCGCGCAGGCGCCCCAGCCGGCGTACAGGCCGTCGGTCGCATTGAGGCCGAACGTCGCCGCCCCGGGCCGCCCCGTCTCCGGCGCTTCCCAGGATCCGGTCGTGCGCCGCGGATCGGCGGAACGGTAGACCGGATCCTCGGCGCGGGCCCGGTACTTGTAGCAGACCTGCGCGAGGCCGCCGCGCTCGAGCCGCGTCTGCCACATGAAATTGCCGGCGAAACGCCCAACGTGGCCGCCCCGATCGACGAACGCGTCGATCGCATCGCGCATCTCCCAGGTCCAGTACTCGTCGTGGCCGACCATCACGACGCAGTCGTACCCGTCGAGCACCTCGGGGGCGAACTGCAGTTCGTGCTGAGTCGCCAGATCGATCGCATACCCGCGCGACTCGGCCCAGCGGAAGAACGGACCGTCGTAGCTCGCCCAGCCGGCCGACGCGTACTTGTTGCAATAGCCGTTCGCATAGGCCCATTCGAGGTGCGGATAACGCGGCGGCTCTCCGGGCGGCCGGGTCCCCTCCAGCGGTATGCGCGGAGCACCCGCGGGGAGCACGATGAAACCCCGGCACCAGGGACGCTCGATGCTCACCGTGGTCGCGTACTGGTCGCGCGTCGGGCCGGTGATGCCCTGGTAGTGATTCGAGCCGCCCCAGGTGTTGTATGCGGTCCAGGTGCCGGTCGCGGCGATCTGCAGGATGCGCCCGGGGCGCCGCTCCCCCGTCGGCCTCACGACGAACAGGTGATGCGTGCGGATGGTCGCGCCGCTTCGCCCCTCGCCGGTCAGCGTGAGCCGATACGCGCCTGACGGCCATTCGGCAGGCACACGAAATTCGAACGAGGGCGGCCAGCCGCACCCCTGCACCGAGCACTGATCGGGCGAGTCCCGCCACGCGAGTCCATTCAGGGTCGCCTGGAACAGTGTCACGGGCTCGGCACCGTCGCGGGCGATCTCGAGCGTGCAGCGTTCCGCCGTCGAACTGACGTGCAGGCGCACGGTCGCGCCGGGCAAATAGGCGAATGCGTCGCTGTAGCACCAGATCTCGCCCTGCGCGCCGTCCATGCCGGCGAAGTCATGACGATGCCCGAACACCGCCTCGCGGCGCTGTTGCTCGCTGAGCGAGATCTCGCCGCTGCCGTGGTTGCACTGCGATTTCATTTGTGTTTTCGTGACTGCCGCTTGGTTGCCGATCCCGAGGGTGCATCTTCTCACGCCCATGCGAACCGATAGAAGCGACGTCGCCACGCGCATCGAGCGGCACACGATCTATCCGATCCCCCTGGACCAGCGGCACGGGCGGGCGAGTCAACTGTTCACGCTCTGGTTCGGCGCGAACCTCAACGTGCTCACCGTCGTCACCGGCGCGCTCGCGACCACGCTGTTCGCGCAGTCCTTCGCCTCGGGCGTGTGCGCGATCCTGATCGGCAACGTGATCGGCGCCGTGTTCATGGCCCTGCACGCCGCCCAGGGCCCGCGCCTCGGCGTGCCGCAGATGGTGCAGAGTCGCGGCCAGTTCGGCGCCAAGGGCGCCGCATTCGTGGTCGCGCTGGTGATCTTCATGTACGTGGGTTACGCGGCGACCGCGCTCGTGACCGGCGGACAGGCGCTGCACGCGATCGTGCCCGCGGCCAGCCGCAGGGACTGCCTGGTCGCGATCGGCGCGATCAGCCTCGTGGCCGCCATCTACGGCCACGACCTGATCCACTGGTGCACGCGCATGATGACCTACGTGTCGGGCAGCGCGGTGCTCCTCTGCTACGTCTGGGTGCTGTTCGTGCATCCGGTTCCGGCGAGCTATCTCAGTCGCGGCGCGTTCTCCGCGGTCGGCTTCGGCGAAATGCTCTCCATCGGCGCGCTCTGGCAGATCGGCTACGCGCCCTACGTATCCGACTACTCGCGCTACCTGCCGCCGGACACCGGACCGCGGGCCGCGTTCTGGTCCTGTTACACGGGCACGATCCTCGGGGCGGCACTGCCGATGGTCCTCGGCGCGCTGATCGGGCCGGCGGTGCTCGACGGCGACGTGGTCGCCGCGATCACCCGGCTCACGGGCGGCGTGAGCACCGCCATCGTGCTGCTGTTCGCGCCCGGGGTCGCGGTCGCCGGCGCGATCTGTTTCTATGGCGGCGCGCTCGCCGTGATCACGCTGATCCAGACGCTCGATGCGCGCTGGCGCGCGGGCGCCCGCGCCCGCATCACGATCACCACCGTGATGTTTGCAGCGGCACTGCTCCTCGGCTCGGTCGGCGCGACCGATTTCCTGCCGCTCTATGACCGCTTCAACGAGCTGCTGCTGTACGTGCTGGTGCCCTGGACCGCCGTGAATCTCGTCGATTACTATCTCGTGCGGCTCGGCCGATACCACGTGCCCTCGTTCTTCGCGGCGGACGGCGGCGTCTACGGACGCTACAATGCGGCCGCGCTCGGCTGCTACGTCCTCGGCATCGTGGTACAGATGCCGTTCGTCGCCAGCGACGCCTACACGGGGCCGATCGCCCGGGCTCTCGGCGGCGTCGATCTGTCCTGGATCGTAGGACTCCTGGTGGTCGGTCCCGTTTATTTTCTCGTATTGCGCCATTGGCCCGCGGCGGCCGGCGCAAACCCGGAGTCCGTATGACCCTGCCTCGCATGACGGGCGGCGAAGCCCTGGTGCAATCGTTGATCGCGCACGGCGTGGACACCGTGTTCGGCATCCCGGGCGTACAGACCTATGGCCTGTTCGATGCCCTGCAGAGGGAACGTGGCCGCATCCGCCTGGTCTATCCGCGCCACGAGCAGGCGACCGGCTACATGGCCTACGGATACGCGAGGACCACGGGACGACCGGGCGTGTTCACCGTCGTACCGGGACCCGGCGTGCTGAACACCGGCGCCGCGCTGTGCACGGCGTACGGTGCGAGCGCGCCGATCCTCTGCCTGACCGGTCAGGTCCCGTCCGGCTTCCTCGGCCTCGGCAAGGGACACCTGCACGAACTGCCGGACCAGCTCGCGACCTTGCGGGGACTGACCAAGTGGGCGGCGAGAATAAACCATCCGGCCGAGGCGCCGGCGACGCTCGCCGAGGCGTTCCACCAGATGCGAAGCGGCCGACCGCGGCCGGCCGCGGTCGAAATGCCCTGGGACGTGTTCACCGCGTCGGCGCCGGTGGCTGCGGTCGAGCCGCTGCCGCAGTCGGTGATCGAGCCGGATCCGCAGGCGATCGATGCGGCCGTCGCCCATCTCGCGGCGGCACGCGAACCGATGATCATGGTCGGCAGCGGTGCGCAGCACGCGGCGCCCGAAGTCGGCGCGCTCGCCGAATGGCTGCAAGCGCCGGTCGTGAGTCTACGCGGCGGCCGCGGGATCGTCGGCGACGACCAGCCTCTCGGTTTCAATTGCGTCGCCGGATTCGAACGCTGGCCGCGGACTGACGTGCTCGTCGGCATCGGCACGAGGCTCGAACTCGTCTGGTTCCGGTGGCATGCCCTGCGGCGCGATCTGCCGGTGATCCTGCTCGAAATCGATCCGACCCAGATCCCCAAGCTCCGGCCCGCGGTCGCGATCGTCGGTGATGCGCAGCGTTCCACGGCCGCGCTGCTCGAAGCGGTGCGCCGAACGGTGCCGGCGCGCGCATCCAGGAGCGAGGAATTCACGGCGCTGAAGGCGCGCGTACGCGCCCGCGTCGAGACTCTGCAGCCGCACGTCGGTTATCTGGACGCGATGCGCGCGGTGCTGCCGCGCGACGGGTTCTTCGTCGACGAGATCTGTCAGAGCGGATTCGCCTCGCTGTTCGCTTTCCCGGTCTACGAGCCGAGAACCTTCGTCTCGAGCGGACATCAGGGGACGCTGGGTTCAGGCTACTCGACCGCGCTCGGCGTGAAGATCGCGCATCCGCGCCGGCAGGTGCTGTCGATCTCCGGCGACGGTGGCTTCATGTTCGGCGTACAGGAACTCGCGACCGCGGTTCAGCACCGGATCAACGTCGTCGGCGTCGTGTTCAACAACGGCAGCTTTGGCAACGTGCAGCGCGACCAGGAACAGGGCTTCGACGGGCGCGTGATCGGCTCGGAGCTCGCCAATCCCGACTTCCCGCGGCTGGCCGAGAGCTTCGGCATGACCGGCCTCAGGGCGCGTTCACCCGAGGAACTGCGCCGTGCCCTCGAGAAGGCATTCGCGGCCGACGCGCCCGCGCTCATCGAGGTGCCGGTCGAACTCGGCGCCGAGGGCTCGCCCTGGCCGTTCCTGATGCCCACCCGCTCCTAAAGGGCGGCGGCGACGCACTCCTAGGTTTTCGCGAGCGCGAGGATCCGGTTGGCGATCGCCTGGTAGTTGCCACCGAAATGGTGCCCCCCCGGCATGCGCAACAGATGGACCTTGGCTGGATCGAGCGACGGGCAGGCCGAATCGTCCTCGTCCACGCCGTAGACGCACATCGCAGGCAGAGGCGCGAGACGCATGACCTCGGGGCGCGTCGGCAGGCCCGAGTCGTCGTCGGACACCCAGTTCGACAGATGGAACTCGAACAGCGCGTGCTTCGACAGACCCAACATCGCCACCAGCGCAACCGATGCGCGCGCCGCGGCAGACAGGCGATTGACCGCGAACGGCAATACGTCCGCACCCTGCGAATAGCCGACGAGCAGCACGCGGCTTTTGCCGAACCGCACCCGGTAGTCGCGGATCATCCGGTCGAGGTCGCGCGCCAGCCCCTCCGGGGTGCGCGCACCCCAGAAATAACGCAGGGAATCCAATCCGACCACCGGGATGCCGGCGGCGACCAGCGCCCGGCCAACCTGGCGATCGAGACCGGCCCAGCCACCGTCCCCGGAGAGGATGATCGCGAACAGGTTCCCCGGGCCGCCTCCGGCGGCCGGCATTTCGGTGAGCGGCAGATCGTCGAGCGCGCCGGTCGCCGCGGCCGGTGGCGGCGGCAATTTCGCCTGCAATGCGGCGAAACCTGCGAGCAGCGCGGCCTGGCGCGCGGCGGAGGTGTTCTCGCTCGCCGCGACGGCGCTCCAGAGCCCGTGCAGCGCGAGCTGCGGCGCGAGTTCGGCATGACCGTCGGACGCGGCGCGCCGGTAGAGCACGCCGGATCCCGGACACAGCGGCTTGCGCAACGCGAGGACCGCGCGGAAATCGACGCCGACCGCCCCGGCAAAGGTCCCTGGAGGCGCCTGCGCGAGCATCGCGTAGGCGAAGGCAGCACCCTCGCCGACCCCGGCCAGGATCGGCGGCCGGTACGTGGCGAGGCGCTCGTAGGCCTGCACGAACCGGCTGAGATTCTCCAGGTCACCGTCTGGGAACACGCAGTCGCCGTCGTCGGCATCGAGGCTCGCTTCCAGCCTCGGCAGGTCGACGCCGATCACCATTGCGCCCGCACCGCGCAAGGCGCGCGCGCGTGCGAGACTCGCTGGCCCGAAGCCGTCGGGCCCGGAAAAGAGCACCACGACGGCATTCGGGCGCCCGCTCGGCATGAACACCGGCACGGTCGACAAGCGACCATGGGCCAGCAGGTCCGGCCGCGGCGCGCCTAGGCCGCGCAGCACGAGCCAAGCCCCGCTGCCGAGGACCGAGGCGAAGATGAGGGCCGCGAGGACGAGATTGGATTTACGCATCCTCTGCACGATACACAGCGAGCGCGCGCAACTG
>JAGWPY010000165.1 GCA_028870275.1 Gammaproteobacteria bacterium | reverse complement strand
GCCTCCGGCCTGCCCGCGGCCGCGACCGAGCCGCCGCACGCAGCCGGCGCGGACTCGGCGGCGGTCCCGGGAGCGATCGATCGTCTCGGCGCGGAGCTGCGGCGTCGCTTCGGCGGCCGTCGCGCCACGGCGTTCGCGAGCCGCTGCGCCGATCCCGCGGCCGTCGCGGCGCTGCCGGTGCACGAACTGCTCGCGTTGGTGGTGCACAATGGTTGAGTCGTCCCCGGTCGAGCTCCCGGTCGGCGATGCGCAGCGGGAGGCGGCCGAACTGCTCGCCGGTGCGCGCGAGCTCGGCGTGAACCTCGAGCCGGCGCAGCTCGCCGCGCTGTCACGTCTGCTCGATGCACTGCTCGCCGCGAACGCGCAGTTCAATCTGACCGCGATCCGCGATCGCCCGGGCATGCTGCGCAAGCACCTGCTCGACAGCCTGAGCGTGCTGCCCTTTCTGCGCGGACCGCGGGTCGCCGACGTCGGCACCGGCGCCGGTTTTCCCGGGCTGCCGCTCGCGATCGCCGCGCCCGCCCATTCGTTCGTGCTGATCGAGGCGACCGGCAAGAAGGCCCGCTACGTCGCCAGCACCGCCCGCAGCCTCGGGCTCGCCAACGTCGAGGTGGTGAACGAGCGCGCCGAGCGCTACCGCCCGCAGGCCCCGTTCGACACCGTGGTCGCGCGTGCCGTGGCCTCGCTCGAGGATCTGGTGGCCTACGCGGGCCATCTCTGCGCGGCCGAGGGCCGGTTGCTCGCGATGAAGGGCAAACACCCGGAACGCGAACAATTACAGCTTCCGAAGGGCTTTCGCGTGCTCGCGGTGCACCGCTTGCGCGTTCCGGGGCTGGACGAGGAGCGCCATCTTGTGGAAATCTGTCGGGCCCGGTCCAGACCGAGCGCAGCATGAAGCGGGTCATCGCGATCGCAAATCAGAAAGGCGGCGTCGGCAAGACCACGACCGCCGTGAATCTCGCGGCCTCGCTGACCGCCACCAAGCGCCGCGTGCTGCTGATCGATCTCGATCCGCAGGGCAACGCGACGATGGGTTGCGGCATCGACAAGAACGCGCTCGCCCGCACCAGTTGCGACGTGCTGCTCGGCGATTGCGAGGCGGCCGCCGCCCTGGTCACGGTCGAGCACGGCGGATTCACGCTGATGCCGGCCAACCAGGACCTGACCGCCGCCGAAGTGCGGCTGCTCACCATGATCGCGGGCCGGGAATTCAAGCTTCGCAATGCCTTGAAGAGCGTGCGCGAGCAATTCGACGTGATCCTGATCGACTGCCCGCCGAGCCTCAACATGCTCACGCTGAACGCACTGGTCGCGGCCGATTCGGTGATGGTGCCGATGCAGTGCGAGTACTACGCGCTCGAGGGTCTCTCCGCGCTGGTGCAGACGATCGAACAGATCCGCGCGAGCATCAACCCGGAGCTGCAGATCGAGGGGCTCCTGCGCACCATGTTCGACCCGCGCAACAATCTCGCCAACGAAGTCTCGGCGCAGCTGATCGAGCACTTCGGCGAGAAGGTGTTCCGCACCATGATTCCGCGCAATGTGCGGCTCGCCGAGGCGCCGAGCTTCGGCAAGCCGGCCCTGCTGCACGACAAGGAATCGCGCGGTGCGCTCGCCTATCTCGCCCTCGCGGGCGAGATGATCCGGCGCGACGAAGGCGGGCCGCCCCCCGTATAATCCGGCGCCATCTCGCTAGGGAATGGCCCGCGCAAGGCCATCGAGGATCGTCATCAGCATGTCCGGCAAGAAGCCGTCACTCGGCCGCGGTCTCGCGGAATTGAGCCCGCTGCTCGCGAAGCGCGCCGCCCAGGGCGGCGAGGCCGCTGCGCCTGCGTTTGCGGGCGACCGGCTCGCGAAGCTACCGGTGGATTTGCTGCAGCGTGGCAAGTACCAGCCGCGCAGCGACATGCGCACCGAGACGCTGAACGAGCTGGCCGAGTCGATCAAGGCTCAGGGCGTGGTGCAACCGATCGTGGTCCGCCCGCTGCCGCGCGCGGCCGAGAGCGAGACCCAGCGCTACGAGATCATCGCCGGCGAACGGCGCTGGCGGGCCGCGCAGCTCGCCGGTCTGCAGGAGATCCCGGCGGTCGTGCGCGACGTGCCCGACGAAGCCGCGGTCGCGATGGCGCTGATCGAGAACATCCAGCGCGAGAATCTCAATCCGCTCGAGGAAGCGCGGGCGCTGTCGCGGCTGATCGAGGAATTCGGCCTGACCCATCAGCAGGCCGCCGAGGCGGTCGGGCGCTCGCGGGCCGCCGTGAGCAATCTGCTGCGCCTCATGGAGCTCGCCGACGAAGTAAAGGGCCTGGTCGAGGAGCGGCAGCTCGAGATGGGGCACGCGCGCGCGCTGCTCACCCTGGTCTCGCGCCGCCAGCAGGTCGAGGTGGCCCAGCTCGTCGCCCGAAAGGGCTTGTCGGTCCGCGAGACCGAGGCCCTGGTGCGGCGTCTGGCGGCGCCGGCGGCCTCCGAGACGGCGCCCGGTACGAGCACCGGCGATCCGGACATCCGCCGTCTCGAGCTCGAACTGACCGAAAAACTGGGTGCCAAGGTCCTGTTTCAGCACAATTCCTCGGGCAAGGGCAAGCTCGTCGTCAGCTACAACAGCCTGGACGAGCTCGAAGGTATTCTCGGGCACATCCAGTAGGACCCGCCGAGAGGCCTTCAGGGCCGGGCCCGCCTCGCCGCCGGCGCCGCATCTGCGACGCAATCGCAATCGCGCGGCGCGGCCCGTGGCGTGGTCCTCGGGTCTCGCCGCGGCGCCGAAAACCGCGAGCGATCATCGGCTTGTGACCGCGCCTTGGCGTCTCTATAATGCGCCGGCTTTTCAGCCAGCAACGGCGTGCCATCTGGATGCGGAATCTCGGCTGCCGTCGGTCCCTCGAGCTCTGGCCCCCATCGAGATGAGCGGCATCGAGGGTCGCGAAAGAAGGCTCGTGATGCGCGTCGCGCTCCTGCAAGCAGGCAGCGCGGGTGCGCTCGCGTCGATCTTTCTCGCGATCGGCGGCGTCGCCGCGGCGGGCGCGGCGCTCGCGGGTGGGCTGATCGCCGCGGTCGGCAGCGGCCTGCTCGGGTGGCGCATGTTCCTGCCCGGGATCGCGCCGGCACCGGTTTTGAGGCGGGCGTTGTTTGCGGGCGAGGCGCTGAAGTGGACCTGGACGATCTTCGCGCTGTGGTTCGCGTTGGCGCGCTGGCGGCTCGCGCCGCTGCCGCTGCTCGTCGGGTTGATCGTCGCGCAGTTCGCTTACTGGGTCGGTCTTGTAGGGATGAAACGAGGATGAACGAATGACAGCGTCCGTGGGCGAGTCCGGCGGCGGGATGACCGAATACATCCAGCACCACCTGACCTACCTGACGGTGCAGCTGCGGCCGGGCGCTTTCTGGACGCTGCACCTGGATACGGTGTTCTTCAGCCTGCTGTTCTCCGTCGCCTTCATGTTCGTGTTCATCGGCGCGGCGCGCCGCGCGACCAGCGGCGTGCCCGGAAAGCTGCAATGCGCGATCGAGATGCTGGTCGAGTTCGTCGACCAGATCGTCAAGGAGACCTTCGGCGGCAAGAGCCGTCTGGTCGCGCCGGTGGCGATCACGATCTTCGTGATGGTGTTCCTGATGAACTTCATGGACCTGCTGCCGGTCGACGCGCTGCCCGCGTTCGCGAAGCAGGTCGGACTCGGCCACCTGCGCACCGTGGCGACCGCCGACATCAACACCACGCTCGGCATGGCGCTCTGCGTGTTCCTGCTGATCCAGTGGGTCGGCATCACCGAGAAGGGGCTGGTCACCTTCTTCGGCGAATGGTTCACGGCGCCGTTCCACGCGCACGGCCTGGTCGCGAAGATCCTGCTCGCGCCGCCGAACCTCCTGCTGCGGGTGATCGAGGAGGCGGTAAGGCCGCTGTCTTTGAGTCTGCGGTTGTTCGGCAACATGTACGCCGGCGAGCTGATCTTCGTGCTGATCGCCGTGCTGACACTCGGCTCGCGGCTCACGCAGTTCGCGACCTATCCGTTCGGCGTCATCCAGTTCGGCGCGGACTTCATCTGGACGCTGTTCCACATTCTGATCATCACGCTGCAGGCGTTCATCTTCGGCATGCTCACCATCGTCTATCTGAGCATGGCGGCCGAGCACCACTGATTTTCGATCCATCACCTTCATTGACCCTGGAGAGACTTCGATGCAGAACGTAATCCAAATCGCCCAAGTCATGAGCGCGACCTCGGTCGCGGTCGGCCTGCTGATCGGCCTGGGCGCGCTCGGCACCGCGATCGGCTTCGCGCTGCTCGGCGGCAAGTTCCTCGAGAGCTCGGCGCGCCAGCCCGAACTCACCCCGATGCTGCAGACGAAGATGTTCATCGTCGCCGGCCTGCTCGACGCGGTGCCGATCATCGGCGTGGCGATCGCACTGCTGATGATCTTCGCGAATCCGTTCCTCGCGAAGTTCGGCGTCTGATCGAGGCCCTCTCGAGGACTTCCAGGGCGCAAGCCCCGATCCGTAGGAGCTTCAGCGGATGGATATAGCAGTCACACTCGTCGTCCAGGGCCTGGCGTTCTTCCTGGTCGTCTGGCTGGTCATGCACTTCGGGTGGCCCGGCTTCATCAACGCGCTCGAGACCCGGCAGAAGAAGATCGCCGAGGGGCTCGCCGCCGCGAACAAGGGTCAAAAGGACCTCGATGACGCCAAGCTGCGCGCCCAGGAGATCATCCGCGAGGCGCGCGACAAGGCCGCGCAGATCGTCGAACAGGCGAACAAGCGCGCCAACGAGATCGTCGAGGACGCGAAGAAGGCCGCGCTCGCCGAAGGCCAGCGCCTGGTCGCCCATGCGCACGAGGAGATCACGCTCGAGGCGAGCCGCGCGCGCGAGACGCTGCGCAAACAGGTCGCCGACCTCGCGGTACGCGGGGCCTCGAAGCTGCTCTCGCGCGAGATCGACGCCAAGGCGCACGCCGAGATCCTCGACAAGCTCGAGTTGGAGATCGAGCGTGGCTGAGGCCGCGACGCTCGCCCGGCCCTACGCGAAGGCCGCGTTCGAGGCCGCCCGCGAGAGCGAGGCGCTCGGCCCCTGGGCGAGCGCGCTCGCCCGGGCCGCGGGCCTCGTGGCCGACGAGCGCGTCCAGGAGGCGCTGACCAGCCCGAAGCTCTCGGCCGAGGACTTCGTGCGTTTCTTCGCGGGACTCGGCGATGCGGGCATCGATGCGCGCTGGCAGAACTTCGTGCGGGTGCTCGCGGCCAACAAGCGCCTGGTGGTGCTCGCGGAGATCGCCACGCAGTTCGAGGCGCTGAAGGCCGAGTACGAACGGGAGATCGGTGTCGAGGTGACCTCGGCCGCCGCCATGAGCGCCGAGCAGTCGGCCAAGCTTTGCGCGGCGCTTGCCGAACGCCTCAAGCGCCGCGTGCGCGTGGAGAATCGCATTGATCCGAGCCTGATCGGCGGGGCCGTGATCCGCGCCGGCGACCTGGTCATCGACGGCTCGCTGACCGGACGCCTGAAGAAGCTCGCGTCCGAACTAGGTAGTTGAAATCTCAAGGGTAAGGTCAACATGTCCATCAAGGCATCGGAAATCAGCGACCTGATCAAGGCGCGCATCGACCAGTTCAAGCCCGCCGTCGAGGCGAGCAACGTCGGCACCGTGGTCAGCGTGACCGACGGCATCGTCCGCATCCACGGGCTCGCCGGCGCGCGCTACGGCGAGATGCTCGCGTTCGCCGACGAGGTCTACGGACTCGCGCTCAACCTCGAGCAGGACTCGGTCGGCGCCGTCGTGCTCGGCGACTACAAGGGCATCGGCGAAGGCGACTCGGTCAAGACCACCGGCCGCATCCTCGAAGTGCCGGTCGGGCCGGAACTGCTCGGCCGCGTGGTCGACGCGCTCGGCAATCCGATCGACGGGAAGGGGCCGATCAAGGCGGCCGCCAAGGCGCCGCTCGAGCGCGTCGCGCCGGGCGTGATCTTCCGCAAGAGCGTCAGTCAGCCCGTGCAGACCGGTCTGAAGGCGATCGACTCGATGGTGCCGATCGGCCGCGGCCAGCGCGAGCTGATCATCGGCGACCGCCAGACCGGCAAGACCGCGGT
>JAGWPY010000022.1 GCA_028870275.1 Gammaproteobacteria bacterium | reverse complement strand
CCCGCACGCCTTCCTTGGCCTCGATGGCCTGGTGCAGACCGTCCGACCAGCGCCGGCCCGGCATCGTGCGTCCGGTGAACTCGTCGACGATGATGATCTCGCCGCCGCGCACGATGTAGTCGACGTCGCGTTTGTAGATCGCGTGCGCGCGCAGCGCCGCGTTCAGGTGATGCATGAGGCGGATGTTGCTCGCGTCGTAGAGACTCTCGCCGTCCCGGAGCAACCCGCTCGCCGCGAACAGCTCCTCGATCCGCTGATGCCCGCTCTCGGTGAGGGTCGCCTGCTTTTGCTTCTCGTCGACCCAGAAATCCCCGTCCACGGCGAGCGCATATCGCTCCTCGGCGGTCGGCGGCCGGGCGACGATGCCGGCATCCGCACCCTCGCCGGTGATTTCGATCGAGGCTGCGTGCACCCGCCGATCGCGCCACATCTCGAGCTTCGGCTTCTTGCCGGCACGGCCGCGTGCGAGCGCGCCCGCGAGTTCGGGTGCCGTTGCGACGTTGTCGCCGTTCACGCTCAAGATCACGTCGCCCTCGCGCAGGTCGCCGCGCACACGCTTCGCATCGAGGCTCTCGACCAACAGACCACGCTCGACCGCTTCCTCGAGCGGCGCGCGCGAGAGTTTCGGCACGAGCGCGTTGATCTTGATGTAGAGCTCCGTACTCTCCTCGGCCGGACCCGAGATGATCAGCGGCGTACGCGCCTCGTCGATCAGGATCGAGTCCACTTCGTCGACGATCGAGAAGCTCAACTTGCGCTGGACGCGCTCCTCGAGACGAAACGCGAGGTTGTCTCTCAGGTAATCGAAACCGAATTCGTTGTTGGTCCCGTAGGTGATGTCGCAGGCGTAGGCGGCGCGCTTTTCCTCCTGGCTCTGGGCGTTCTTGATCACGCCGACTTCGAGTCCGAGAAATCGGTAGACCGGCGCCATCCAGTCCGAGTCGCGCTGCGCGAGGTATTCGTTGACCGTGACGACGTGCACGCCCTCGCCGCTGAGCGCGTTCAGGTACGCCGGCAGGGTCGCCATCAGGGTCTTGCCCTCGCCGGTGCGCATCTCGGCGATCTTGCCCGCATTCAGCACCAGGCCGCCGATCAGCTGAACGTCGAAGTGGCGAAGGCCGAGTTTGCGCCGCGACGCCTCGCGCACCAGGGCAAAGGCCTCCGGGGCGAGCTGATCGAGGGTCGCGCCGCCTGCGAAGCGGGCCTTCAGTTCGCGGGTCCGTTCCGGGAACTGCGCGTCCTCGAGGGCGCGTATCTCCGGCTCGAGCGCATTGATCGCGGCGACGGTCCGGCCGAGCTCCTTGATCAGGCGCTGGTTACGGCTGCCGAAAATCTGCGTCACTAGCTTCCACACGCGCGGCAATCCTCAAAAAAAGAGCGGTATTGTACGGATAGACCGGCAGGGCGGGAAATCGTTTCTGCGCCGGACGCCCGTGAGGCGCCCACGGCCAGGGCCCGCGCGCCGGGCGGGCGCGCCGGAATCAGTGCGCGCTGCCGATGTAAGGCAGCGGATTGACCTCGGCCCCGTTCCTCAGGACCTCGAAATGCAGGTGCGGCCCGGTCGAGCGGCCGGTCGAGCCGAGCAAGGCGATCCTCTGGCCCTTGTGCACCAGGTCGCCGACCTTCACCAGGAGCTTCTCGTTGTGGCAATAGCGCGTGGCGAGACCGTTGCCGTGGTTGATCTCGACCATGTTGCCGTAGCCGCTGCGCGGACCCGCCCAGGTGACGAGGCCCGCGGCGACCGCATCGACGTGCGTGCCCTGCGGCGCGGCGATGTCGACACCCTTGTGGAATTCGGTGAAGCCGGTGAACGGATCCGACCGGTCGCCGAAATACGAGGAGATGTAGCCGGCGTGCACGGGACTGCCGGCCGGATAGACCTGGCGGTTCAGCTCGCGCGTCAGGATCAGGTTCTCGAGCACGCCGAGCTGCTGCTCGCGACTCGCCAGCTCGAGCTGCACCCGGTCGGCCATCGCCGAGAGGCTCGGAATCTGCACGGGCTGGCCGTCGGAATCGCCGGAACCGCCCTCGGGGGGTGGCTGCGCGAAATCGAACTCGCCGTCCTTGATGTTCGCCATGTGCACGAGCCGTTCGCCGAGCGCGTTCAGGCGAATCACCGAGGCGTCCATCTGCCCTACCCGCAGGGCGAGCGCATTGATCTTTTCCTGGAACGCGCTCTTGACCTCGGCGATCTGGGCCTGTTGCTGCATGATCGTGGCCGACCAGTCGCCGAGCTTGTGGAGCGGATCGAGCCGGCTCTCGCGCTTGCCCAAGCTCATGCCGATCGAGAACGCCCCGCCGACCACCACCGCGACCACGAGCAGGGCGGCGGCGACCACCAGCGGGTGGCGCAAGTCAAATTGTTTCACCCGACCGGACTGGCGGCCGACGAAGATTACGTTCATCGGGGTGTCGATTCCGAGGCGTATGGCGCTTTGGTCACTGGCAACTCCGCCGTCGTGGCTCCCTCGTCGCCGAAGGAGCGGTAGACCGGTAGCTTTGCGTCCCCGCCTTTCGGCGAGTTTGCCCTGGTCAGCTCGTCGGGGCGCACTATGCAGAAAAAGGTGACTTAAAACAAGGAATTCCGCAGACTTTTCCGGCCGGGTCCCGGCCGCCGCCTGAAGTCGCAATGCAACATCCCAAGTCGATCAGCGAGTTATTGCAAGGGGCTCACAAACGACTTGACGACCTGAGTGCGCGTCTCGTGGCCCGCGAGGGCGTCCGCGAGGTGGTTCGCGCGCAGCTTCCGCAGGACCTTGCGGCCGAGGTCCACAGTGCCGGATTCGAGCGCGGCGAGCTCTCGGTCGGCACGAGCCGCGCCGCCTTCGCGACCCGCCTGCGCTATGCGCTCGCCGAACGGCGTGCGCCGCTCGCTGCGGCGCTCGAGGCCGAGATCGTCTCGATCCGGGTGAGGATCGTGGCACCGCGCGTCTGAGCCAGGCTAAGGGGGGGCCGACCGGCGGACCGCCGGGCGACCCATGGCGCGACCGGCGGCTTCAGGCCTGTACGGCTGCCGGCACGTAGGAGATCGGCGCGTCGGCGAGACTCTCGAAGGTGACTTCCCGCCAGGCGCTTCTCGTCTCGATGAGCTTGCGCAGCAGCCGGTTGTTGAGCGCGTGGCCCGACTTGAAGCCGCTGAACTCGCCGATCAGGCTGTGGCCGAGCAGGTATAGATCGCCGATCGCATCGAGGATCTTGTGTTTGACGAACTCGTCCTCGTACCGCAAACCGTCCTCGTTCAGCACGCGGTAGTCGTCGAGTACGATCGCATTGTCCATGTTGCCGCCGAGCGCGAGATTTCGCGAACGCAGACTCTCCAGGTCGCGCATGAAGCCGAACGTGCGCGCGCGGCTCACCTCGCGCAGGAACGAGGTCGTCGAGAAATCCATCGAGGCGACCTGGGCGTGTTTCTTGAACGTCGGGTGGTCGAACTCGATCTCGAAATTGACCTTGAAGCCGTCATACGGGTCGAAGCGCGCCCATTTGTCGCCGTCCTCGACACGCACCGACTCGAGGATGCGAATGAAGCGCTTCGGAGCCTTCTGCTCCTCGATGCCGGCCGACTGCAACAGGAACACGAACGGTCCGGCGCTGCCGTCCATGATCGGCACCTCGTCCGCGCTCACCTCGACCAGGGCATTGTCGATCCCGAGGCCGGCGAGCGCCGAGAGGAGGTGCTCGACGGTGGAGATCTTCGCCTCGCCGACGTGCAGCGTCGTGCCGAGCATCGTGTCGCCGACGCATTCGGCGCGCGCGCGGATGTCGACCGGCTCGCTGAGGTCGGTACGGCGGAACACGATACCCGTGTCCGGCGGCGCCGGACGCAGCGTCATCAGCACCTTGCGGCCGGTGTGCAGGCCGATCCCTGAGGCTCTGATCGAATTCTTGAGGGTTCGCTGGTAGAGCATGTTCGGTCGGTCCGCGGTCTCGATAATCGCGCAAAGGTATCACAGCCGGCGGGGCGGCCTGAAGCGGCGGGGACCCCGGCCGACGGGCCGTAGGCACGCATCCGCAAAGAGCCGGCGCCCGGTGCACCGCTCGCGCTTGAGCGGCGGTGCGGCCGGGCGCCGCAGTTTGGAATGTTCGCGTGAACGGCGCCGCGGCTCAGTCGGCCTGCCGGCGCAGGAACGCCGGGATGTCGAGCAGGTCCTCGCTGTCAGGCTCGACCCGCAGACCGTCGCCGACCGCCCGCTGGCGCTGCACGGTCGGCTTGTCGAGCGCCGCGTAGTCGGAGGCGGCCGGCGGGTTGGCGCGACGCACCACGCGCATGGTCGGCGGCGGCGGCGCGATCGTCGCCTGCGGCTCGCGGGCGCTCTTCGGCACCGGTCGGCCGAGGCCGGTCGCGACCACGGTGACGCGGATCTGGTTGGTCATCTCCGGATCGATCACGGTGCCGACGACCACGGTCGCCTCGTCCGAGGCGAACTGCTTGATCACGTTGCCGACTTCCTGGAACTCGCCGATCGAGAGGTCCATGCCGGCGGTGACGTTCACGAGGATGCCCTGCGCACCGGCGAGGTTGATGTCCTCGAGGAGCGGGCTCGAGATCGCCGATTCGGCCGCCTCGCGCGCCCGGTCCTCGCCCGAGGCGCAGCCCGAGCCCATCATCGCCATGCCGGTCTCGGACATCACGGTGCGCACATCGGCGAAGTCGACGTTGATGAGGCCGGGCCGGGTGATCAACTCGGCGATGCCCTGGACCGCGCCCTGCAGCACGGTGTTGGCGGACTTGAACGCATCCAGCAGCGTCGTTTCGCTGCCGAGGACCGAGAGGAGCTTCTGGTTCGGGATCGTGATCAGCGAGTCGACGTATTTCGACAGCTCGAGCATGCCGTTCTCGGCGATCCGCGAGCGCTTGTTGCCCTCCATCTCGAACGGCTTGGTGACCACCGCGACCGTGAGGATGCCGAGCTCTTTGGCGATCTGGGCCACGACCGGCGCCGCGCCCGTGCCGGTACCACCGCCCATGCCGGCGGTGATGAACAGCATGTCGCAACCCTCGATCAGCTCGATGATGCGGTCGCGATCCTCCATCGCGGCCTGCCGGCCCACTTCGGGGTCGGCGCCCGCGCCGAGGCCCTTGGTGATGTTGCAGCCGATCTGCAGGGCGGTGCGCACCTTCGAGTGCTTGAGCGCCTGCGCATCGGTGTTGATGCAGATGAAGTCCACGCCCTCGAGGCCGGCCTGGACCATGTGGGTGACCGCGTTGCCGCCGCCGCCGCCGACGCCGAGCACCTTGATCACGGCACTCTGGCTGAACGTATCCATCAGTTCGAACATTCCGGTTCTCCTTCTGCAGTTCGTTATTGAATCAGAAATTCCCCTGAAACCAATGCCTCATCCGCTCGAGCAGGCTCTTCATGCCGCCCCCGAGCAGTGGTCCTTGCGCGCGCGGCGCGTCCATCGTGTTCCTCGCATACAGCAGCAGACCGACGCCGGTCGCGTGGATCGGGTTGCCGACCACCTCGGAGAGGCCGCTCACGTACTGAGGGATGCCGAGCCGCACCGGCATGTGGAACACCTCCTCGGCGAGTTCGATCGCTCCTTCCATCTTCGCGGTGCCGCCGGTGAGCACGACGCCGGTGGCGACCGTCTCCTCGAGGCCGCTGCGGCGAAGTTCGTCGCGGATCAGCGCGAACAACTCCTCGTAGCGCGGCTCGACGATCTCGGCGAGCGTCTGGCGCGCGAGACGGCGCGGCGGCCGGTCGCCGACGCTCGGCACCTCGATCGTCTCGTCCGGATTGGCGAGCTGCGATAGCGCGCAGGCGTAGCGCAGCTTGATGTCCTCGGCGTACTGGGTCGGCGTGCGCATCGACACCGCGATGTCGTTCGTGACCTGGTCGCCGGCGATCGGGATCACCGCGGTGTGGCGGATCGCGCCGCCGCCGAACACCGCGATGTCCGTGGTGCCCCCGCCGATGTCGACCAGACACACGCCGAGATCCTTCTCGTCCTCGGTGAGAACCGCGAAGCTCGAAGCGAGCTGCTCGAGGACGATGTCGTCGACCGCGAGACCGCAGCGCTGGACGCACTTGACGATGTTCTGCGCGGCGCTGTCGGCGCCGGTGACGATGTGCACCTTCGCCTCCAGGCGCACCCCGGACATGCCGATCGGATCGCGGATGCCTTCCTGCGAGTCGATGATGTATTCCTGCGGGAGCACGTGCAGGATCTTCTGGTCCGCGGGGATGGCCACCGCCTTGGCCGCATCGATCACCCGCTCGACGTCTCCCTGCACGACCTCCTTGTCCTTGATCGCGACGATGCCGTGGGAGTTGAGGCTGCGCACGTGGCTGCCGGCGATGCCCGCATAGACCGAGTGGATCTCGCAGCCGGCCATCAGCTCGGCTTCCTCGACGGCGCGCTGGATCGACTGCACGGTCGACTCGATGTTGACCACGACGCCCTTCTTCAGACCCCGCGATGGATGGCTGCCGATACCGATGACCTCCAGAGTGCCGTCGGCCTGGAGCTCGCCGACGATCGCCACGACCTTGCTCGTGCCGATGTCGAGGCCCACCAGGAGATTGCGATCAGAACGTTTGGCCATGGCGAATCCGCTTCCTCAGGCTTCGTGGTCGACGTGGGTCTTGGCGGCCGGGGCCGGCGCCGGCGTGCGCGCCTGCGCCGGTGGCTTCGCGCCGGCGCCGCTCGTGCCGGGCGCCGCGGCCGTGCCCGCCGCCGGGGTCGCGACCGTGCGCCAGCCGACGGCGAAGCCGTTCGCGTAGCGCATGTCGACGTAGGCGATCTCGGCCACCCGCTGGGCGACGATCGGCGCGGCGGTGCGCACGAAGCTCTGCAGGCGCTGCTCGACGTGGCTTCGGCCGAGGCGCACGGTCAGGCCGTTCGACAGGTCGACCTCCCAGGCGCCGCGCGCATCGAGCCGCACGGCGGCGATGCGCATGCCGGCCTCGACCACGAGTGGTTCGTTGGCGAGATAGAGCTGCGCGACCTGCGACTCGCTGCCCGGCGGCCCGCTGAGCGCGGGCAGCTCCGGTGGTATCAGCGTCGCGTCGCGGATGAAAAGTTCGCCGCGGCGGTTCAGCAGCCCGGTGCCGTTCCAGCGCGCCGCGGGCGTCTGTTCGATCACGGTGAGGCCGAGACTGGTCGGCCAGCGCCGCTGCACGCGTACCTGGTCGACCCAGGGAATCGCCTCGACGGCGCGACGGATCGCATCGAGGTTCGCCGACATCAGCCCTCCGGAGAGATACGGGGCGATGGCTTTCTCGATCTCCACCGGTGT
>JAGWPY010000164.1 GCA_028870275.1 Gammaproteobacteria bacterium | reverse complement strand
GCCCAGACGGGCATCGTCTACATCGACGAGATCGACAAGATCTCGCGCAAGTCCGACAACCCGTCGATCACCCGCGACGTCTCCGGCGAGGGCGTCCAGCAGGCGCTGCTCAAGCTGATCGAGGGCACGATCGCCTCGGTGCCGCCGCAGGGCGGACGCAAACACCCGCAACAGGAGTTCCTGCAGGTCGACACGACCAATATCCTGTTCATCTGCGGCGGCGCGTTCGCGGGTCTCGAGAAGATCATCATGAACCGCACCATGAAGAGCGGCATCGGCTTCGTCGCCGATGTGCGCGAGCAGAACGCGCGGCCGCACGGCAATGACGTGTTCCACGACGTCGAGCCCGAGGATCTGATCAAGTACGGCCTCATCCCCGAATTCGTCGGCCGCCTGCCGGTGGTCGCGACGCTCGAGGAACTCGACGAGGATGCGCTGATCTCGATCCTGATGCAGCCGAAGAACGCGCTCACCAAGCAGTACCGAAAGCTGTTCGACATGGAAGGCGTCGAACTCGACTTCCGCGAGGACGCGCTGCGTTCGGTGGCCCGCAAGGCGATGCAGCGCAAGACCGGCGCGCGCGGACTGCGCACCATCCTCGAGAATGTGCTGCTCGACACCATGTACGAGCTGCCCTCGATGCGCAACGTCCAGAAGGTGGTCGTCGACGAGATGGTCATCGAGGGAAGCAACAAGCCCTACGTCGTGCATCGCAGCGACGAAGCGCGACTCGCTCCGGTCGAGGAACCGAGGCGGCCGACGGGGTCCGACCACATTTGACGGCGCTCGCGACGCGCGCCGGGCGGTGCGCGCCTTGAAAGGTGGCGCAACCGGCCGCATGTCGCCGGTGCTACCATCATTTTCGTGCCCTGCGGCACAGAAGAGAGCCTGACGTGAGCGAGCCGAATACCCCCGAGACCCCTGCCACTCCCGCCGCCCCGGCGATCCAAGCCGGCACGCCGGTGCTGCCGCTGCGCGACGTGGTGGTCTATCCGCACATGGTGATCCCGCTGTTCGTCGGACGCGAGAAATCGATCGTCGCGCTCGACGTGGCGATGAAGACCGACAAGCGGATCCTGCTGGTCGCCCAGAAACAGGCGGAGGTCGACGACCCGAAGGGCGCCGACCTGTACTCGGTCGGCACCGTCGCGACCATCCTGCAGCTGCTCAAATTGCCCGACGGCACCGTCAAGGTGCTGGTCGAGGGCGTCGATCGCGCCACGATCGAGCGGCTCGAGGAAGGCGAGTACTTCGCCGCCGCGGTCACCCCGATGCCGGACGTCGAGCGCTACGAGGAGCGCGAGATGGACGTGCTCACGCGCTCGGTGATCACGCAGTTCGAACAGTACGTGAAGCTCAACAAGAAGGTGCCGCCCGAGATCCTCACCTCGCTCGCCGGCATCGAGCAGGCCGGCCGGCTCGCCGACACGGTCGCGGCGCACATGTCGCTCAAGCTCTCCGAGAAGCAGAAAGTCCTCGAGATCTCCGACGTGCGCAAGCGCCTCGAGCACATGCTCGCGGTGATCGAGGGCGAGATGGACGTGCTGCAGATCGAGAAGCGCATCCGCGGCCGCGTCAAGCAGCAGATGGAGAAGAGCCAGCGCGAGTACTACCTCAACGAGCAGATGAAGGCGATCCAGAAGGAGCTCGGCGATCTCGACGAGGCTCCGAACGAGATCGGCGAGCTCGAGAAGCGCATCAAGGCCGCCGGCATGCCCAAGGAGGCGCGCGACAAGGCGAACTCCGAGCTCGCCAAGCTGAAGCTCATGTCGCCGATGTCGGCCGAGGCGACCGTGGTGCGCAACTACATCGACTGGCTGGTGAAGTCGCCCTGGAAGAAGCGCAGCAAGGTGCACCTCGACATCGCCGCCGCCGAGAAGGTCCTCGAGGCCGACCATTACGGACTCGAGAAGGTCAAGGAGCGCATCGTCGAATACCTCGCCGTGCAGCAGCGCGTGAAGAATCTGCGCGGTCCGATCCTCTGTCTGGTCGGTCCGCCGGGAGTCGGCAAGACCTCGCTCGGCCAGAGCGTGGCGCGCTCGACCAACCGCAAGTTCGTGCGCATGTCGTTGGGCGGCGTGCGCGACGAGGCCGAGATCCGCGGCCACCGGCGCACCTACATCGGCTCCATGCCGGGCAAGATCATCCAGAATCTCGCCAAGTGCGGCGTGCGCAATCCGCTGTTCCTGCTCGACGAGATCGACAAGATGTCGACCGATTTCCGCGGCGACCCGTCCTCGGCCTTGCTCGAGGTGCTGGACCCCGAGCAGAACAGCAGTTTCAACGACCATTACCTGGAGGTCGATTTCGACCTGTCCGAGGTGATGTTCGTGTGTACGGCGAACAGTCTCAACATACCCGCGCCGCTCCTCGACCGCATGGAGGTGATCCGCCTGCCGGGCTACACCGAGGACGAGAAGAGCAACATCGCGCGGCGTTACCTGCTGCCCAAACAGGTCAAGCAGAACGGTCTTCGCGGCGGTGAGCTCGAAGTCGCCGACGAGGCGATCGTCGACATGATCCGCTACTACACGCGCGAGGCCGGCGTGCGCAATCTCGAGCGCGAGATCTCCAAGATCGCGCGCAAGTCGGTCAAGCAGCTGCTGCTGCACCCCGAGGAGAAGACCGTGAAGGTCGGCTCGGCGAACCTCGACGTCTATCTCGGCGTGCGTCGCTTCCGTTACGGCAAGGCCGAGGAGAGCGATCGGGTCGGCCAGGTGACCGGGCTCGCCTGGACCGAGGTCGGCGGCGAACTGCTCACGATCGAGGCGGCCGTGGTGCCCGGCAAGGGGAAGCTCACCCATACGGGCCAGCTCGGCGAGGTCATGCAGGAGTCGATCCAGGCGGCCATGACCGTGGTGCGCAGCCGCTCGGCGATGCTCGGACTCGAGAGCGACTTCTACCAGAAGGCCGACGTGCACATCCACGTTCCGGAGGGCGCGACGCCGAAGGACGGGCCGAGCGCCGGCATCGGCATGTGCACGGCGCTGATCTCGGCGCTCACGAAGATCGCGGTGCGTTCGGACGTGGCGATGACCGGCGAGATCACCCTGCGCGGCGAGGTCCTGCCGATCGGCGGACTCAAGGAGAAGCTCCTGGCCGCGCATCGCGGCGGCATCACGACCGTGCTGATCCCCGACGACAACGTCAAGGACCTCGCGGAGATCCCGGACAACATCAAGGAGAAGCTCGACATCCGCTCGGTCAAGTGGATCGACGAGGTGCTGCAGGTCGCCCTCGCGCAGAGCCCGACGCCGCTCGCCGAAGGCGCCAAGCCGAACGAGGGCGAGGTCGCCTCCGGCAAACGCGCGCGCCGCAGCAGCCGCGGCAAGAGCCAGGTGCGCGCGCACTGAGTCGCGAGTGCTCGCGTGGCCGCGAGTGCAGATGGGGCTAGCCAAGCGGGGGTTCCTCGCGTAGACTCTCGCGCCTCTTCCAGGAGGGGATGCGCTGGCTCGCTCGGGGTGCTTAGCTCAGCTGGAAGAGCGTCGCCCTTACAAGGCGAAGGTCGGGGGTTCGATCCCCTCAGCACCCACCAGAACATGCGGAGTGGTAGTTCAGCTGGTTAGAATACCGGCCTGTCACGCCGGGGGTCGCGGGTTCGAGTCCCGTCCACTCCGCCATTTCCTGATCGAGG
>JAGWPY010000163.1 GCA_028870275.1 Gammaproteobacteria bacterium | reverse complement strand
ATCGTCGCCTCAAGCTCCGTGCGTCGCGTTCCACTTGGAGCGCCAAACTGCCGCTCCAAGCAGAACACCCAAGCACGGCCGCCGTTCCGTGAGGAAACCCCTCGCGCCACTTGACACGAGGGGGCCATATCAGAACTTGTAGCCGATCTTGACCCCGAGCACGCGCGGCCGCAACGGCACTTCGGACTTGATGAACTGCGAGGAGGAGGTGAACAGGCTCGCATCCGAGTTGCTGAGATTCTGTCCATAGACCTGCATCGACCAGTTGTCCTTGCGCACGCCGATCGCCGCGTCGTAGGTCGTGTACCCGGGCTGATCGTAGCGCAGCCAGGTCGTGTAGGGGATCGCGACCGAATTGCCGTCGACGAAGCTCGCCGGCTCGTTCGACATGTGCCCGATGTGATTGCCGCCGACCATCGCAAAGGCGTGGTAGTCGGAAATCGACCAGTCGTAGCGCACCCGCAGGTTGAACTCCTGGGCCGGCGAGAACGCCGGGCGCGTGTTCAGCGCGCCGAAGGGGTTCGGGAACGCCTGACCCTTGACCTCGGTGATGCAGTTGCCGAGGTTCGACGAACCGGGATGATTGTCGATCAGGCAGGGCGAGGAGGACTGGTTCGCGCTGTTCCAGGAGCCGGAGCCCTGCACGGTGAGCCCCTCGAACAGCTTGGCGACGAACTGCAGCTCGAAGCCCTGGATGCGGTAGGAAGGTCCGTTCACCACGAACGTGGTGTTACCGAGGATGGTCGGATCGAACAGCGCGAACTGCACGTCGTTCCAGTCCATGCGGTACAGCGAACCGTTCAGCAGCAGGTGATGATCGAGGATCTCGGTCTTGAAGCCGATCTCATTGTTGGTCAGCGAATCCGGCTTGTAGCTGAGCGGCGAGTCGTATTGCGGAACGCCGTTGACATCCTTGGCCTTGTGGGCGACCGAACGGTTGAATCCGCCCGGACGGAAGCCCTGCGAGAACGTGTAATAGACCATCACGTCCGGGGTGACGTGCCAGGTGATGTTCGCGCGACTCTTCACGCCGGAGAACACGGCGTTCTCGTGCTCGGCGTTGATGTTGGTCGTGCCGGCATAGCAGCCGTTGGCCACGTCGGCGCAACCGAGCGGGGTCGTGTACTTCGAACCGACTTCGTCCTCGGCGTAACGGTAGTAGCGGGCCCCGCCGGTGATGGTGAGAACCTTCGGCACGATATCGTAGTCGATCGAGGTGAACACCGCGGTCTGTTTGTAGCCGCGGCGGATGTCCTCTCCGAAGGCCACGTTGTCGTTGCGCACGCTTGGATCCGAGGCGAAGGTGCCGGGCAGCGGTCCGACGTTGCCGACGCACGGCAGGCCGCCGGCGAGCGCGTTCGACAGGTTCTGCGCGTTGCAGGACGGTATGGTCCTGTAGAGGAAGTTCATGTTGTCGTAGATCTCGAAGTCCTCCCAGAACGCGCCGAGGATCCCGCGGGTGCGCCAGTCGTCGGGCGTGCTCAGGCGGATCTCGTGACTCAGGTGGGTGTTCTTGACCTGATCGTGCCATGAGGTGATCGGCGAGTAGCAGGTCGGCACCGTCGAGGAGGGAGTGCCAGAGCCGAATCCCGATCCGCCGCTGCAGGTGTAGTAGAAGCCGTAGGCGCTGCGCGTGTAGTTCGAGTAGTCGCTGACCTGGTCGATGTGACGGACCATGTAGCCACCGCTGTAGACGGCCTTGAGATCGCCGATCCTGCCGTTGACGGTCAGGGCCGTGTTCTCGAACTTGTCCTTGTTGTAGGACGGCACGAACGCGGTCACCTGCCAGGGACCGAGCGTCTGGCCGTCCGAGCCGGTCGGGTATTGCGCAGACAGGCCGTCCGCTTCCATGTTCTGGTAGCTCTGCGTGATCAGCGCATTCCAGTCGTCGTCGATCTGGTAGAGCAGTTCCGCGCGCGCACCGCTGTACTGGACCGGATTCGAGGCGCGGCCGGCGAGCGCGTAGTTGTTGCCGATCTGGTTGGCCGCCGGCACGCAGAAGCCGGTCGAGGTCGGCTGGCCATTCGGGCACAGGCCGTTCGCGCCCGGCTTGACTCCGCCGTAGTAGTTGCCGGTGTCGTTGTTGCTGCGGGTGAAGGTGCTCGGAACGTTGTCGATGTAGCCGCCGCGCCGGTCGTTGTAGATCGTCGCTCGCAGCGCCAGACTGTGCGCGATCAGCGGCAGGTTCAGCGTGGCGTTGATGCTGGTGTTCGGGTCGCCGTGCGCGGTCACACCATAGCTCGCCTCGGTGTTCCCCTCGGTCACGTCGAGCTTCGGCTTGTTGGTGATGTAGCGGATCGCGCCGGCTTCGGCGCCGCCGCCGAACAGGGTGCCCTGCGGTCCTTCCAGGACCTCCACGCGCTGCATATCCACCATGTAGACATCGAGATTGCGTGCGGGGAACTGCAGCGACTGGTCGTCGAGGTAGGTCGCGACGTTCGGGAACGAGGCGAAGGTCGCGCTCGACTGGTTGCCCGCGAAGCCCGCGCTCATGCCGCGCATGAAGATGCTGCCCTGTCCCGGGCCGTTCGAGCCGAAGGTGACGTTCGGCAGGTACTTGAGCACATCGTCGAAGGTCGTGATGCTGAGCTGTCCCAGCTGGGCCCCTGTCATCGCCTGCATGGTGATCGGCACGTTCTGAACCGATTCGGCGCGCCGTTGCGCGGTGACGACGATCTCCTGCAGACCGCCCGAGGCGGAAGGATCGCTGTTCGAGGCGGTGTCCGCGGCGCTCGCCGCGAACGACACTCCGGCGTAACTCGTGAGGATCGCCGTGATCGCGCAGGCGAGGCTTTTGCTGGTATTCACTGATTTCTCCCTATCCGGTATTCGACGAAGGAAAAGACGGTTCAGATCCACAGGGCGGTGCGGCTGCGACGCCGCGCCGGGCGAACCGCACGACGAGCGCGCGGCGCACCGACCGGCGACGAGGTGGCGTTTTACCTACAGTCGATGGCCATTTGACGACCGGAAGATGACAGCCGTGTGACACCGACGGCCGGCCGCCGGTCTGCGCCGGTCCGCGCCCGACGGGGAACGATCGACGCGGGTGCGCCGGGCGGCCGGCCGAGGTAGGCTGTGCCGCGCTTTTCCGACGGTCATGGGAGACGGAGCGGATGACGAAGATTCTCGAACCGCAGCGTTCGGTCGATGTGGTGCTGGAGACCGACGTACTGGTCGTCGGCAGCGGTCCGGGCGGGCTCGCGGCGGCGCTCGCAGCGGCCCGCGCAGGCGCAAAGACCGCTCTGCTCGATCGCTACGGATGCTTCGGCGGCAACATGACCCAGGTCGGTGTGGAAGGGCTCGCCTGGTACCGTCACGAGGGCACCGTCGACTGCGAGGGCATCGGCATCGAATTCGAGCAGCGCGCCAAGGCCATGGGGGCGGCCATGCCCGAGCCGCAGTCGCTCAGCCAGGCGCTGGACGCGGAGATGTTCAAGTGGGTGGCCGACACCCTGGTCGAGGAAGCCGGCATCACGCCGCTGCTGCACCGGCTCGCCGTCGCCCCGATCATGGAGGGCCGTTCGCTCCGGGGCGTGTTCACCGAGAGCAAGGCGGGACGAGAGGCTATCCTCGCCAAGCGGGTGATCGACGCGACCGGCGATGCCGACATCGCGGTGCGCGCGGGTGCTCCGGCACGCAAGACCGAGAAGGAGAGGATGATGTCCGTCTCGGTGATGTTCTCGATGAGCGGCGTCGACCGGCGCCGGTTCATCGAGGCCGTGAAGGCCGATCCGCAGACCTACGGGGACTGGTCCGGCAACGGCGAATGGGACTACGAGACGACCGGCAAGGAGGACGGCATGTTCTCGCCGTTCCTGCGCAAACCGTTCCAGAAGGCCCTCGCCGCCGGGCTGATCCCGGGCAACCTGCACACCATCGCCGGTACCTGGGGCACGCTCACGGATCAGGGGGATCTCACCTACCTGAACCTCGTGCATGTGCCGCAGATCGACGGCACGGATCCGGCCGATCTCACCATCGGCGAGATGCGCGGGCGGCGCGAAGCGATCCACGCGGTCAACGCCCTGCGCGGCTTCATGCCGGGCTGCGAGAACGCCAAGCTGCGCAATTTCGGCATGACTCTCGGGATCCGCGACACTCGCAAGATCGACGCCCTGTACAACCTCCGCGGCACGGACGTACGCGAACAGGCGCGGTTCGACGATGCGATCGGCATCTTCCCGGAATTCGTCGACGGCTACGGCGTGCTGATCCTGCCGACGACCGGACGCTACTGGCAGGTACCCTACCGCTCGCTCGTGCCTCGCGGGGTGCAGAACCTGATCGTCGCCGGTCGGTGCATCGGCGGGGACGAGATCTCGCATGCCTCGGCGCGCAACATGATGTGCTGTGCGGTCGGCGGGCAGGGCGCCGGCGTGGCCGCGGCGGTCTCGATACGGCGCGACGAGCCGTTCGAGCGTCTGAACGTGTCGAGCGTGCAGGAAGAGCTGGTGCGCCAGGGCGCCAGGGTCCGATGAGCGAGGCCGCGGCGACGGCCGGGACCGGTTCGGAGCGACCCCATGCGCTGCGCTGGTGGGCGCTCGCGCTCGCCGCGATCGCGGTTTCGAGCAGTTACTACGAAGACGACGTGATCGGGCCGATCGCCGATCTGCTGCACCGGCAACGGGGATTCGATCAGGCGCAACTCGGTCTGCTGAACGGCGTGATCAGCGTCCCCAACGCGCTGATCGCGCTGAGCGGCGGAATCCTGATCGACCGGTTCGGCGCCTCGCGCGTCGCCTGGTGGTCGGCGGTGATCGGCGTCGCCGGCGCCGTGCTCACGGCCATCGGCGAACCCTATGGCTTGATGGTGGCCGGCCGGTTCGTGTTCGGGGTGAGCGAGGGGGCGATTTTCATCGCGCTGATCGCCGGCCTCGCCCGCTGGTTTCCGGCGAGCGGGCTCGCCCTCGCGACCGCGCTCTACCTCAGTCTGGCGCGCGTCGGGTCCTATGCGGTGGATACCTCGACCGCCTGGGCACATGCGCTGTATGAGCGGGGCTGGCAGGCTCCACTGTGGCTCGGTGCACTGGTCAGCCTCGCCGGCTTGCTGGCCGCCGGTGGCTTTCGGGCGCTCGACCTGCGCCGCGGACGCAGCGTCCGCGGCGCGTCCGTCGTCGCCGGCAGGCAGACCTTGCGCGGACTTCTCTCCTTCGACCGCTCCTACTGGTACATCCTGGGCGTGCACGTGCTGTACGCGGCGGTGTTCTTCCCGTTCAGAACGACTTTCGCGATCGAATACTTCCAGCACGTCAAGGGGCTCACCCTGCGCGAGGCCGGAGTCACCAACAGCTGGGTGTTCTTCGCAGCGATCTTCGCGACGCCGCTGTTCGGTCTCGCGGCCGACCGGCTCGGCCGGCGTGCATCGATGCTCGTGCTCGGAACGGCTCTGTTGCCCGCCACTTTCCTCGTACTCGGTCTCAGTCATGCAGATCTCTGGGTCTCGACCGTGATGATGGGCGTGAGTTTCTCGCTGGTGCCGGCCGTGATCTGGCCGGCGACCACGTTGATACTCGAACCGGAGCGGCTCGGACGGGGGCTCGGTCTCATCACCCTGGTCCAGGCGGCCGCGATGGCCGGGGCCAATCTGGCGGCGGGCTGGCTGGCCGATCGCAGCGGCGCCGGCGCGTCGAACCCGGCCGGATACACGCCGATGCTGGTGTTCTTCTTCCTCACCGGCGTCGCCGCGCTCGTCTCCGCCCTGCTGCTCTGGCGCCGCGAATCGGGGTCCGGGGGGCATGGACTCGAGCGGCCGCCTCGTGCGGTCCCGGAGCGCGCGCTGCGCGTGTAGACTCGAAGCCGCGCGGCACGTGCCGGCGCGCCGGAGGATCACCTGGATACGCGCATCGCTCCCGTCCGCGGGGCCCCGCCGTCGCTGTTCGCGGTCGCCGGAGCATTCCTGCTGATTCTGGCCATTGGCGTCGCGAGCGCATCCTTGCCGCGATTCGGCGCCCGCCTGCCGCTGCCGGTCCTGCCGGCCGGGGTCGCCGTGGGCCTGATGTACCGCTGGGGTTACCGCGTGTGGCCGGCGGCGCTGTTCGCAAGTCTCGGTATCGACCTCAGCCAGGGACATCCGCTGAACGGGGCGCTGGTCGTGGCGGTGGGCTTCTGCGCCGCAACCGCTCTGACCGTCTACCTGCTGGAGCGGGGCCGCTTCGACCGGCGCTTCTGCCGCGCGCGCGACGTGCCGATCTTCATCGTGGCGGCGGTCGTCGGCATGTCGGTTGCCGCGACCTTCGGCATGCTTGCGTTCCGCGTCGGCGGCAGCCTCTGGGAGGCGCCGACGTTCCTCAAATGGGTGCGCTGGTGGAGCAATACCACCGTCGGCGTGCTGTTGGTCGGCCCTCTGATCGTCGGTGCCGGCCGCGAGAGCCTGGAGAGGCTGCGCGGGCAGCGCCTGGTCGCCGCGTTCTGGCTGCTCGCCGTGCTTGCCTGCTGCGCGTCGATCGTGCTGACGGCACAGCCTCTCGTGCGGCCTCTGCGGGTGATGTTCGCGCTTTCGGTGATCGTGGTCGGCGCGTTCCGCTTCGGCCTCGTACCGACCGGAACCGCCGCGCTCGTGATCATCGCGACCGCGACCTACAGTTTCGCGTTCGGCCATGGAGCGTTCGCCCTGCTCACGCCGCTCGAGGGACTCGTGCTGATGTGGGTGGGGGCGGCATCCCTGACGGGCGTCGCACTGGTGACCACCGCGCTGCTCGCCGAGCGCGACGCGGCCGCGCTCGAGCGCTTGCGGGCGGAGCACCGCTATGCCCAGGTCTTCGAGGCGAATCCACAGCCGCTTTGGGTATACGCCGACGACGACGGGTCCGTGCTGCTCGCCAACGAAGCCGCGGCACGCCAGTACGGCTGGTCGCGTGGGCAATTCGTCGGCCTGCACATCGATGAGTTTGCGGCGCCCGGAGCGCGAGGCGTGGTGCCCGAGCCAGGCCAGGACGGTGACGGCTCGGACCCTTCCACAGGGCCGTTCGAGACACGCCATCGGCGCCGCGACGGGGTTCTGATCGACGTGGAGGTGTGGACTCGTCGAATCGAGTTCGAAGGCCGCGGAGCGGTCCTCGTGTTCGCGACCGACGTGACCGAGCGCCGCGCGCTCGGCGCTGCGCTCATGGACGCGGTCGCGGCCGAGCAGCGGCGCATCGGCCAGGAAATGCACGACGGCCTGGGTCAGGAGCTCACGGGCCTCGCGCTCACCGTGCAATCGCTGGCGACGCGCGCGGAACGGCAGGGATCGGCCATCGCCGCGGATCTGCGTCAGATCGCATCGCTCGCCAACGGCTGCATCGCCGGCGCGCGGCGCATCGTCCAGGGCCTCGCACCGCTCAGCGACACCGACGGCAGCCTGGAGTCGGCGCTCGCCGCGCTCGCCCGGCGCATGTCGATCGGCGGCGTCGAAGTGCAGTTCGAGTGCCGGGTCGACGGACCCCTCGGGCTCGACCTCGAGGTCCGGGCGCATCTCTTCCGGAT
>JAGWPY010000162.1 GCA_028870275.1 Gammaproteobacteria bacterium | reverse complement strand
CGGCACATGGGCGATCGTGGTTCTGCTCGCCTGCGCCCTCGCCGTCGGCGCGGTCGCGGTCTGTTTCGCCGAGGGCGGCAGTCGGGTGCCGAGCAGCGGCGGCGCTTACGCGTACATCGCCAACGCGTTCGGTCCTATGAATGGTCACATCGTCGGTACGATGCTCTGGTTCAGCAATCTGCTGGCCGACGGCGGCATCGCCGCCGCACTCGGCGACACCGTGGCGAGTGTCGCACCGCCGGCCGCGACGGCGGCGGTCCGCGCGCTGGTCATCGTCGGTGTGATCGGCGGCATCGCCGTGGTCAACCTGCTGAGCGTTCGCGCCGGCGTACGGCTGCTCGGCGGCGCGACCGTGGTCAAGATGCTGCCGCTTGCCGCGTTCCTGCTGTTCGGCGCGAGCGGCGTCCGCGCGGCCAACCTCGGCCTTCACTCGGTGGGTACGGCGAACCTCGCGGGGATCGGCCGAGCCGGGATCCTCGCGGTGTTCGCCTACATGGGCATGGAAGGCGCGCTCTGCGCGAGCGGCGAGGTCCGCGATCCGTCGCGCAACATACCGCGGGCGCTGTTCGCGACACTCGGCCTCGTGACCGCGCTCTACCTGGCGATTCAGGTGGTGGCTCAGGGCATCCTCGGCGCGGCGCTGGCGGGCTCGGCTGCGCCGCTGGCCGATGCGATCGCGCGCGTGAACCCCGGGCTGCGCGGACTGCTGATCTTAGGCACGAGCCTGTCGCTGTTCGGCTGGCTCTGCTCCGACATCCTGTCGACGCCAAGAGTGGTGTTCGCCGGTGCTCGCGACGGCCTCTTGCCGCGTGTGTTCGGTCGAGTCGCCGCGGGCCGGGGCACGCCCTACGTGGCGATCATCGCTTACGCCTCCGCTGCGGCCGCGATCGCCCTGGCCGGCGGATTCACAGAACTCGCGGTATTGTCGGCGCTCGCAATGGCGCCGGTCTACGTCGGCGGTTGCCTCGCGGCGGTCTCGCTCAAGCGACGCGGCGTCGCGCTTGCCGGTGCGCCCCTCGGGTTTCGGGGACTCGGTGTCGCGGCCGCCGTGGGCGTCGGCAGCATGATCCTGATGGTCGCGATGGCTTCGCGCGCCGAGATCCTCGGGCTCTGCGCCGCGCTCGCGCTGAGCGCGCTCGGCTACGCGATCAGCCGGCGCGGCGCCGCCGTTCGGTTCAGCTCCTGAAGATCTGAGGCGCGACGTGCGCGAGGATCTCGCGCCAGGCATCGCTCGCCGGGTCGATCGGCGGCATGTGCGTAACCCCCGGCAGACAGAGCCACTCCACGCGATCGCCGGCGCTGCGCGCCGCATGAACGTAGTCGCGCGCGAGCGCGATCGGCACGCTTTCGTCGCGGTCGCCGTGCACGAGCAGCTGCGGGATGCCGAGCGGCAGGAGCGCGGCCGGATCGGCCCAGCCCTGGTCGGCCGCCGACGGTACGAGCGCCTCGACCGCGCCGGCGCCGAGGTGCAGGCGTCTTGCCGCGGCGAGATCGGCCACCGCGCCGACCGCAATCACCCGGCTCGGCGTCACGGACGGGCCGGCGCCGGGCGCGCCGGGCGGTAGCTTGCGTCGCGCGGCGCTCCAGAGCGCGAGGTGCCCGCCCGCGGAGTGGCCGAGAACGGCCGGCGATGCGGCCGAGATCCGTCGCGATCGCGCCAATTCGCGCGTGAAGTCGATCGCCGCGGCGACGTCGAGGAAGGTCTGGGGACATCCGCCGCTGCCGCCCACCCGACGGTATTCGACGTTCCAGGTGGCGATGCCACGCTTCGCGAGGTCAACCGCGAGCGGCGCCATCACGTCCCGGCGATAGGGCTCGCGCCAGAATCCGCCATGCAGCAGCACCAGCAATGGCGGCGGATCGGGCGTCGGCGGCGGATCGGGTCCGTGCGGGGGATCGGGCGTCGGCACGGGCAGGCGAAGGTCGCCGACCTGATCCGGGTGGTCGCCATAATGATGCCGCTCGTACGGGTGCGCGTTCGCGCTCATCAGGTGCTGTAGCGCCCAAGTGAGGCTGAACGGGCCCCGGCCGAAAATGCAGCCGTCCCCCACGCCCGGGGCCGGCCCTGGCGTGTAGTCGATCCAGCGGTCGCGCGCCGCGAGACCCGCGGCCAGAGCCGCGAGAGGCGCGTCGCGGACCGCCTCGATCGCGGCCGCTACCGCGTCGACGCGGCCGACTTCGAGTGCCTCGCGCACCGTGTCCGGCTCGTCCGTCGCGGACACACGCACCTCGATCCCATGTCGGCGCGGCCAGTCCTCGGCGTTCCTCGCCGATTCCGCATCGCCCTTCGCCGTCAGGACGATGATCGAGCGCAGGGGGAGCGACGCGCAGACGCGGGGCGGGGCGCCGTCTGGTGGGATCCGGGCGCTCACGGCTCGATCACCCCGGAGCGTATCGCGATCAAAGTGAGGTCGGACTGGGTCACGGCGCCGAGTTTCTGCTTGATGTTGTACAAGTGTGTGCCCACCGTCGACGCGGAGAGATTGAGCTCCTGGGCGATGCGCTGCACGGTCGAGCCGCGCGCCAGATGCAGGAATACCTCGAACTCCCTTTCGGTCAACCGCTCCACCGGTGATTTCGCGGCGCCCTCCCGCTCGGCGAGATCCAGGCGGCGGGCCGTGGATTCGTCGAGATAGCGCCGTCCGGCCGCGACCTCGCCGACCGCGTCGAGCAGCGCGTCGGGAGCGCTGCGCTTCGACAGGAATCCGCGCGCGCCCTCGCAGAGCGCATGGCGGACGTGGGTGAGGTCGTCGTGCGCGGACAGCGCCAGTACGCGTGCTTCCGGGTCGCGTGCGACGATGCGGCGCAACGCCTCCAATCCGCCCATGCCGGGCATCGCCAGATCGAGTACCACCACGTCGGGTTTGAGTTCGAGGAAGCTCTGGTAGGCCGCCTCGCCCGTGCCCGCTTCCCCGGCGACGGTGATTCCGGCGCGGGATTGCAGCAGCAGACGAAATCCCGTGCGAACCACGGCATGATCGTCGGCGAGGAGCACGCGGATCATCGCGATGCCCCTGCGGGCAGTACGGCACGCAGACGCGTTCCGCCTTCCGGCCGGCGGCCGATCTCGAAAGATCCACCGAGCGCACGCACCCGATCCTGAAGACCGCGCAGGCCGAAATGCCCCGGGCGTGCCCAACCATCGCCAAGGCCGACGCCGTCGTCGTCCACGGTCACGACGATCCGTTCGGCATCGGCGCGTGCGTCGATGTCGACGTGCCGAGGGCTCGCATGGCGCAAGGCGTTCACGAGGCCCTCCTGGGCGATCCGGTAGATCACCAGCGTCATACTCGAACCGAGATCGCCGGGCAGTGTCTGGCGCAGCGAAAGCGCCACCTGCGGATGTCGCTGTTGCCAGTCGCGCACCAGGCTCTCGAGCGCCGCGGCGAGGCCCAGCGTGTCCAGGGAGAGCGGCGCGAGCCGCGGTATGAGCCCGTGCATCGCGTCGTAGAGTCGCGCGGCTTCCGAGGAAATCAGGCCGGCGATTTCCCTGGCCGGCGACGGGCCGTCATCCAGCCGGGAGACGATCGCGAGCGCCAGGCTGCGGATCGCCGTGACCGACTGGGCGAATTCGTCGTGCAATTCGTGCGCGATCAGCCGGCGCTCCTCTTCCACTCGCTGGTCCGCGAGCGCGGCCATCTCGCGGCGCTCCTCGAGCCGCGCCTCGGCCTCTCGCGCCTGGCGTTCGACGCGCACCTTGTCCTCGACGGCCTGGGCCATGCGATTGAATGCGAGTTCGATCGCATGCGCCTCGTAGCCCGCGAGCCCGGGCAGGCGGAAGGCCAGATCCCCCTGCTGGATGCGTTCCAGCCCGGCGGTGATGACCGGAAAGGGCCGCAGCATGCGCCCGATCGACCAGAACGCGAGCGCGTTCACCCCGAGAAGGGCGAGTGCGGCGAAAGTCGCCAGTCTAGACACGTCGTCCCAGGCGTCGAGCACCGCGAGCGAGGGCGCCGCCTGCACGACCAGGCGCAGTCCGCCGCGCAGCTGGAAGGTCACGCGCGGAGCGCCGGGCGCGAGCAATCGCGCGAACCATTCGGGGGCGGAGCGCCCCGTCTTGTAGGTCGGCGGCGGCGATCGATAGACGACCTGGCCCGTCGAGGTCAGGAGCGAGATGTCGTTGGCCCGGATCCGGCCCAGGTGCTCGAGGAACGTGAGCACCATGTCCGGGCCGCCCACTTCGGAGTAGATCTCGGCGAGCCGTCCGAGGAAGTGCGCGGCAACGGTGTTCGCGCCGGCGACGTCCTCGCGGACCGCGTCCCGCATTGCGTTGACCTCGGCGCCCACCAGCACGATCAGAAAGGACGCGCTCAGCCCGGCGACCACCAGGTTCAATCGCGTACGCAGCTTCATGCTGCCGATGGTAGCAGGATGGCGGCGAGGCGCCCCCTTGTCTCAGGCCTCGAGGACGGCGAGCACCGCGCGAGCGGTGACTTCGCTCACGCGCACGTTCGATTCCTCGGTGACTCCGGCGATGTGCGGCGTCAGGATCAGATTGGGCACGCCCCGGAACAGAGCGCCACCCGTGGCGTCGACCGGCTCCTTCTCGAACACGTCGAGCGCGGCGCCGGCGAGCCGCCCGGCGCGCAGGGCCGCCACCAGCGCGGCCTCGTCGACGATTCCGCCGCGAGCGGCGTTGATCAGGATCGCCGCGGGCTTCATCCTGGCGATCGCCGCCGCATCGATCATGCGGCGCGTCCCTTCGGTGAGCGGCGTGTGCAGGCTGATCACGTCGCTGGTCTCCAGCAGCTCGTCCAGAGGGCGGCGTTCGGCCGCGCCCCAGGCCGGGTGGTCATCCGCCAGATATGGATCGAAAGCGGCGACCGTGAAGCCGAGCGCGGCGGCCTTCACCGCGGTCAGTCGTGCAATCGCGCCGAAGCCCACCAGCCCGAGGCGCTTGCCGCTGCCCTCGCGGCCGATCAGATCCATGCGCGGCCAGGCGCCTTCGGCGACCCGGGCGCTCGCGAACCAGGAGCGTCGCAGCAGCATCAGTGCGGCGGTGAGCACGTATTCGGCGACGGCGAGATCATTGGCGCCGCTCGCCGGACGCACGGCGATGCCGCGCGCGGCGCAGGCCTCGAGGTCGATGTTGTCGAGACCGACACCAAGGCGGCCGACCACCCGCAGATGCGGCGCATGGGCGAGCAACTCGCCACGCACCTGGGTGCGATTGCGCACGACCAGTGCCCGGCAGTCGCCGAGCGCCGCCGCGAGCCGTTGCGGCTGATCGACCAGTTTCGGGTCATAGAGCACCTCGCGACCCGCGAAACCGTGTTCGATCGCGGTCTCGTCCATGAACTCGCTGATCACGATTTCGCTCATGCGGATCTTCCACTCAGTCCGAGGAGTTGTGCGTGCAGGTCCGGTGCGATCTTCAGGCCCTCGCGCCGCGACCGTTCGCGCGATTCCAGGCGTCGGTCGCCCGGCAGGCGAACGCCGGGTTCCGAGCCGATCGCCGCGAGAAGTTCCTTCATCCGTTCGGCATAGGACGGTCCGGCGAAGGCCGCCGGATCCAGGGCGATCAACAGCTGACCGACACCCGGAGGGTCGCCGCGGTCGTCGAGGAACGAACTCGCCTGCCAGCCGAAGCGTCCGCCGGCCAACGCGGCGCAGAGTATCTCGACCATCAGCGCGAGCGCGGCGCCCTTCGCGCCGCCGACCGGCAGCAGCGCGCCCTGCAGCGCTGCCGCGGGATCCTCGGTGGGCGAGCCCTGAGCGTCGATGGCCCAGTCCGCGGGAATGGGTCGTCCGGCCTTTTGTGCCGCAACGATCTTGCTGCGTGCGACCAGGGACAATGCGAGGTCGATGACCAGGGGCGCGCGCCCCGGCATAGGCGCGGCGAACGCCAGGGGATTGGTGCCCATCATCGGACGTGCGCCGCCGTGGAAAGCCATCGCGCGCGGAGTGTTCGAGGCCACGAGAGCGACGAGGCCCCGGTCGGCGAGACGCTCGACCGTGAGGCCGGCCTGGCCCATGTGGTGGGATGCGTGGATGCCTGCGGCCGCGACCCCGGCACGGCCGGCGAGTGCGGGCAGACGCTCCACGGCCAGGTCGAGGGCGGGATAGGCGAATCCGCCTTGCGCATCGATCATCAGGCTCGCGGCACGGGTCTCGACGGCGCTCGGCCGCGCATCGCCGCGGACCTTGCCGACCTTGACCTGAGCCGCGTACGCGGGCACCCGCGCGAGGCCGTGGCCGCTCTGCCCGTCGACTTCGGCCGCCACCAGCGCACGCGCGGTGGAGCTCGCGTTGCCCGGCGAAGCGCCGTTCGCCTCGAGCGCCGCGGCTGCGAGCGTCTCGGCCTCCGTCGGGCTCAGCCGGATCATCGCAGCGCGGTCAGGCGCTGCGGTAGAGCTTGGTCATCACGAATTCGCGATGGCCGAGCGCTTCCGCGGACGTGTAGCGGCCGTTGGCCGTGCGCACGATCGTGTCGATCAGCAGGTCGCCCGCCTGGTCGATCGTGAGTTCGCGCCGGACGATGCCGGAGACGTCCACGTCGATGTGTTCACTCATGAGCCGCACGGTTCGGGGATTTCCAGTGACCTTGATCACCGGCATGATCGGATTGCCGATCACGTTCCCCTGGCCCGTCGGAAAGATGTGGACCACGTAGCCGGCGGCCGCCTGCAGCGTGCAGCACTCCGCGGCCGCAGACGAGGTATCCATGAAATACAGGCCTGCGCCGCGGGCGGGATGTTCGGCCGGCTCGAGCACGTCGATGTACTTGACCTTCTTGCCGATCTTCTCGAGGTTCCCGAGCGCCTTTTCCTCGATCGTGGTCAGGCCGCCGGCGATGTTGCCCTTGGTCGGCTGGCTGTCGGAGAGGTCCGAGGTCTTGTGCGCCTCGATGACGTCGCGCTGATAGGCCGTCCAGGTCTTCATGAATTTTTCGCGGATCTCCGGCGTGGCGGCGCGCGCGGCCGCCAGATGCTCGGCGCCGGTCAATTCGGAGGTCTCGCCGAAGCAGCCGTACAGGCCGAGCGGCACGAGCTTGTCGTACATGTTGCCGACCGTCGGGCAAGAGGCGAGACCGGTGGTCGTGTCGCTCTCGCCGCATTTCGCCGCGACCCACACGTCGGTGAGCGGGCACTCGACGCGCACCTGTTCGGATGCCCAGTGCACGAACTCCTTCGCCTTGCGCGAGGCGGCCGCGACCGTGGCGATGTCGCCGTTGCCCTCGATCCAGAAACCGGCGACCGGCTTTCCGGTCGCGGCGATGCCGGCGACCACCTTCTCGGTCCAGCCGGGTTCGATGCCGATGACCACGCAGGCGGCCACATTGGGGTTCGCGCCGGTGCCGATCATGGTTCGAAAGTGCAGGTCCAGGTCCGCGCCGAACTGCAGGCGTCCATAGGCGTGGGGCAGCGCGATGGTCCCCTGGATGTGGGCGGCGACCGCTTCGCAGGCGGCATTCGAGATGTCGTCGAGCGGCAGGATCGCGACGTGATTGCGGACCCCGACCCGCCCGTTCTCGCGGCGGTAGCCCCAGATGGTACGGTTCTTGAGATTCATGGCCTCACCAGCGCTTGGTCTTCAGATTGTGGGTGTGGACGTGGTCGCCCTTGCGGATCGGCGCGACCACGCGGCCGATGTCCTCGCCGTACTTGATCACGGTGTCGCCGACCGCGAGGTCCTTGAGGGCGACCTTGTGGCCGATCGGCACGTCCTGGTTGCACCGCGAGCGCAGCTCGCTGTTGTCCTCGGTCACGACGCAGAGCATGTCGGTGCCGGCGGTCAGTCCTTCGACGACCACCACCCCGACGTTGTCGCGTCGGTCATGAATCAGCAGATGGGGTATGTTTGCCATGAGTCTTCCAAATCGCTTTCGGTAACTCTTGTATTAGATATAAGATTACAGATCAAGATGACGAATTCAAGTAGCAAAGACAAAAAACCACCGTCCGCAGGGGCCGAGCTCCCGCCGTCCGCAGGGGCCGAAGCGCCCGGCGGCCGGCAGGCAGGCGGCGCCGCTTCCGGCCCCGCCGGGACCGCCCTGCGCAGCTCCCGCTGGTACCACAGCCAGGACATGCGCGGTTTCGCGCATCGCCAGCGCACCCAGCAGATGGGTCGGCGCCGCGAGGAATTCATGGGTCGCCCGGTGATCGCGATCGTGAACACCTGGAGCGAGATGAGCCCCTGCCACATTCACCTGCGCGAACGCGCCGAAGCGGTCCGGCGCGGCGTGCTGCTCGCGGGCGGCTATCCGGTGGAGCTGCCGGCTCTGTCGGTGGGCGAGGTGATGGTCAAGCCGACCACGATGATGTACCGGAATTTCCTGGCGATGGAGACCGAGGAGCTGCTGCGATCGCATCCGATCGACGGAGCGGTGTTGCTCGGCGGATGCGACAAATCGACGCCCGGATTGCTGATGGGGGCGATCAGCATGGGGCTGCCGGCGATCTTCTGTCCGGCCGGTCCGATGTCGAGCGGCCAGTGGCGCGGCGTGCGTGTCGGCGCGGGCACGCACACCAAGAAGTACTGGGATGAACTGCGTGCCGGCAACATCACCAGTGACGATTGGATCGACCTCGAGTCGCGCATGACACGCTCGATCGGCACCTGCAACACCATGGGTACCGCCTCGACCATGACCTCCATCGCCGATGCGATGGGATTCACGCTGGCCGGAGCCTCGTCCATTCCGGCGGCCGATTCCGCCCACGTGCGCATGGCATCGCGTTCCGGCGAACGAATCGTCGAGATGGTGAGGGAGGGCCTGACGATCGATCGCGTCGCGACGCCGGCGGCCTTCCACAACGGCGTGCTCGCCTACATGGCGCTCGGCGGCTCGACCAACGCGGCGATCCACCTGATCGCGATGGCGGGACGCGCGGGCGTGCCGCTGCGGCTCGACGACCTCGCTGAGGCCGCTCGCAGCATGCCCGTGCTCGCGAACCTGTTTCCCTCGGGCGACCGGCTCATGGAGGATTTCTTCTTCGCCGGAGGGCTGCCGGCGCTGCTCGCAAAGATCGCCGATCACCTCGAACTCGGCGCACTCACCGTGGAGGGACGCACGCTCGGCGAGGCGCTGCGCGGCGCACGGTGCTGGGACGACGAGGTGATCCGCTCGCCGGACCGGCCGGTCGTTCCTCTGTCGCGCGGCGCGACGCTCGCGCTGTTGCGCGGCAACCTCTGTCCGGACGGCGCGGTGCTCAAGTCGAGCGCTGCCGATCCGCGCCTGCTCCGGCACGAGGGACGCGCACTGGTGTTCGACGATCATGCCGCCTTGAGCGCGAACATCGATCGCGAGGACCTCGACGTCGACGAGAACACCGTGCTGGTCCTGCGCAATGCGGGCCCGGTCGGAGCGCCGGGAATGCCCGAGTGGGGCAACCTGCCGATCCCGAAGAAGCTGCTGGCGCGCGGAGTCCGCGACATGGTCCGGATCTCGGACGCACGCATGAGCGGTACCCATTACGGCTGCTGCATCGTGCACGCGGCGCCCGAGGCGGCGATCGGCGGTCCGCTCGCGCTGTTGCGCAGCGGCGACCGGGTACGCCTCGACGTCGCGGCGGGAACGCTGGACGCGCTCGTCGACGAAGGCGAATGGGAGCGCAGGCGAGCCGAGTGGCGGCCGCCCGCCTTGCCCTATCCGCGCTCCTATGCCGCGCTCTATCGAGCGCACGTCGGTCAGGCGCCGCAGGGCTGCGATTTCGACTTTCTCGCGGGCCGCGAGCCGACGCCCGAACCGCCGATCTACTGAACAAGCCACGGAGTCCGTCGATGGAGAGCAACCCCTTCAAGTCCCGCCTCGCAGACGCGCTCGCCGCCGCTCCCGCCGCCACGGCCGGGCGTGCGCCGATGCTCGGCACCTGGCTGATGTCGGCCGCGCCGGCCGCTGCCGAGGCGCTCGGACACTGCGGCTTCGATTTCCTGGTCGTCGACATGGAGCACAGCCCGATCGATCTCGGCGAAACCATCGGCCTGCTGCGAGCGATCGCGGGGACGCCGAGCGAGCCGCTGGTGCGCATCGCCTGGAACGATCAGGTGCTGGTCAAGCGCGTGCTCGACGCGGGCGCGCGCAACGTGATGTTTCCGTTCGTGCAGAACGCCGACGAGGCCGCTGCGGCGGTCTCGTATACGCGTTATCCGCCGCAGGGCGTGCGCGGCGTCGCCGCCATGCATCGCGGGTCCCGCTACGGCCAGGTCAAGGATTATCTGCGCCGCGCGAACGATCAGATCGCGGTCGTCATCCAGCTCGAAACCCCGGAGGCGATCGAACGGCTGCCTGCGATCGCGGCGGTCCCCGGCGTCGATTCGCTGTTCCTTGGCCCTGGAGACCTGTCGGCGGCCATGGGCCGCATCGGCGCGATCGGCGATCCCGAGGTTCAGGCGATGATCGCCCGTGCGGCGCGCGATGCGCACGCGGCCGGGCGACCGATCGGCATCGTCGGCGCCCACCCCGCGCAGGTCGCGACCTATCTCGAGTACGGCTACGACTGGGTCGCCGTCGCCTCGGATCTCGCGATGCTGACCGGTCGCGCCGGCGAATTCGTCGCCGCGGTCCGTGGCCAGTCCGCGGTAAGTGGCCAGTCCGCGGGCGGGGGCTCGAACGCGGGCGCGGCCGGCGGGCCGGCCTATTGAACGCGCGCATCGTGTCGGCGAGGAGTCCGACGATCGCGCTGCGGGCCGGGGACTTCCGCGCAGAGATCGCCCCGCAGATCGGCGGGTCCGTGCTCGCACTCTCGCTGGCCGGGCGCGCGATCCTGCGTCCGACCCCCGAGGATGCGGTCGCGGGGGGCGAGGTCCGCCGCACCGGCTGTTACCCGCTCGTGCCCTACGCGAACCGCATCGACCGGGGTCGGTTCGTGTTCGGCGGCCGTGAATTCCGGCTGCGTCGCAACTTTCCCGAAGGCGATCATCCGCTGCATGGACTGGGATGGCAGCGACCCTGGCGGGTCGTGAGCGTCGCCGAATCGCGCTGCGAACTCGCTCTCGAACATCGTCCGGCGGGCGACGATGCGCTCGACTGGCCTTTCGCCTTCGATGTTCGCGAGGTCATCGAACTCTCGGCCGACGGCCTGTCCATCGCGCTCGAGGCGACCAACCGCGAATGTTTCGCGGCGCCCCTCGGCCTCGGCCTGCATCCGCTGTTCCCGCGCCGCCCGGGACAATCGCTCGAGTTCTCCGCGGCCGGATACTGGCGCAACGGCGCGGATCAACTGCCCTGCGATGCGGTCGAAGACGCACGCGGGGGCGACCGCCGTCTGCCGATCGGCGAAGCCTCGATCGACAACGATTTCTACGGCTGGAGCGGCGAGGCGGACCTGATCGAGATCGACGGTTTCAGGGTGCGCCTGCGCGCGGATGCCGGCCTGCCGGTGCTGCGGGTCTTCGTGCCGCCGGGGCGCGATTTCATCGGCATCGAACCGGTCGGCCATATCGCCGATGCGATCAATCGCCCCGGGCTCGTCAGCGGGAGGATGGCCATCGTGGCGGCCGGGGCGGCCATCGGCGGTGCGGCCACGATCGGCGTGGAGGCGGCCGCATGAATACGCGAAGCACGAGCGGCGCTGCGTGGCGACTCGCGCTCGATTGCCGCTGCGCGCTCGGTGAATCGCCGGTCTGGCTGCCCGAGACCGCGGAGTTGCTGTTCGTGGACGTGCCCGCAGGCCGATGGTTCCGCTACTCTACTTCTAGCGGGGCGCTGCTGGCCCGCGAGGTCGGGGAGGCGATCGGCTGCATCGCACCGGCGGTCGGCGGCGGCTGCGTCGCGGGGTTGCGTTCGGGGATCTGGACGATCGATCCGGACGGCGTCAAGCGCGAACGGCTCGCCGCCAATCCGGAGGATACCGCCGTGAGCCGATTCAACGACGGGCGCGTCGATCCGGCCGGCCGCCTCCTGATCGGCACCATCGACGAACCCAAGATCCGGGGCGAGGCGGGGCTTTATCGATTCGATCGGCGTGGGCTTCAGAGGATCACAGGTGGACTGATGACCTCGAACGGCCTGGCGTTCTCACCCGATGGACGCACGCTCTATCATGCCGACACGCCGCGATTCGTGGTCTACCGCTACGACTACGATCCGGCCAGCGGCGCGGCCGAGAATCGCCGCGTCTTCTTCCGGATCGAACCGACCGCGAGTGACCGTGGCCGGCCCGACGGGGCCGCGGTCGACGTCGACGGTTGTTACTGGAGCGCGCTCTACGAGGGCGGACGCCTGCACCGCTATGACCCGGACGGCTCCCTGATGTCGGTGCATCCCCTGCCGGTGCGCTCGCCGACCATGCCCGCCTTCGGCGGACCGGACCTTCGGACCCTGTACGTCACCAGCGCGGTCGCGACCGACGGCAGCGGCGGCGGACTCTACGCGCTGGACGCGGGAATCAGCGGTCTGCCTTCGCCACGCTTCGACCCGCGGATCTGATCCGTTCCGCGCGACCACCACCATCGCAGGTGTATCCATGAACGAAAACCGCTCCTCCGTGACCTATCACTCGCTGCGGGGCCGATCCGTGCTGATCACCGGCGGTGCCTCGGGAATCGGTGCCGCGTTCGTCGAGGCGTTCGCCGCTCAGGGCGCGCGGGTCAGCTTCATCGACGTCGATGCGGCCGCCGCACAGCCCCTGGCCGCGCGCACCGGCGCGCGGTTCCTCGAGTGCGATCTTCTCGACATTGCCGCGTTGCGCGAGGCGGTCGCGCAGGTCGAGCGTGCCGAGGACGGCATCGGCGTGCTGGTGAACAACGCCGGCAAGGACGACCGCCAGCCATTCGCTTCGATCGAGCCGGACGCGTGGCGGAGGCTCCTCGCGCTGAACCTCGATCACCAGTTCTTCGCGAGCCAGGCGGCCGCGCCCGGCATGGCGGCGCGGGGCGGGGGCTCGATCGTGATGCTGGGATCTGTGTCGTGGATGCGCGGCAGGCCCGGCATGGCTGCCTATACGACCTCGAAGGCGGCGATCAACGGGCTCACGCGCACCCTCGCGCGCGAGCTCGGGCCGGCGGGCATCCGCGTCAACTGCATCGTCCCCGGTGCGATCCTGACCGAGCGGCAACGCAAGCTCTGGCTGACCCCGGAACTCGACGCCCAGTTCATCGAGCTTCAGGCGTTGAAGTTCCGGCTGACCGCCGAACACGTCGCGAGGGTCGCGCTGTTCCTCGGTTCCGACGAGAGCGGCGGCTGCACGGGCGCCAACTTCATGGTCGACGCGGGCCTCACGCAGAACTGACGCGGCTCAGGTCAGGGTGACCGCGTAGACGAACCCGTCGGACTTCAGGCGGCTCACCCGCCATTCGACCTTGCGCTCCTGCAGCGAGAGCGCCACCCGATCGATCACCAGGATCGGGCTGCCGACCTCGACGCCAAGGGCGCGATGGTCGGACGCGGTCGCGAGTTCGGCATGCACCTCCTCGCGGGTGGAGACGATGTTGATGCCGTATTCGGTCTGGTAGAGCGAATAGAGCGTGTTGGGGAGCGAGGCGCGCTTTTCGATGCCGGGGAACAGCTGCGCCGAAACCACGATCACCTCGTGTATCGCGGGCTGACCATCAATCGAGCGGTTACGGGTGATCTCGACCACGCGCGCGTCGCGCTCGAGATCGAGCTTGGCGCGCTCGGCCGCCCGGGCCGCGCGCACTTTCACGGTCTCGCCGGCGCGTTCGGGCTTCAGACGTTCGCCGCCGGGGCGGGCGATGCGGAAGAAGCGGAACAGCGCCCGCTCCTGGGTGTGTTCGGCGATGTAGGTGCCCTTGCCCTGACGGCGCTCGAGCAGCTTTTCGGCGGTGAGCGCGTCGAGGACCTTGCGCACCGTGCCCTGGCTCACGCCGAGTTCCTTGGCGAGGCTCTGCTCGCTCGGCAGGGCCTCGCCGGGTCGCCAGGCGCCCTGGACCACCCGGTTGACCAGAATGTCGTAGACCTGCCGGTACAACGGCCGGTAGCCGGGCGTTTCTGTCACGTCTGTCTCCCCACGATATCAGCGAGGAATTCTACCCGGGCGGCGGTCGCGACGAAGGCCGGTCTCATGCTCCGGCCCCGTCTTGATGGGCGACGACGCGCGGCACCAGCGCGTGGATCAGTGCGAGCGCGACCAGATAGGCGGCGGCGCAATAGGCGAATATCGGCCAGTAGGCGCCGGCGCGGGAAAGCTGCCAGCCCGTGAACTCGAGGATCGCGAGTCCGCCGAGATTGCCGAACAGCGCGCCGATGCCGACCACGGTGCCGACCGAGTCATCCGGAAACAGATCCGCCGCCAGCGCGAACACATTGGTCGAGAAACCCTGGTGGGCGGCGAGCGCGAGTCCGACGATCAGTACCGCATACCAGTAGCTCTGCACACGGAACACGAGCGGCAGCGCCGTCACCGCGATCGCGCAGATCAGCAGCGTGGTCTTGCGCGCGGCGTTCAGGCTCGAGCCGCGTGCCAGCATGCGCGCGGGCAGCACGCCACCGCCGAGCGCGCCGACGGAGGCCAATGTATAGATCGCTGCGAGCGGCACGCCGAAGGTGTGCAGGTTCAATCCGTACCGGCGGTGCAGGAAATCCGGCAGCCAGAACAGCAGGAACCACCATACCGGGTCGGTGATCAGCTTCGCGCCGGCGACCGCCCAGACGCGCCGGCTCTTCAGCAGGACCGTCCAGCGCGGACCGCGGCGTTTCGCCGGCGTTGTCGCGGCGCGAGGCGGTTCGGCCGGCCGGACCGCGTAGGCGGCGAACCAGCCGAACAACCAGAGAAAGCCGAGGCCGCCGGTGATGAGGAACGCCGCGCGCCAGCCGAAAGCGATCACGATCGGCGGCACGATCAGGGGCGTGACGATCGGTCCGAGGTTCGAACCCGTGTTCATGAAACCGAGCGCGAGCGCGCGTTCGCGGGTCGAGAACCAATGGGCGATCGTCTTGACCGCCGCCGGCGTCTGGGCCGCTTCGGTCGCGCCGAGCAGGGAGCGCAGGCCGACGAATCCAAGGACCGATCGCGCCGCCGAATGCGCCATCGCCACCGCGCTCCAGGCCGCCACGGCGATCGGGTAACCGAACCTCAGGCCGACGCGATCGATGAACCAGCCGGCGCCCATGTAGGCGAGTACGGCCGACAGCTGGAACGCGGACACCACGTGACCGTAGTCGAGGTCGGTCCAGTGGAACCGCGTCTCGAGCAGCGGCTTCAACAGGGCGATGATCTCCCGGTCGACGTAGTTGATCATGTTCGCCGAGACGATCAGTGCGAGGAACATCCAGCGCACCCAGCCCGGCGCGCCTTCGCGTCCGCCGGAGCCCTTAGAGCCCGGGATCGGTCGATCTTGTTCGTTCAATGGCCATCCCCCTCAGTTGGCGGCCGCACCGCGGTCGCCGCATGGTTCGTTCGCAAGGCCTCGGCGCCATAATAACTCTGATATAAGAGTTGTATAACTAATAATAGCCATGCTATGTTCCCATCCAGAAAATGCCGTTGGCGCGGGTCCGCGAGGTTCGCACGCTACACGGTCGCGGACCGGATGGGTTAATCCAGGGGGGAATCATGGCCAATGTTCTGCTGAATCTTCGTAGGATCGTCGTCGGCACGATCGCGGGCGCGAGTCTTGCGGCCTCGGGCGGCGCCATGGCGCAAACCGCCCAGGCTGGCGCCGCCGCCGCCGCCAATACGGGGGAACTCGGCGAAATCGTCGTGACCGCCCAGAAGCGCGCCGAGCGCCTCCAGGAGGTCCCGGCCGCGGTCTCGGTGTACACGGGCGCGCAGATCGCGCGCAGCGCCGCGATCAACATGGAGGGCCTGCTGAACCAGGTTCCGGGCGTCACCTTTCACAAAGGTGACATTCCCTTCAACACGTCCCTGTTCCTGCGGGGCGTCGGCACGATCAATTTCGCGCTCGGCGCGGAACCGAGCGTCGGCTACGTGCTCGACGGCGTCGTGATGGGTACCTCCGGCCAGGCGTTCGGCGACCTCTTCGACGTCGCGCGGATGGAAGTCATCCCCGGGCCGCAGGGCACCCTGTTCGGCAAGAACTCCTCGGCCGGCGTCATCAACGTCGTCTCGGTGATGCCGCGCAAGACCTACGACGCCGACGTCGACGTCGCCTATTTCGAGGGAAACGAACAGCGAACGCGCGCGTCCGTGGATCTGCCGGTTTCCGACAATTTCCTCACGCGCACGACCGTGTTCATGGGCCGCTACGACGGTAACCTGACCAATCTGTACCAGCCCTCGGTCAATTCCGGAACCAGTAAGATCAACGGCTACGATCATCGCGGCGTCCGCTCGATCTGGAAGTGGAACGCCTCCGACGACCTGAAGTTCACCTTCATCGGTGACTGGCGCCAGTCGAACGACAACTGCTGCGCCTTCGTGACCGGCACCCCTCCGGGCACGCCGCCCGGCACCTCGGCCTCGATCGCCGGCGCGCTGCAGAGCATCCTCGCCGGCAGCAGCTATCAGGGTGACCGTACGCGCACCGTCGACGACAGCCTGGTGACGCAGAGCCTGGAACGCGAGCGCGGCCTGTCCCTGCAGACCGACTGGT
>JAGWPY010000161.1 GCA_028870275.1 Gammaproteobacteria bacterium | reverse complement strand
GGCCCAGTTGCCGAAACCGGCCCGCGCAAAGTCGGTGAACGAGCGGATATCCGGTCTGGAGACCGCCATCTCGCCGAGACACCGCATCACGATCAGCACGATCAATCCGGTCAACGCGTACGTCAGGATCACCATCGGTCCCGTCGCGGCGATTGCGACGCTGCTGCCGACGAACAAGCCCGCACCGATGATCCCGCCGATGCTGATCATCGTCACGTGACGCGGACGCAGCGAGCGGGCAAGCTCCGCGACGGGCGCGGCGCCAGGGGAAGGTGATCGGTCGGTCATCGGGTGGTCTACCTTATATATGCGATATGCTCGGCCGCTCGGAAAGATAACCCATCCGGACCTCGATTGCGCGTCGACCGCTAGGCAGATTCGGGCACACTCGCCCGGCGCCCGATCTGGCCCGACCGGGAACGCCCGGGCATCATGTCGCCTCCCAGGACCGGAGCCCGCTGCACATGCGCTCAGGCAAGACCGGCGGCGACGCCTCACGCGCCCATCGCGGCAACAAAGTGCCGGTGGCCCGGCCGCTCATGACACGCCCTGAGACGTCCGGTCAGACCGCTCTGCGCCATCTCGTGCTGGTGCTGGGCGACCAGCTCGATGGGACGGCGGCCGCGTTCGACGGCTGCGATCCCGCGCAGGATGCGATCTGGATGGCAGAGGTGCAGGAGGAATCGACCCACGTGTGGTCGTCTCAGGCGCGCATCGCGCTGTTCCTCGGCGCAATGCGCCACTTCGCCTCGGAACGGCGCGAGCAGGGCTGGACGGTGCACTACCGCAGGCTGGAGGAGACCGGTGCCGACGCCACCCTGGCCGGCGAATTGCTGCGGGCGATCGAGCGGTTGCGTCCGCGAACCGTGAGACTCACGGCACCCGGAGACCACCGCGTGCTGAAGTCATTGCGCGCAACCGCCGCGCGCGCCGCGGTGCCGATCGAAATCTGCGCGGATCGTCATTTCTACGTGAGCGTGCAGGAGTTCGCGGCGCACGCACGCGGTCGCCGGCAGTTGCGCCTCGAATACTTCTATCGCGAGCAACGCCGCCGGCACGACGTCCTGATGGAAAACGGCGAGCCGGCTGGGGGACGCTGGAATTTCGACGAGGACAACCGGCAGAGTTTCCCGCCGAGTGGACCGGGCGCCGTGCCGGCGGCGCCGCGCTTCGACCCGGACCCGACGACGAGCGAAGTACTGGCTCTCGTGCGCAGCCGTTTCGCCGGCCATCCGGGTCGGCTCGCCGGGTTTGGCTGGGCGGTCACCCGGGCGCAGGCTCGAGCTGCATTGCAGTCCTTCGTGCGGGAGCGCCTGGCCGAATTCGGCCGTTGGCAGGACGCGCTCTGGCCGAACGAGTCGGGTCTGTGGCATTCGCAATTGTCCGCATCCCTCAATTTGAAGCTGCTCCATCCGCGCGAGGTGGTCGCGGCCGCCGAAGAGGCCTGGCAAAGCGGGGCGGTCCCGCTCGCCAGCGCCGAAGGCTTCATCCGCCAGATCCTCGGATGGCGCGAATACGTGCGCGGCATCTACTGGACGCGGATGCCCGAGTACGCCGAGTCCAATGCTCTCGCCGCCCACGCCGACCTGCCGCGGTTCTATTGGACCGGCGAGGCGCCGATGCCCTGCCTCGCCGACGCGCTCAGACAAACCCTCGCGAACGGCTATGCCCATCACATCCAACGGCTGATGGTGATCGGTCTGTATGCCTTGCTGCTCGGCGTCGAACCGCGGCAGGTACATGCCTGGTTCCTCGCCGTCTACGTCGACGCAGTCGAATGGGTCGAGTTGCCCAACGTGATCGGCATGAGCCAGTTCGCCGACGGCGGAGTGATGGCGAGCAAGCCCTACATCGCCAGCGGCCAGTACATCCGCCGCATGTGCAGCGGCGCATATTGCGCGCAATGCCGCTTCGATCCGGCGGTGCGCGCCGGCCCCAAGGCCTGCCCCTACACCCTGCTGTACTGGGATTTTCTCCTGCGACACGAAACCATGCTTGCGGCCAACCCGCGCACGGCTCTGCAGGCGCGCAACGTCGCGCGGCTGAGTGAGACGGAGCGCGAGACGATCGTCCGACAGGCCGGGCTCTGGCGACGCGCAAACTCTTGAATCCCGGTCGGCGCGCGCTAGCATGGCGGCGACGCCCGCCTCAACGGTGACTTGATCTCATGCCGAAATCCACGATCGCCGCGCTGCAAATCGGTTCCTCGCCCGGTGGCACGGCCGACACCTTGCGAAACGTGCTCTCCTTCGAGCGCGAGATCCGCGCTTCCGGCGCCGCGCTGCTCGTCCTGCCCGAGGCATTGCTCGGCGGCTATCCCAAGGGCGAGATCTTCGGCACACGGCTCGGCTACCGTCTGGCCGAAGGGCGCGAGCGATTCGCACAGTACTTCGCTGAAGCGATCGACATTCCGGGCGAGGAGACAACTGCACTCGCCGAGTTCTCGACGCGCTGTCAGACGTCGCTGGTCATCGGCGTGATCGAGCGCGACGGGCTCTCACTGTATTGCACGGCGTTGTTCTTCAATCCCGGCGAAGGCCTGGTGGGCAAGCACCGCAAGCTCATGCCCACGGGAACCGAGCGCCTGATCTGGGGCCAGGGCGACGGATCGACGATCGCCGCGATCAGGACCGCGGCCGGCATCGCCGGCGCGGCGATCTGCTGGGAGAATCACATGCCGTTGCTGCGCATGGCGATGTACGCTCAGGGCGTACAGATCTGGTGCGCGCCCACCGTGGACGAGCGCGAGATCTGGCAGTGTTCGATGCGGCACATTGCCCACGAGGGTCGCTGTTTCGTGGTGAGCGCCTGTCAGGTTCAGCCCTCGCCGGCCGAACTCGGCGTCGAGGTCCCGGGCTGGGACCGCGACCGGCCGCTCATCCGGGGCGGCAGCCTGATCGTGGGCCCGATGGGTGACGTACTCGTGGGCCCGTCTCACGGACAGACGGGATTGCTGGTCGCCACGATCGATACCGACGATCTCGTCCGTGCCCATTATGATTTCGACGTAGCCGGCCACTATGCGCGGCCGGACGTGTTCTCGTTATCGGTCGATACGCGAGCGAAGCGCTCCGTGGGCTTCCAGCGAGACTGACCACGCGCTCCGGACGGAAGGGCGGCGCAAGGCCATTCAGGCGCCCGGCTTGCGCGCCGTGAGATACGCCATGCGGTCGGTGCTGACCGCGTTCGGATCCTCGATCACCGGACGCATGCCGCGCTCGAACGACTGCCGTTCCGAGCTCGTGAACTGCTCGTCCATGATCTGCCGGAGCGTGGGCGCGAGCGGATGCGGAGAGCTGTCGAGGAACGCATCCCATGATTTGATGGTGGATGGACCCACGTCGACGTGCAGTTCGAGATGCAGGTCGACGAACCCAGCCGCCTGCGCGAGGCGCAGCAGGTCCCGCTCGTTGTAGTTCGTCAGCGGACTGGCCATGATCGACGCCGTCGTATCCGGGAACTGGGCGGCCCGCCAGCGGTGAACGAGCCTCATCAGCGAGTCGCCCTGCTCGGCAGGCGCCGCATCCAGCATGCTCCTGATCGCCTGGACGCCGAGGGCTTCGTCCTGAAACACCGGTTCGCCGAGCGAAATACGTCCGCCGGCTTTGAGCACGCGACGGAACTCCCGCAAGGCGCCCAGCTTGTCGTCGACGTAGGCGAGTACGGAGCGCGTCGCGACCGCATCCATGGATGCATCGGCAAGGCCGTCGAGACGATCGGCGGAGGCGGCGAAAAACGCGCAACGGTCGAGCACGCCGAGCTCTCCCGCACGCGCTCGAGCATGCTCCAGCAACGTCGCCGAAACGTCCGCGAGGGAAACGCGGAGCGAACGCCCGACGCGCTCGAGCGCACGAAAAGCCACCAATCCCTCGCCGGTGCCCACGTCGAGCAGCGAGTGCCCCGGCGCGAGCCGGGCCCCATCGATCACGCGGTCGACATAACGATCCACTGCGGCTCGCATCGCCCGGCGTACCTGCGGATCATCGGCGTCCCGATGGTGCAGCAGCCACCGGGACCAGGGATCCGGATCGGATCCGCCGACCTCATTGCCCACGCATCACCGCCCGCCTCACGCGGTTTCGACCTCCGTAGGCTCCTTGACACGCAGCGTTGCGGCAATCTCGCGCAGCGTATCCTCGATCCGCCCCAGAACCTCGTTCAGCAGTTCGTCGGCGATTCCGAGGGCGGGCTCGATTCGCACGGTGCGGGCCTTGGAATAGGTGCCGGCGACCAGCACCCCGCGTTTGAACAGACCCGCGGCGAAACGGTAACCGATCGAATCGGACGGAAATTCGAGACCGATCAACAGGCCCTTGCCACGCGCCTCGGTGAGTACGTCCGGATACCGACGCTGCAGGCGTGACAGCTCCCGCAGCAGCATCTCGCCCTTGCGCGCGGCCTGTGCGGGCAGATCCTCCTCGAGCGTCACGCTGATCGCGGCGATGCCCGCCGCGCAGGCAAGGGGATTCCCGCCGAACGTGGTCGAGTGGATGACCGGATTCGGCACGAGGCACTCCCAGATGGCCGGCGTCGACACGAACGCGGAAAGCGGCATCACTCCGCCGCCCAGCGACTTGCCCAGACAGAGGATGTCGGGCACCACGTCACTGTGGTCCACGCCCCACATGGCTCCGGTCCGGCCGAGTCCCGTCTGGACCTCGTCGGCGATCAGCAAGGTGCCGTAGCGTGTGCAAAGGTCGCGCGCCTTGCGCAGATAGCCCGCCGGCGGCACGACCGCGCCGGCCTCGCCCTGCACCGGCTCTACCACGAACCCCGCGAACGGGTTGCCGATCGCATCGGCTTTGGCGAATTCCGCTTCGAGCGCGGCGGCGTCGCCGAACGGAACGAAACGCACGTCCTGCAAGCCGCTCGCGAACGGCTCGCGGAACGTCGCCTTGCCCATCAGCGATAGCGATCCGAGCGACTTTCCGTGGAATCCGCCCAGCGTCGAGAGGAACACGCGACGCTTGGTGTGCAAACGTGCCAGCTTGATCGCACCCTCGATCGCATCGGTACCATTGTTGATGAAAAAACTGCACGACAGATCTCCGGGCGTGACGCCGGCGAGGACCTTGGCGAGCCCGGCACGCCAGGGCTCGAGCAGTTCCTGACTGTTGAGTGCCATGCGTTGCAGCTGATCGGTGACGGCTTTGACGATCCTCGGGTGATTGACGCCCGCACTGAAGATACCGTAGCCGCCGAGACAATCGATGTAGCGTCGGCCAAGTGCGTCCTGCAGGACGCTTCCGCTGCCCGACCACTCCAATGCGGCGAACTGCCCGGACTCGGTGACCGACTTGCGGTACGTGAGGAATCCGCGATTCACGTACCGTTCGTACGACTCCACGGTTTCCTGAATGAGATCGTGAACCTCGCGGTCGGCGAGCGGCTTTCCGGCGATCAGTTCCAGATAGCGGTTCGTGAGGGCGAGACTTTCCTTGTTCGACAGTCGCATGATTCGGCTTCTCCAGGGCGCAAACGACCACCCACGACGGGTCGTATGAGCAACGCGAGCGATGGATGAATTGAATCGGCTGGGGCGCGATCGCCCCGAATGCACGCGATCAGCGCTGGAGCAAGATCTGCCGACCCGACAAGGTGATGACCGGGCCCTGCAAGGCCGATCCGGGATCGCGACGCCGAGAAAGGTCGGGAATCGCCGGAGTCAGCGGAATTTGATGGAGTTGTTTTCCCATGACGACGACACTCGAATCGGAATACAGTTCTCGTGTCTATCCTGAGACTACAACGCTGTTCACGAAATAGTCAAGAACACGGCATCCGCGACGGCGTTCAGTATCGCCGGAATACGAGCGTCGCGTTGGTGCCGCCGAAGCCGAAACTGTTCGACATCGCCGTGTCCACGCGGCGGCGTTCGGTCGCTCGCAGGATCGGCATATCGGCACAGGCCTCGTCGAGCGCCTCGATGTTCGCCGAGCCCGCAACGAAGCCGTCGCGCATCATCAGCAGACAATAGATCGCTTCCTGCACGCCTGCGGCGCCGAGCGAGTGTCCGGTCAGGGACTTCGTTGACGAGATCGGCGGCGGCGTGGCGCCAAACACCTCGCGCACGGCCTTGAGCTCGATCACGTCACCGAGCGGCGTCGAAGTGCCGTGGGTGTTCAGGTAGTCGATCGGGCCCTGCACTCCCGCGAGGGCCTGGCGCATGCAGCGCACCGCGCCTTCACCCGACGGCTGCACCATGTCCTGACCGTCGGCGCTCAGTCCGTAGCCGACGAGCTCGGCGTAAATCCTCGCGTTGCGCGCCTGCGCATGTTCCAGTGACTCGAGCACCAGCATGCCACCACCACCCGCGATGACGAAGCCATCGCGGCTGGCGTCGTAGGCGCGCGACGCCGCTTGCGGCGTGTCATTGCGGGCCGAGGACAACGCTCCCATGGCGTCGAACAGCGCCGTCATCGACCAATGCTCCTCTTCTCCGCCGCCGCAGAACATGACGTCCTGATTGCCCCAGCGGATCTGTTCCGCACCGACCCCGATGCAGTGCGCACTCGTGGCACAGGCGGAGGTGACCGAAAAGCTCACGCCTTTGATCTTGTAAGTCGTCGCCAGACACGCCGCGACCGTGCTGCACATGGTGCGCGGCACGCGGGTCGCGCCGACCTTGCGTATGCCTCTCTGGCGCAGGAGATCCGCCGCCTCGACGAGGTTGGCCGGCGAACCGCCGCCGGTGCCCGCGATCAGTCCGGTGCGCACGTGGCTGATCTGATCCTGAGTGAGTCCGGCGTCGGCGATCGCCGATTTCATGGAAATTGCCGCGTACGCGGCCGCATCGCCCATGAACCGCAGATCGCGTCGGTCGAGATGTTCCTCGAGCACGATTTCCGGCCGTCCGGCCACCTGGCTGCGGAGTCCCAACTCCGTGTATCCCGGCATCGCACGGATGCCGGAGCTCCCCTGCGCGAGTGCGTTGCTGACCGTATCGAGATCGTTTCCCAGACAGGAGACGATGCCCATTCCCGTGACGACGACGCGGCGCATCGGAGTCAGACTCCGCCGCCGGAAGGCTGCAGCACGTTCGGACCTTCGAACAGGCCGACCCGCAAACCGCTTGCCGCGTAGATCTTCTGGCCGTCCGCCGAGAGCGACGCATCGGCGGTCGCCATGATGAGCCGTCGGGTGATGACTCGCTTGATGTCGATTTGATAGCTGACCAGTTTCACGTGGGGTTGCACCTGTCCGAAGAAGCGGACTTCGTCGACGCCGAGCGCCCGACCCAAACCGCGATGCCCGCTCCAGGCGAGAAAGAAACCGATCAATTGCCACATGGCGTCGAGTCCGAGACAGCCCGGCATGACCGGATCGCCCGGGAAATGGCAGGCGAAGAACCACAACGACGGATTGATGTCCAGTTCGGCCCGCACCTCTCCCTGACCGAAGGCGCCGCCGGTCGCCGAGACCAGCGTAATCCGGTCGACCATGCGCATCGGTCCGCTCGGCAGGCGTGGCGTGTTCGGGCCGAACAACTTGCCTTCGCCGCAGGCGATCAGCTCTTCGAGCGAATACTGCGACTGCGTTTGCGCCCGGTCGGCCGCGCTCGAGCCTGCGTTGCTCGCGGTTGGATCTTCCATCGGAGGGGTTTCTTCAGCGCTGCTCGCGTAGATCCGAGACTTCTCGTCGACAAGGATGACCCAGATGCAGATCTACGTCTGGTCTGGATCCGGCCGCGCGCACGATCGACCGGGCGCACCGCTGGCGTCATTCGTTATCGTCCTGGCGTCGATGATACCCCGGAACCCGGGCCGACGCATCAGAGCGGGCCGGCCGCCTTCCGGCCGAGGTCCGCGGCGATGGTCGAGTCCCGCGGTTCCGAGGCTCCGCGGCTCCGCCCGCCGTGCTCGATCGTCACGAGCGCCGCGGCCCAGAGCAACAACGCACAGCCGAAGCCGACCGTCACCGACCGCCGGGGCACGGGCACCCGGAATCCCGCCAATCCGACCGCGATGAGCGCCGCGCCCAAGGCGAGGAGAATGCGCTCCCCCGTTGCCAGCCAAAGACCGCTGTAGTGCGCGCCGACGATCACCGCAATCGTCGGCATGATCGCGCCTTGCCTCCCCATCCGTCGCAGCACCAGCACCGCAACCACGATCGCGACAACCTCGATCGCGACGGATATTGCGTAAATCGAACCATCGAATCGCTCGGCGGTCGGCACAAACCTCGAACTCAAGGTCGCGGCGGCCAGAGTCGATGCCACGCCGACCGCGACACTCGCCGCGACTACGCGCCGCGGACCGCTGAAACCGCTAGCGCCGGCGAGCGCCCATCCGGCCCCGGCGATCGCGCTGATCAATGCGCCGATCTGATGACCATCCAAGTTTCGACCCTCACCCGCAGGCTTGCCTGCCCGGGAAATTCGCGCTCAAATTCGCCAATTGCCGAACTCGGGATCGGCGGGCAGACCGCCGGGTCCCGGGCTGAGTCGATGATACCCTGGCTTCGCGGGAGGCGGCATGTCCAGAGTGTTTGCCACATGGGTTTTCATGGTCGGGGCATTTTGCTCCGCCACCGCGGTCGCCCGCACGGAGAGCGCAGCGCCGTCCTTCGCGATCAGAGATGTGCGCGTCTTCGACGGAATGCGCACGATCGAACGGGCCAACATCGTCGTTGTCGATGGCCGCATCGCCGCAGTCGGCCGCAGGGCACCCATCCCCCCGCACATCACGGCAATCGACGGACGCGGCCGCACTCTGCTACCCGGCCTGATCGATGCGCACGTGCACGTATTTCCGGGAGCCCAAGCGGACGCGCTGCGCTTCGGCGTAACCACCGAATTGGACATGTTCGATGTTGCGCGGCATTTCGTAAAATGGCGCGCGCAGCGCTCGTCCATGCCGGATACGCGGGATGCGGATACCTGGGGGGCCGGACTCGGCGTGACCGTAAGCGGCGGCGCGCCCCTCCAACACCTGCCTCCGGGCATGCGACTACCGACGCTCGCCTCCGCGGGCGACGCACAGCGCTTCGTCGACGCGCGTGTCGCCGAAGGGTCGGACTACATCAAGCTGTTCATCGAGAACCTGAGCGAATATGCCGATCATCATTCGCTGCCGACGCTCAGCCCCGCCGAGGTCTGCGCGGTCATCGCCGCCGCGCATCGCGACCATCGGCTCGCGATCGTGCATGCCCAGGCGGAGTGGGCCGCCCGCGAGGCGATCGGCTGCGGCGCCGACGCCATAGCGCACATGATTCCGGACCAACGCGTTGGCAAGGACTTTCTCGCACTTGCGGCACGACATCACGTGTTCTTCGAGACGACGGACGATGTCTGGGCCGACGCATCCGGTCTCGACCTGGCCCGCACGCTCGCCGCGGATCCCCGGGTCGCGCCTTACCTGTCTCAGACCCAACGCGAATCCTTGACCCAACGGGATCCTCATACGGTGGCGCATTTCTTCCCCGTAGTGCTCGCGAACACCAAGGCACTCTACGACGCGGGCATTCCGATCCTGGCCGGCACGGACTCGCCCAATCCGGGTTCGGCTCACGGCATCGCCTTGCACGAGGAACTGCAGATACTCGTCGAAGCGGGTCTGACTCCGATCGAGGCACTGCGCGCGGCGACGTCGGTGCCCGCCCGCATCTTCCACCTGGGCCGCCGCGGTCGTATCGCGCCCGGCTATCGCGCCGACCTGTTACTCGTCGATGGCGATCCGACGCATCGCATCGGCGACACGTTGTCCATCGATCGAATATGGATGAACGGATACCCGGTGGACCGCCGGCCGCCGCCCCCTCATTGACCGGCCTTGCTCCGCCACCAGTTGAGGATGCCATCGATGGACAGCACGCCCGCGCCTCGGGCGATCACCACGAGCAGCATCATGCCCCAGATCTTGTGATCGTTGAAATCATCGCCCACCAGCCCGTGCCAGAAGCCATGCGGCCACAGATCGGGATAGGAGATCACGGCGATGATGTTGTAGACGAACAGGAACGCCGCCGTCAGCCGAGTGAACAGGCCGAGCCCCAGGAACCATGGCGTGATCAGTTCGATCCAGGTACCGAGAAAGGCGGCCACGTCGGGAGATAGGAGCGGAACGTGGTATTCGTTATTGAACAGGTAGGCGGTGCCGGATGGATCCTCGATCTTGACCACGCCGGCCTTCCAGAAGGCCATGGCGACCCACCAGCGCAATAGCAGCAACGCGATCGGCTCAATTCGACCGGCGGATCGGACCAGTCGGTCGTAGGCGGATAAAATCGGGTCGAGCGGTCGCATCATGCACTCCTGTTGGAATCGGTGAATTCGACGATCAAGCCGCGATCGAGCAGGTCCTGCAGACACTCGGCAGGCACGAATTCGGGATCCACCGCACTACCCGCCGCGGCCGCCTCGCCGACCGACTGGCCGGCGCGCAGCGACTCGATGCACGCGTAGCTGGACGGGTGAACCACGCTCGCGGCGACCTGATCGCCTTCACGCCAGATCAGGCCGCACTCGGCGCCGTCGGCGAGCGTCGGGGCATCCCCGGCGGACGTCTCGCACCACCGGTGGATCGACAGAATCGGAAAGTCGCTGCGAAACGTGCGTACGCTGGAGTGAAAGCGCACGCCCAGCGCATGCGGTTCGGCCGACGCGCACGGTGCGCGATGTTCGCGCTCGAGCGGATCCGCGTCGGCCGCAAACGCCGCTTCCTGGCGCAGCCACTCGAACCGGGCGACCTCCGCCAGATAAGGCACTGGACCGATCGCCTCGGGCGATTGCTCGATGAACCGGGCGAATGAATCCCCGTAGGCGCACAGGTCTCCGCAGAGGGAGGGGTGCCGGGCGGCGTAACGCCGCGCGAGCTGTTCGAAGAATGCCTCACCGACCAGGGCCTGCACCGTCGGATAGGTACTGGCGAGCGTGCGCAGTCGGGTTGCATCGATGGCATGCCGATAGATGCCGAGTCGCGCCGACACGCCGATCGCCCGACCGTCGATGGCGCCGTGGACCCGCTCGCCCTGCCCGCGCATGGCCGCCGCGAAGCCGAGCTGCAGTTCAAGCAGACTCGGCACGGCGCACCTCCATCCGGTCCGTCGCCTGCGCCGCCTCCTCGATCAGCACTTCCAGCGACGGGATGTTCGCATCCCACTCGATCAAAGTCGGTCGCGCGCCGAAGCGGGCGATCGCCTGACCGAACAACGCCCAGACCTCGGGGCATACGTGGTCATCGTGACTGTCGATGATGAGGGGCTCGGCCAGCCCGGTCTTGCGCGTGTGGCCGGCCAGGTGGATCTCGCCGATCGCCTCGCCCGGCAGTTCGCGCAGGTACGAGAGGGGATCGAAGCCGTGGTTGACGCTGTTGACGTAGACATTGTTGACGTCGAGCAGCAGTCCGCAACCGGCCCGTCGCACGACCTCGCCGACGAATTCGGCCTCGGTCAACTCGGCGTGAAAGCGCAGATAGCTCGACACGTTCTCCACCAGGATCGGCCGGGCCAGTGCTTCTTCCACCTCGTGGATTCGATCGACCAGAAGGTCGACCGCCTCTTTTGTGTACGGCAGCGGCAGCAGATCGTTGAAATGTTCTCCGCCGACCGCGCCCCAGGACAGGTGCTCGGATACCAGCGCAGGCTGGTATCGCTCGACCAGGGAACGCAAGCGGCGCAGATGCGCCCGGTCCAGTCGGTCGGCCGAACCGAGCGACAAGCCCACGCCATGGAAGCTCAAAGGGTAGTTGCCGCGAATGCGCTCGAGCGCATCGTGTGCCGCGCCGCCGGCGGCGAAATAATTCTCGCTGTGCACCTCGAACCAGGCGACCGGCGGTCGCTCCGCGAGCACCCGGGCAACGTGAGGAGCGCGCAGGCCGATCCCGGCGCGCACCGGGATCGGCTTCGACTCGACTGGCGATGCGCGTCGCATGGGAGCCGATCAGCCCTTGGCAGGCTTGGTCGAACCACCGGCGATCTTCGAGCACAGACCCGCCGGCACGGCCACGAAGCCGTTCGGATCCCGGGACTTCGCGTCCTGGCCCGCACAGGAGTGACCCGGCGACATGCAGTCGTTCTTGTGCGCAGCGTTGATCCCGTAGCACTTCTCCATCTTCGGCGCATTCGCCGCGTGCGCGCTCATCGCCGCCATCGAGCTCGCGCCCACCGTCAAGGCTCCGATCAGGGCGAGGCGCAGAGTCTGCTGCTTGTTCATGCTTTGTTGCTCCAAATTGGTTGTGAAGTTTCGTCGTCGATCCTTAGCGCCCGCACTGATCTCCTCATCGAGACTCGCTGCGTGGCACCCCTACATCCGTCCGCCGACCGTCAAAAGTTACAACTTAAACCCGGGACATCGGCTTTTCGCTCCGCCTGGCGGTTTGTTGTAACCTTTTCGCATCTTGCGACGTATATAGCCGGTGGGATCCCAGAATGATCCCGCAAGGAGGCTTCGATTGGCCGAGGACCAGTGGCGCAACTCGATGATCGCGGCTCTACGGGGTGACGCGAGGGCCTATCGGGCTCTGCTGCTCGAGCTGACACCATGGCTGCGCTCGTATTACGCGAAGCGCCTGCCCATGGCGATGGTCGATGACGCCGCGCAGGAGGTATTGATGACCCTGCACGCGAAACGTCACACGTACGATCCTGCGAAGCCGTTCGGACCGTGGCTCGTGGCGATCGCTCGCTATAAGTGGATCGATCGTCTGCGCGCGATGAAGGAGACCCTTTCCGACGAGATACCCGAGGAGATTGCCGCGCCCGATACGGGCGAGAGCTTCGGGAGCGCCCAGACCCTCGATGCCCTGATGAGTCGGCTCAAACCCGCACAGGCGGAGGCGATTCGGCTGGTCAAGATCGAGGGACTGACCGTCAAGGAGGCCGCGGAGCGCCTGGGACAGACGATTGCCCTCGTAAAAGTGAACATTCACCGTGGATTGCGCCAGATGAGCGAATTGGCGCAGGCGGAACCCCATGAACTATGAATCCCTGATTGATCAGTTGGCCGAGGACCTCGCGCCGGTTCGACCGCGACGATTCTGGGTCGACGTCGCGATCATGGCGGCGATCGGCGCGACGGAGCTCTTTCTGATCTTCGCGATCGGCTTCGCCAATTTCGACATGCAGCGGATTCGCGATCAGCCTACGGTCGGTTGGCGTCTGGTGAGTCTCGCGACCATATCGGCGATCAGCGGCTTTTTCGCCCTTCGATCGTTCGATCCGACTTACGCCCTCAAGGGCTCGGTTCGCTGGATCGTTGCGATCGTTGCGGTCTGCATTGCCTACGGCGTTTTCCTCGGCAGCATGCCGGGCGGCTGGTCGGCCATCGAGCAGCGGCTGGAATGGGCGAACGGCATCGAGTGCGCCTCGCACATCCTGCTGCTGTCGATTCCGCCGTTGATCGCGCTCGCGCTGCTCGGACGGCGCGGAGCGCCGACCGACATGCGGCGCACCCGGTTTCTCGTCGGCCTGTCGGCGGCGGCCTGGGGCGCCTTTGCCTTCGTGTTCGCCTGTCCGTTCAACGACCCGCTGTTCATCATCACCTGGTACGGGTTGAGCTGCACGCTGGTCGTCTTGCTGGCCCGCCACCTCCTCCCGCGGATCGCGCGCTGGTGAACACGGGGACGGACTTCGCAACGATCTCGCGCCCAGGCACCCGGATACGGTAGTCTCGCGGTAGGGAGATACACCGCGGGGACGCCTACATGAAGCGATCGGCCCTGACTCGATCGGCGCTTTTCGTTGCTGGCTGCGTTTGGACCATGCTGTGCGCAGCCGCGGGCGCCGCGCCCAACGCGGGCTACGACGTCCTGATCCGCAATGGGCGCATCATCGATGGCACCGGCTCACCGTGGTACGCGGGCGATGTCGCGATTCGCGATGGGCGCATCGCGGCGATCGGACGGCTGCCCGGGGCGCGCGCAAAACGGGTGATCGATGCGCACGGCATGGTGGTCGCGCCCGGGTTCATCGACATGCTCGGCCAGTCCGAACTGACGATGCTGGTCGACCCACGGGTGCCGTCGAAGATCTTCCAGGGCATCACCACCGAGATCACCGGCGAGGGTGAGTCGGTCGCGCCGCTCGACGACGCGATGATCGCCCAGAACCGCACGACCTATGCGCACTACGGGCTGAAGCCGGATTGGCGGAATTTCTCCGGCTATTTCGCGCGACTGCGCCGCCAGAGACTCGGCATCAATCTCGGTACTTACGTCGGCGCGACCTCGGTTCGCGAGATGGTGATCGGGTACGGCGACCGACCCGCGACGCCCGCCGAGATCACGCGCATGCAGGGCTTGGTCGCCGATGCGATGCGCGAGGGTGCTCTGGGCCTTTCGACCGCCCTCGAGTACGCACCGGCACCGTATGCGTCCACCGACGAATTGATCGCGCTCGCTCGCACGGCCTCGGCCTACGGCGGCATCTATGCAACACACATGCGCAGCGAGGGCGACGCCGAGAACCAGGCGCTCGACGAGACCTTCCGGATCGCACGCGATGCGCACATTCCGGTCGAGATTTTCCACCTGAAGACCGCG
>JAGWPY010000160.1 GCA_028870275.1 Gammaproteobacteria bacterium | reverse complement strand
TGTAGGCGAACCGCCCCGTCAATGCGAGCAGCGAAATGTTGGTCTCGAGCAGTTCGAGGCGCTCGACGGGGTGCGGATAGACCGCGTGATCGCACAACTCCTCCGGCCGCAGAGCTTGCGGATCGGCTGGCGGCGCTCGCGACTGCGGATTCATCGACCGGCGCTTCCTCGGGACATGCACGAGCGAATCTAATGCCGATGGACCGCCGGCGCCATGCGGGAAGCGCCGGGCGTCCTAAGGGATATCCCGCCGCACCCCATCGCCGTGCGATCATTCGGCGAGGCAGGGCGGCAATTTCGGCGGGAGGGAGCGGACGATGCGCAGATACGTCGGGGCAATCGACCAGGGCACCACCAGTACGCGGTTCATCGTGTTCGATCGCGTCGGCGCGATCGTCGCTTCGGCGCAGAAGGAACACGCACAGTACTTTCCACAGCCCGGCTGGGTCGAACACGAAGGCGCCGAGATCCTGGCGAACACCGCCGAAGTCGCCGCCGCGGCGCTCGCGCGTGCGGGGCTGCGTGCCGACGATCTCGCCGCCGTCGGCATCACGAACCAGCGCGAGACGACCCTGCTCTGGAACCGGCGCACGGGTGCACCGCTGCACCGCGCGCTGGTCTGGCAGGACACCCGCGTCGACGCCGCGGTGGCCGATTATTGCAAAGAGGGTGGTCCCGACCGGTTCCGCGCCCGTACCGGATTGCCGCTCGCGAGCTATTTCAGCGCCCTGAAGATGCAGTGGCTGCTTCGCGAGGTACAAGGTGCTCGCGCCATGGCCGAGTCCGGGGAGGCGCTGCTCGGTACCGTCGACAGCTGGCTCGCCTGGAATCTGACCGGAGGCGCGGCTTCCGGGCTGCACCTGACCGACGTGACCAATGCGAGCCGGACGCAGCTCATGAATCTCGAGACGCTCGACTGGGACGAGGATCTCCTGCGGGCGTTCGACGTGCCGCGTGCGGCGCTGCCGCGCATCGTCTCCTCGAGCGAGATCTACGGTACGGTCGCCGGCGGTCCGCTCGAAGGGGTCGCACTCGGCGGCATCCTCGGCGATCAACAGGCGGCGCTGGTCGGCCAGGCCTGTTTTCAGGTGGGCGACGCCAAGAACACCTATGGAACGGGCTGTTTCCTGCTGGTGAACACCGGGACGCGTCCGGTGCAATCGCGCGCCGGCCTGATCACCACGGTCGCGTATCGGATGGGCGGGGAGCCGGCGCACTATGCGCTCGAAGGATCGGTGGCGATCGCGGGCGCGCTGGTGCAATGGCTACGCGACAATCTCGGGCTGATCGAGCGCAGTTCGGACGTCGAGAAGCTCGCCTGCGAGGTCGAGGACAACGGCGACGTGTACGTCGTGCCCGCCTTCTCGGGTCTGTACGCGCCGTACTGGCGCCCGGATGCCCGAGGCGTGATCGCCGGCCTGACCCGCTACGCCACCCGCGCGCATCTGGCCAGGGCCGCACTCGAGGCGACCGCCTATCAGACCCGCGACGTTCTCGAGGCCATCGCCCGGGATGCGGGGCTCGCGCTCGGCGAGCTGCGCGTCGATGGCGGCATGGTCGCCAACGAGACGCTGATGCAGTTCCAGGCCGACATCCTCGGAATCGACGTGGTCAGGCCTGCCATGGTCGAGACGACGGCCCTCGGCGCCGCCTACGCCGCGGGCCTGGCGGCGGGGTACTGGCGCAACCGCGACGACCTGGTGGAGAACTGGCGCGTCGAACGGCGGTTCTCGCCGCGAATGAGCGCGCAACGACGCGCAGAGCTGTACGCCGCCTGGAAAAAAGCGGTGGAACGCTCGCTCGGCTGGACCGGCTGAGGCCGGCGATCCGGTCCCCGGGGTCGGGGCCTCGCCGGTCAGATCACGCGGGACAGACGCGGGGCGCTCGCGCCGGTGTTGCGGTACGCGTCGAACACCATCGCGACGTTGCGCATCAACAGGCGCCCGCGCGGCGTGAGCGCGATCCGCCGGTCGTCGATGTCGACCAGGCCGTCGGCGCGCAATTCCTGCAGGCGATCGAGTTCCGCGGCGAAGTAGCGGTCGAAATCGACGCGATACCGGTCGGCCGTCGCCGCGCGGTCGAGCGCGCCGCGGCACATGAGCTGCTGGATCACGTCACGGCGCAGCACGTCGTCGTCGTTCATCAGTACCCCCTTGTGCTGGGGGAGCAGACCCTGGTCGAGGCTGCTCGAGTACAGGGACATGGTCTTGTGGTTCTGCACGTACAGGTTGCCGACCTGGCCGATCGAGCTCAGGCCGACGCTGACGAGATCGCGGTTGGCGTGGGTCGTGTAGCCCTGGAAATTGCGCTGCATCGTGCCATTACTGTGCGCTCGGGCGAGGCTGTCGTCGGGCAACGCGAAATGATCCATACCGATGTAGACGTAGCCGGCCGAGGTCAGCCGTTCGATCGCCATGCCGAGCAGGGCGAGCCGGGTCGACGCATCCGGAAGTTCGTCCGCGACGATCCGCCGCTGGGCCTTGAACAGGTGCGGCATGTGCGCGTAGCCGTACACGGCGAGGCGATCCGGACGCTGCGCGATGACGGTGTCGAGCGTCGTCGCGAAACTCTCCCGCGTCTGTCGCGGCAGTCCGTAGATCAGATCGAAGTTCAGCGATCGGAAGCCGAGCCGCCGTGCCGCGGCGACCAGGTCCGAGACCATGTCGGCCGACTGAATCCGATTGATCGCCTGCTGCACCGCCGGCTCGTAGTCCTGGACGCCTAGGCTCACGCGGTTGAACCCGAGCGTCGCCAGGTGACGCAGGCCGTTTGCGTCGATCGTGCGCGGATCGATCTCGATCGAGTAGTCGCGGTCCGGCTCCCGAGTCAGGTTGAAGTTCTCGCCGATCACCCGCAGGAGATTCTCGAGCCGATCCGCGCTGAGGAACGTGGGCGTGCCGCCACCGAAATGGAGCTGCTCGACCGCGCGCGAGCGCTCGAAATGACGGCCGCGCAGAGCGATCTCCTTCTCGAGCCGCAGCAGGTAGGCGTCGGCCTGGTCCATCTGGCGCGTGATGATCTTGTTGCATCCGCAGTAGAAGCAGGGACTGCGGCAGAACGGTACGTGCACATAGATGGAAATGGGCGCCCCGGCGCGCGCGCCCGGGCTGGTCGCGGCGGCCTCGACGTACGCGGCCGGGGTGATGCCGGCGTGGAACTGCACGGCGGTCGGGTAGGAGGTGTAGCGCGGACCTTCCCGGTCGTAGCGGCGCATCAATTCCGTATCGAACAGCACACCGGTGTTCATCGAGGCTCCAGTCGAGATCATGCCGTCGCAGGATGGATCGGTCCGCGTCCGGCGCCCATATGGATTTGCCCTTAGAGGGGAGCGGAGAACGCCTAGCCCGGCAACCCGGGACAGTACGTATGGACACCCGTCCGGTTCCTTATAGCCCGCTTCAGGCCACCCGCCTAGCATTTTGCCCCAGAGCAAGAGCTTCGAACACCTCCTGAGGGAACCAGCAATGCAGACAGCGCAGGTCTCGGCGCCGGCGGCGCGCGTTTATTACAACGACGTCGTGGTGCGCCGATTCGCGATCATGACGATCGTCTGGGGGATCGTCGGCATGACCGTCGGTGCGTACATCGCCGCCGAGCTGATCTGGCCGACGCTGAATTTCGGCGTGCCCTGGCTGATCTTCAGCCGCCTGAGGCCTCTGCATACCAACGCGGTGATCTTCGCCTTCGGTGGCTGCGCGCTGTTCGCCTCCTCGTATTACGTGGTGCAGCGTACCTCGCACGTGCGCCTGTTCTCCGACCGGCTGGCGAGTTTCACGTTCTGGGGCTGGCAGCTGGTGATCGTGCTGGCCGCGATCACGCTGCCGCTCGGCATCACGCAGAGCAAGGAATACGCCGAGCTCGAATGGCCGATCGACATCCTGATCGCGATCGTCTGGGTGGCCTACGGCATCGTGTTCTTCGGCACCCTGGCGACCCGCAAGGTCAAGCACATCTACGTCGCGAACTGGTTCTTCGCCGCCTACATCATCACCATCGGCGTGCTGCACGTCGTCAACAATCTCGCCATTCCGGTGTCGCTGTGGAAGTCCTACGACATCTATTCCGGCGTGATCGACGGCATGGTGCAGTGGTGGTACGGGCACAACGCCGTGGGTTTCTTCCTCACGGCGGCCTTCCTCGGCATGATGTACTACTTCATTCCGAAGCAGGCCGGGCGGCCGATCTACTCCTACCGCCTGTCGATCGTGCACTTCTGGGCGCTGATCTCCGTGTACATGTGGGCCGGCCCCCATCATCTCGAGTACACCTCGCTGCCCGACTGGGTCCAGTCGATCGGCATGGTGTTCTCCCTGATCCTGCTGGCCCCGTCCTGGGGCGGCATGATCAACGGCATCATGACCCTGTCCGGCGCATGGCACAAACTGCGCACCGATCCGATCCTGAAGTTCATGATCGTCTCGCTGTCTTTCTACGGCATGTCGACCTTCGAGGGACCCATGCTGGCGATCAAGACCGTGAATGCGCTCGCCCACGACACCGATTGGATCATCGGCCACGTCCATTCCGGCGCGCTCGGCTGGGTGGCGTTCATCACCATCGGCTCGATGTACGCGCTGATCCCGAAGTTGTTCGGCCGCAAGGAGATGTGGAGCACGCGGCTGATCGATGCGCACTTCTGGATCGCGACCGTCGGCGTGGTGCTCTACATCACCTCGATGTGGATCGCCGGTGTGATGCAGGGTCTGATGTGGCGTGCCAAGAACCCGGATGGCACGCTGACCTACACGTTCGTGGAGGCGCTCAAGGCGACCTATCCGTTCTACGAGGTGCGTCTGGTCGGCGGCCTGCTGTTCCTGTCCGGCATGTTCATCATGGCCTACAACGTCTTCAAGACGCTGACGGCCCCGGATGCGCGTCCAGTCCAGGTGCCGGTGCCTGCGCCGGCGGCCGTCTGATCGAGCGGAGAGCAACGAGATGAAGCACGAAGTAGTCGAAAAGAACGCCTGGCTCCTCGGCACGCTGATCGCGATCGTGATCAGCGCGGGCGGGCTCGTCGAGATCGTCCCCCTGTATTTCCAGAACTCCGTGATCAAACCGGCTCCCGGGATCAAGCCGTATACACCGCTCGAGCTCGAGGGGCGGGACATCTACGTGCGCGAGGGATGTTATCTCTGCCATACGCAGATGGTCAGGCCGCTGCAGGCCGAGACCGAGCGTTACGGCCACTACTCGCTCGCCGGCGAGTCGGTCTACGACCACCCGTTCCTGTTCGGCTCCAAGCGCATCGGTCCGGATCTCGCCCGGGTCGGCGGCAAGTACTCCGACGAATGGCACCGGATCCACCTGACCAATCCCCGCGACGTCGTTCCCGAGTCGAACATGCCGGCCTTCTGGTGGCTCGGCAAGGACAAGCTCGATGGCAAGGACATCACCCGAAAGATGCAGGTCCTGCGCGAACTCGGTGTGCCCTATACGGATGCGCAGATCGCCGCGGCGCCGGCCGAGGTCGCGGGCCACACGGAGCTCGATGCGGTGATCGCCTACCTGCAGAGTTTGAGATACCACGGTGCCAAGGGAGACAAGTGATGGGTATTGTGCGCGGAATAATCACGTTGACCCTGATGATCCTGTTCGTGCTGTACACCGTCTGGGCCTGGAGCAACGCGCCGAAGAAGACCTTCGACGCCCTGTCCCGCATGCCGCTCGAGGATGACGAGGACCTCGGCGGGGGCCCGCAGTCGTGACCTCCGGAGCCAGTCTGTTCGTCACGCTGGTCGTCTTCGCCAACATCTCGGCGGCGCTCTGGCTGATCTGGTACACGACGCGCGGCACCCGCCGCGACGCCGCTCAGGAGACCACCCACGTCTGGGACGGGGACCTCACGGAGTACAACAACCCGCTGCCGCGCTGGTGGCTGTGGCTGTTCGTGCTCACGATCGTCTTTGCGCTAGGCTATCTGGCGCTCTATCCCGGACTCGGCAACTACCGCGGCCTGTTGCACTGGAGCTCGGCATCGCAGTGGCAGTCGCAGGAGACCGACGCCCGGGCCAAGTTCGACAAGCTGTTCGCGCCCTACAAGGGCATGAGCATCGCCGCGCTCTCGCAGAACCCGCAGGCGATGGCGACCGCGAAGAACCTGTTCGAGCTCAATTGCTCGTCCTGCCACGGATCCGACGCGCGCGGCGCCAAGGGCTTTCCGAACCTCACCGACGACGACTGGCTGCACGGCGGGACCGATCAGGCCATCTACCAGTCGATCGCCTACGGTCGAAACGCCGCGATGCCCGCCTGGGGCACGGTGCTCGGTCCTCAGGGCGTGCACGACGTGGTGGACTACGTGCTCAGCCTGAGCGGCCGCGTTCCGCCGTCGGCGGCGACGGCGGCGGGCCGACAGAAATTCATGACCTTCTGCGTGGCCTGCCACGGACCCGACGGCAAGGGCAACCAGATCATCGGTGCGCCCAACCTCACCGACAAGATCTGGCTCTGGGGCGGCTCGCGCCACGACATCACCGAGACGGTCACGAACGGCCGCACCAACCACATGCCGGCCCACCTCGATCGGCTCGGCGAGGATCAGGTGCGCCTCCTGGCGGCCTACATCTACGGGTTCTCGCACCATGGCGCCGCGCCGGCGCAGCAGGCCCTCCAGCAATGACGGAAACGGTCGAAGCATCCGAGGCACCCGCGACCGCCGAAGCCAGCCAGGGGCTCTACGCGGCGCATCGCAAGGTCTACCCGCGCGACGTCTCGGGACGGTTCGCCCGTTTGAGGGTCCTGTCGGTGCTCGCGCTGCTGGGGCTCTACTATCTGATGCCCTGGGTGACCTGGGACGGGCGCCAGGCGGTGCTGTTCGACCTGCCGGAGCGCAAGTTCTACATCTTCGGCCTGACCTTCTTCCCGCAGGATTTCTTCCTGCTGACCTGGCTTCTGGTGATCGCCGCGCTGTCGCTGTTCTTCTTCACCGCGCTCGCCGGGCGCCTGTGGTGCGGCTATGCCTGTCCGCAGACGGTCTGGACCGAGGCGTTCCTGTGGATGGAGCGCATCGCCGAGGGCAATCGCGCCAAGCGCATGAAACTCGACCGGGGTCCGTGGACGCGCGAGAAACTGTTGCGCAAGACCTTGAAGCAGGTTCTGTGGCTCTCGTTCGCCGGTTTCACGGGGTTCACCTTCGTCGGCTTCTTCGAGCCCATTCGTGCGCTCGGGACGGGACTCGCGACACTGTCGCTGAGCGGCTGGGAGTGGTTCTGGGTCGTGTTCTACGGGTTCGCGACCTACGGCAACGCGGGCTTCATGCGCGAGCAGGTCTGCATGTACATGTGCCCGTACGCGCGCTTCCAGAGCGCGATGTTCGACCGCAGTACGCTGATCATCTCCTACGACGCGACGCGCGGCGAACCGCGGGCACGAGGCGCCGGGGCGCGCCGCGCCGGACAGGGCGATTGCATCGATTGCACCGTCTGCGTCCAGGTGTGTCCGACCGGCATCGACATCCGCAAGGGATTGCAGTACGAATGCATCGCCTGCGCGGCGTGCATCGACGCCTGTGATGCGGTGATGGACAAGGTCGGCTCGCCGCGCGGCCTGATCCGCTACTCGACCCAGGCCGAGATGGAGGGTGGCAAGGCCCGCGTGCTGCGGCCGCGCACCCTGCTCTACGGAGCCGGTCTCGCGCTGCTGGTCGGCGGCTTCGCCTTCGCGGTGGCGCACCGGGTGCCGGTCAACATCGACGTGCTGCGCGATCGCAACACGCTCTATCGGGAACTCGACGACGGACGCGTCGAGAACGTGTTCACGATCCGCATCATCAACAAGGACCAGAGGCCGCATACCTTCAAGGTGAGCGCGCTCGGACTGCCGGACGTGAGCGTCGATGCGGACTCGCCGACCCATCTGGTCGCCGCCGAGGACGTCAAGACGGTGGTGGTGCGCGTGCGGGTGCCCGAGGACCTCGTCCACGGCGGCCACGATTTCACCATGGTCGTGCAGGCCGTCGATGCGCCAACGGTGAGGGCGACGAGCCCCGCGCGATTCTTCTCCGAACCCTGAGAGAGCCCGAAGCGATGAACACCACGACGCCGACCGTGAGCTTGCCCTGGTACCGCTATCCGATCATGTGGCTGGTGGTGGGCCTGCCGGTGTCGGTCGTGATCGCCTGCATCGTCACCTATGTGCTGATCCTCGAACACCCCGATCCGGTGGTGCCGCATTCGCCGGTGTCCTCGTCCTCGCCGGTGCACCACGCGGTCAATTCGATCCAGCCGCCCGTGCGCTGAGGCACCGTGGCGGTCGCCGCGACGGAATGCTTCCACTGCAGCGAGCCGCTCGCGGGCCGGACGGTGGTTCACGCGCGGGTCCGCGGCGAGGACGTGCCGGTCTGTTGCCCTGGTTGCCGGGCCGCCGCCGAACTGATCGAGCAGCTCGGTCTCGCCGACTATTACCGGTTCCGTACCGCGCCCGGCACCCGTCCGGCCGAGTCCGCCGATCAGTGGGCCGCCTATGCCGACCCGCGCGTCGCGGAGTCGCTGACCCGCCGCGAGACCGACGGCCGCGCGGCGGTCGTGCTGATCGACGGACTGACCTGCGCGGCCTGTAACTGGCTGATCACCCGGGCCTTGCTGCAGACCTCCGGGGTGCTGCGGGCGAGCGTCAACGCCGCGACGGGGCGTGCGCTGGTGGTCTGGGACGATGCGCGTACGGACCTCGCCCGTATTCTCGCGGCGATCGCCGCGCTCGGTTACCGGCCCCACGTCGTGACCGGTGGCGGCGTCGAGGATCTCGCCAGGCGCGAGCGCCGCGGCCATCTGAAGCGGCTCGGCGTGGCCGGGCTCGGCATGATGCAGGTCATGACCTTCGCGGTCTCCCTGTATGCGGGGGACGCGGGCGGCATGGACCACACGATCCGGGCGTTCCTGCGGATCGTCAGCATGCTGGTCGCGACACCGGTATTGTTCTACTCCGGCTGGCCCTTCCTGCAGGGGGCGTACCGCGCTCTCGCGGCCAGGGGCCTGACCATGGACGTACCGGTCGCGATCGCGCTGCTGCTCGCGTATTCGGCCAGTGTCTGGGACACCTTGCACCAGTCCGGCGCGGTCTATTTCGACTCGGTGGTGATGTTCGTGTTCTTCCTGAGCGTGGCGCGCTATGTCGAGATGGCCGCGCGACACCGCAGCACCGGCATCAGCGACGCCCTCGGCCGGCTGCTGCCGGCGACCGCCCACCGCCTGCGCGCCTATGCGGATGGTGAGCGGGTCGAGGACGTCGCCGTCGCGCGCATCGAAGTCGGCGACCTTCTGCTGGTGCGCGCCGGCGAGATCGTGCCCGCGGACGGCAAGGCGCAGGGCGGGTCGGCGCGCATCGACGAGTCGATGCTCACGGGCGAATCCGCGCCGATCACCCGCGAGGCCGGGGAGGCGATCGCCGCCGGCACGCTCAACCTCGATTCGCCGCTGCGCTTGCGGGTCGAGGCGGTCGGCGCCGACACGACCATCGCCGCGATGGTGGCGCTGCTCACCCGGGCCCAGGCGGAGCGGCCACGATTCATGCGGGCGGCCGACGCCCTCGCGGGGCGGTTCCTGTCGGCCGTGCTCGGCGGCGCGGCCCTGGTCGCGGTGCTGTGGCTGTACCTGGACCCCGCCCGGGCATTTCCGGCGACGCTCGCGGTGCTGGTGGCCGCCTGCCCCTGTGCGCTGTCGCTCGCGACGCTCGTGGTCGTCGCGACCGCCAACACCGCGCTCGCGCGACGCGGGGTGCTCGTGGCGAGAGCCGATGCGATCGAAGCGCTCGCCAAGGTCAGCCGCATCGTGTTCGACAAGACCGGCACCCTGACCGACGGGCGCATCGAGGTCGTCGGCTTCTCCCCGACCAGCCGCGGCGACGAACGCCGCGCGATGCAAATCGCCGCGGCGCTCGAGGCCGCCTCCGAACATCCGATCGCGCGCGCGTTCGTGCGTGGAGGAGGCGCGGTCGCGGTCGCGGCCGACGTGCGCTACGCGGCCGGGCAGGGCGTCGAGGGCACGGTCGATGGCGAGCGCTATCGAATCGGCCATCGGGCCTTCGTGCGCGGAACGGCCGAGGTCGGCGAGGCGCCGCGCGACCAGGCGATTCTGCTCGGCGACCGGCATGGCGTGCTCGGCGCCTTCGAACTCGCCGAATCGCCACGCGCCGAGAGTCGGGCGGTGGTCGCGGAACTGCGCGCGGCGGGCTACGGAGTCGAGATCGCGAGCGGCGATTCCGCCGCGGCCGTGCGCAGGCTCGCCGAACAATGCGGTATCGAGCGCTACGGCTCGCGGCAGACCGCGGCCGACAAGCTCGAACGGGTGCGCGCGCTCGGCGCCCAGGGCGAGTTCGTCGCCATGGTCGGCGACGGCATCAACGACGCCCCGGTGCTCGGCGGAGCCGGAGTGTCGATCGCCATGGGAAGAGGTTCGGCGCTCGCCCAGGCGAGCGCGGACCTCATTCTGGTGGGTGATTCCCTGGCCGCGCTGCCGGAGGCGCTGCGCGTCGCGCGGCGCGCGCAGGCGATCGTCCGTCAGAACATCGTCTGGGCGGTTTTCTACAATCTGGCGGCGATGCCGGTCGCCGCCATGGGCTGGGTGCCGCCTTGGCTCGCGGCGGTCGGCATGTCCTCGAGCTCGATTCTCGTGGTACTCAATTCGCTACGGGTCGCGCGCCCGGGAAGAGGTCACTGATGGGCATCATTCTCGTGTTGATACCGATCAGCCTGGTGCTGATTGGCTTCGCCTGCTGGGCCTTCTTCTGGGCCGTCGGCAGCGGTCAGTTCGAGGACCTGGACGCTCAGGCCTGGGACATCCTCGCCGAGGACGAACCGGCGGTGGATTTCGAGCGACCGACGCGAGGCGGGCGCCGATGCTGATGTCGGGCATGCCCGGCATGTCGGGTGTGGGCGCGAGCGCCGCGCTGCCGATCGCGCTGGTGGCCGCTTGGGTCGCGGGCCTCGCCTCGAGCGGGCACTGTCTGGTGATGTGCGGAGGTCTCTCGGCCGCGCTCGGCATGCGGACCAGGCAGCAGGGACTGTCGCCGCCGCGGGCGCTCGCGCAGGCCCTCGGCTATCAGGTCGGACGCGTGGCGAGCTATGCGCTGGCCGGGGCACTCTGCGGTGCGTTCGGCGGGACCCTCGCCGCGCTCGTGAATCTCGCGGGCGTCGCCCGGGCCCTGAGGGTCGCGGCCGGGCTCGTGCTGATCGCGCTCGCGGTCCAGATCGCCTTCCGCCGCCGCGGCTTTGCGGCCGCCGAGCGCCTGGGGGCGCGCTTCTGGGGACGGCTCGCGCCCCTCGCGGTCTCGACGCGGGCAAAAAGGCCGGGCGCCTCGTTGTTGCTCGGCGCGATCTGGGGATTCATGCCCTGCGGCATGGTGTACTCGATGCTCGCGTTCGCGGCGCTCACCGGCGGGGCGCTGCGCGGCGCGGCGACGATGGCGGCTTTCGGTCTCGGCACCTGGCCCGCGGTGTTCGGCGGCAGCCTGGTGTCGGCGCAGCTCTGGCGTTTCGCGCGCACGCAAGGCCTGCACGCGCTCGCCGGCGCACTGCTCATGGTGCTCGGCGCGATCACCGCGATCGCGCCCTTCGTGCCGATGCATCGCTAGCCGCGCGGCCGCGGGCGCCGCCGGGCGATCACTCGCCGAGGGTCATGTGCAGCTTGACCAGGTGGGCCACCGATCGCGCGCCCATCTTCTCCATCACCTTGGCGCGGTGGATCTCGACCGTGCGCTCGCTGAGACCCAGGTCGATGGCGATCACCTTGTTGGCGCCGCCCTCGACGACCAGGTCCATGACCTGGCGTTCGCGGGGCGTGAGGGTCTCGATCCGGCGCAGCACCTCGGCTCGCCGGGCGACGTTCTGCCGGTTCTCCGCGTCGTGGCGCAGCGCGTGGTTGATCTGGTCGAGCAGATCCTGGTCGCGGAACGGCTTCTGGATGAATTCGAACGCACCGGCCTTCATGGCTTGCACGGCCATCGGCACGTCGCCGTGACCCGTGATGAAGATCACGGGAAGCATGCAGCCGCTGCGATTCAGCTGCTGCTGCAGTTCCAGGCCGCTCATCTCCGGCATGCGGATATCGAGGACCAGGCAACCCGGCTCGTCGGGCTTCAGGCTGGCGAGGAACTCGCTCGGCCGGGCGAATGCCAGGGTGCGGAACCCGACCGTGCTCAGCAGGACGGACAATGCGCGCCGCATGCCGTCGTCGTCGTCGACGACGTAGATGGTGGCCGATTCCTTGTGCGCATCCACGGGCTTCACCATCGCGTTCTCCTCCCCCCTGATTTGAGTGTTCAGCCCGAACCGACCGGCAGGCGGAACCAGAAACGGCTTCCGCCCCCCGGCGTCTCGTCGAATCCTATCGTACCCTCGTGCGCCTCGACGATGGCCCGGGACGAGGCGAGACCAAGGCCGGTACCGCGGACCTTGGTGGTGAAGAACGGCCGGAAGAGCTGTTCCTCGACGTCGTCGTGGATGCCCGAACCCGAATCGATCACGCTGGTCTCGACCGAATATCGGTCGCTCCGCACCTCGATGCGCACCCAGGGCGGCGCAGTCTGGTCGCCTTCCACGGCCGCGTCGAAGCCGTTCTGGGTCAGGGCGAACAGCACGTGCTGGATCTTCAGTCGATCGATCAGCACGCGGGGCAGGTCGGCGGGCGCGTCGATCTGCAGTTTGCCGGCGACCTTCTGCGCGAGCATCTCGAGCACCGGGTGCAGCTCGTCGATCACCTCGGCCATCGCGCAGGCCTCGCGGTTGGAGCGGTCGTGATCGAACAGACGGCGGATCCGGCGGATCCCCTCGCCGGCGCCGAGCGCCTGCTGATTGATCTGCCGGAAGACGTCCGTGGCCTGCGGGATCATCGGGTCGCCGCGGTTCAGCATGCGTTCGCCCGCCTGAGCGAAGGTGGCGATCGCACCGAGCGGTTGATTGAGCTCGTGGGCGATGCCACTCGCCATTTCCGCGAGCGCGGAGATGCGCGCGATCTCCATCAGTTGATTCAAAATGGCCCCGGATCCAAGCCAGGCGGGCTTCTGTTCCATGCATTTACACCTATCGTTCTCGGCGAGACGCGTGCGCGGTGACCCTAGTGCCAGCCAGTCGATCACCGCTCGGAGCGATCCGAGCGTTCAGGGCAGACTGCCCGATTGCGGCGAAGGTCGCACCCGGGGTTCCCCGCATGGGCTTGCGCCCCTCCCTTATGCCCCGAGCCCTCCGATCGGTTCCTGCCGCCATTGTGAAAATCGGTTAACATTTCCTTACTCAAGACCGGGCTCGACCGCCAGAACCGTTCCCTGAAGGGCCGGGGACCGTCCGCAATCCATGAATCATAGCGCCGCGCTCTCCGAACAGTTACTGCAGTTCAGCCCCGATGCGCTGATCGTCGTGGATTTCCATGGCGTGATCCGTTTCGCGAACGAGACGACCCGCTCGCTGCTCGGCTACGCCCCCGGCGCGCTCGTCGGCCAGTCGATCGACCTGCTGCTGCCGGCCCGGCTGCGCGCGCGGCATGCTCATTACGTCGCGCAGTACCAGCGTGCGCCGGTGGGACGGGAAATGGGCGCTCGCAGCGCCGACCTGGTGGCGCGCCGGGCCGACGGCTCGGAGTTTCCGGCGGGTATCCGACTTGCGCCGTTCGACTGGGAGGGGCGCTCCTACGTCGCCGCGGCGATTCGCGACATGACCGACCGGCGGGCCGTCAACGAGGCCCTGATCGTGGCGCGAGCCGAGGCGGAGCGGGCGAATCGTGCCAAGAGCCGGTTCCTCGCCACGGCGAGCCACGACCTGCGCCAGCCCATGCACACGATCCGCATGCTGAACGCTTCCATGCAGAAGCTCGCATCCGATCCGGGCGGGCTGCGGGACCTGTTGCGCAGTCAGGAACAGGCGATCGACGGGGCGTCGCGCCTGCTCGATGCGCTGCTCGACGTGAGCCGACTCGAATCCGGCGCGATCACGCCGCAGATCGAGGAAGTGAATCTCGAGGCGATCTTCGCCGAACTGCGCCGCGAGTTCGCCGCCCCGGCATCGGTCAAGTCGCTCGCACTCGATCTGCCGCGAAGCGAGGTCGCGCTCGCGACCGACCGGCTACTTCTCAGCCAATTGCTGCAGAATCTGCTGGGTAACGCCGTCAAATACACCGAGCGGGGCGCGGTGCGGCTCGGCGAGAGCGTCGATGCCGAAGGTCTGCAACTCGTGGTCGAGGATACCGGCATCGGCATCCCGGCGGACAAGCTCGAACGGATCTTCGACGAATACTATCAGGTGGACCACGACGGACGGCCGCGCGAGGGCGTGGGCCTCGGGCTCGCGATCGTACGCGAGGTCGCACGGCTGCTCGGCTACGAGGTCTCGGTCCAGTCGACGCCCGGCCACGGCACGAAGGTCACCGTGCGCATTCCCCGCGAGCGGGTGCTGCGTCAGGCCGCGCCGATCGCGCGCACCCCGGGCCCGAGCGGCAACGCGGCACCGATCGCCGGACGGTTGTTGCTGCTCGAGGACAATCCTTCGGTACGCGCCGCCACCGAACTGTTCCTGAGCCTCGAAGGGTATCGCACGCTGAGCGCGGGTTCGATCGACGAGGCGCTCAAACATGGGCCGCAGCTCGCGCCGGGCGACGTGCTGCTCGCCGACTACCGGCTCGGTGGTTCCGAGACCGGGCTCGACGCATTGCATCGGCTGCGCGCGATGCTCGGCTGGGAGATCCCCGCGGTGCTTCTGAGCGGCGACATCGATTCGGTGCTGCGCGTGACCAAGGAGCCGATCGGCCATTGCCGATTCCTCAGCAAGCCGGTCGATACACGGGCGCTGACCGCGGCGATCGCCGAGCTCGGCGCGGGCGCGCAGTCATCGGACGGCACGGCGACCGCCGTCCGGTGAGGCGCCTTGCGGCTCATACCGATTCGGCCGCGGCGCGCGCCACCAGCCAATCGCGAAAGGCCTGGACCTCGCGCCGTATTCTCCGCGGCCGTTCGGGCGTGACCACGTAATAGGCATGGTCGTCGTCGAATTCGCGATCGATCGCCTCCACGAGGCGACCGCTGCGCAGATAGGGCTCGGCATATACGCGATGGGCGAGCGCGCATCCGGCGCCGCTACTGGCGAGTTCGAGCGCGGCGATGGTCGTGTCGACCGTGGGCCCGGCGGTCGGGCGAACGTCGCCGAGCCCGAGGCCGCGGCAGACACGCAGCCAATGGTCCTCGTGTCCCATGATGTGGATCAACTGGCGGGCGAGCGCTTCGGCGGACGCGCCGGCCGCGCTGGCGCCACCGGCGAATGCCGTGCGGCGGGTCGCCGGGCAGCACACGGCGATGATGCGTTGGGTGAGCAGCCGCTCGGACCGGTAGCCGTGCCAGTGTCCGGCGCCATAGCGGATCTCGAGATCGGTCGCCTCGTCCGGCAGAGGGTTGTCCCAGATCACCGAGGAGAGGCGCACGTCGGTCGATGGATTGGCCGCGATGAACGAGGGAAGGCGGGGCGCGAGCCACAGCGCGGCGAGGCTCACCGGGGCGTGCACGGTGATCTGGGTCCGGCCGTCGCCGCCGAACAGGCCCACGGTCGAGTCCGCCAGTTCCTCGAAGGATTTGCGCACCGGGGGCAGATAGGCGACGCCCATCGGGGTGAGGCGCACGCCGCGCGGCAACCGCTCGAACAGCGAGACGCCGAGATGGCGCTCCAGCGCGCGGATCTGGTAGCTGATCGCTCCCGAGGTGAGGTTCAGCTCGGCGGCCGCGGCCGCGAAACTCGACGTGCGGGCCGCGGCCTCGAACGCGCGCAGCCAGCTCAGGGTCGGCAGGCCGACGACGGGTCGTGCTCGGCTCAAGCGGGGGTGCTCGGAAAGGGGTTGCCCGGAAAAAAAATACGGGGCTAAGGTATCAAAAGATTCGTTTGTATGTCGATGAACCGTCAATTTATTGTGGCCAACTGCATCCTCGAGGTCGTTCCAATCGCATGAAAACACACGCAAGAGTCGTCATCGTCGGCGGCGGCATCATGGGCGCGAGTCTCGCCTACCACCTCGCGCTCGAGGGGGAGACCGACGTCCTCGTGGTCGAGAAGCACGAACTGACTTCCGGGTCGACCTGGCATGCCGCCGGTCAATGCCCGAGCATCACCGGCAGCTACAATCTCGCCAAGATCCATGCCTACAGCAACGCGCTCTATCCGCGTCTGGAGGCCATCACCGGACAGTACACGAGCTGGCACGCGAGCGGCGGGCTGCGGCTCGCGAACAATGAGGCGGAACTCGCCTGGCTGAAGCGGGTTCACGGCTATTCCCGCAGCATCGGCTTCCGGATGGAGATCGTCGGGCTCGAGGAGATTCGCCGGCTGAACCCCTACCTCACGACCGACGGCGTGATCGCCGCCGCGTGGACCACCGACGACGGCCATGGCGATCCGGCCGGTATCTGCAACGCACTCGCCAAGGGGGCGCGCGATCTCGGCGTCTCGATCCTGCGTCACAACCGCGTCACGGGAATCCGGCGCCGGCCGGGCGGCGAGTGGGAAGTGGCGACCGAGCAGGGGACGGTCGTCGCGGAGATGGTCGTGAACGCGGCCGGCTGCTACGCGCGCGAGGTCGCGCGCATGGTCGGAGCCGATGCGCCGATCACCAACATGCAGCACCACTACGTCGTGACCCATCCGATCAAGGAGTTCGCGCAAGGGCGCCCGGAGCTGCCGGTGATGCGCGACTCCTACATGTCCGGCTATTTCCGCCAGGAGCAGAAGTCCGGTCTGATGGGCGTCTACGAGCACGCGGACCTGCGCGAAGCCTGGGCTCCCGCGGGGCATCCGCAATGGGAATCCTCGAACGAGCTGTTCCCGGACGACCTGGATCGCATCGGTCCCTGGCTCGAGCGGGCGATCGAGCGCATGCCGATCTTCGGCGAGGCGGGTATCCGCCGGGTCATCAATGGCGCGATCCCGCACACCCCGGACGGCGCGCCTCTGCTCGGTCCGGTCGCGGGCCTGGCCAATTTCTGGGATTGCTGCGGCACCTCGTTCGGCATCGCCCAGGGAGGCGGCTGCGGAAAGTACCTCGCGCAGTGGATGATCCACGGCGACGCCGAAATCAACATGAGCGAGTTCGATCCGCGGCGGTTCGGTCCCTATGCCGATCCGGATTACGTCCGGGCCAAGGTGTTCCTGGACTATCGCACCACGTTCACCACGCGATTGCCGGGCGAGGAGGATCCGGACGGACGCCCTCGCAAGAAGAGCCCCCTGCACGAGAGGCTCGCGAACCACGGCTGCGTGCATACCGAGACCTTCGGCTGGGAGCGGCCCAAGTGGTTCTCCCTCGACGGCCGCGAGGAGCGCAGCGGCTACGCGCGCACCAACGTCTTCGAGGTGGTGGGCGAGGAGGTGCGCGCGGTGCACGAGCGCGCCGGCCTGATCGACCTGACCGGGTTCGCCAAGTACGAGATCAGCGGTGCCGACGCCGAGAGTTTCCTGAACCGCGTCTGCGCGAATCGCATGCCTCGCAAGGCGGGCGGCATCTCGCTCGTGCATCCGCTGTCGCGCGGCGGAAGGATCGCGGGCGAGATGACCGTCAGCCGGCTCGCCGACGACCGTTTCTACGCGCTGTCGGCGGCGGTGGCGCAGCTTCGCGACCGGGACCTCCTCGAGCAGAGCGTGTTGCCCGGCGAGCGCGTGCGCATCGCCGACGTGACCGCCGAGTACGGCGTGATCGTACTGAGCGGCCCGCGCTCGCGTGAGCTGCTCGCCCCGCTCAGCGACGCGGATCTGGACAATTCCGCGTTCCGCTGGCTCTCGGCCCGCGAGATCCGCGTGGCCGGTCAACCGGTGCGCGCGCTGCGTGTCAGCTACGTCGGTGAACTCGGCTGGGAGCTGCACGCGCCGATGGCGAGCCTGCCGGCCCTCTACGATGCGCTCTGGGAGGCCGGCCGGCGCTTCGGCCTGGTCGACTATGGGCTCTACGCGGTCAATTCGATGCGCATGGAGAAGGGCTACAAGGCCTGGTCGACCGAGCTGACCAACGAGCTCAACATGCTGGAGGCCGACATGGCCCGGTTCATCGACTTCGGCAAGGAGGATTTCGTCGGCCGGGCCGCGACGCTCGCCGCGCCCACCCGGCCGCTGCGGATCGTCTACCTCGAAGTCGACGCCGCAGACACCGATGCGCGCGGTGCGGAGCCGGTGTTCGTCGACGGCCGCTGTGTCGGTCTGACGACCTCCGGCGGCTATGGTCATCGCGTGGCCAAGAGCCTTGCCTTCGCCTGCGTGGACCCGGCGCATGCCGCCCCCGGCACCCGTCTCGAGATCCAGATCCAGGGCGAAATGCGTGCGGCCACGGTACTCGAGCGGCCGGCATTCGATCCCGACAACGCGCGGATGAGGGTTTGAGAACATGAGCATCGATCTTCCAAATCGCGCGCGGGTCGTGATCGTCGGCGGCGGCGTGATCGGCTGTTCGATCGCCTACCATCTCGGCAAAATGGGCTGGAGCGACGTGGTGCTCCTCGAGCGCAAGCAGCTCACCAGCGGCACGACCTGGCATGCGGCCGGCCTGATCGGCCAGCTGCGCCAGTCGATCAACATGACCCAGCTGGCGCGCTACACCTCGGATCTGTACCGGAGCCTCGAATCCGAGACCGGGCAGGCGACGGGCTACAGGCAGTGCGGTTCCGTGTCCCTGGCGACCACCCCGGCGCGCATGGAGGAACTCGCGCGCAATGCCTCGATGGCCAAGGTGTTCGGCCTGCGCGTCGACGTGGTCGGCCGGGACGAGATCCGCGCGCTCTACCCGATCGCCAACCTCGACGACGTGATCGGCGGCATTCACATTCCGAGCGACGGTTACGGCAACGCGGTCGACATCACCCAGGCGCTCGCCAAGGGCGCGCGCAATTCGGGCGTACGCATCTTCCAGGACACCAGGGTCACGCGCCTCCTGCACGACGGCCGCCGAGCGACCGGAGTGGAGACCGAACACGGAACGATCGCCGCCGACCACGTGGTGCTGTGCGCGGGTCTGTGGACCCGGGACCTCGCGGCGAGCATCGGAGTCACGGTGCCCCTGCACGCCTGCGAGCACTACTACGTCCTCTTCAAGGACGTCGAGGGGCTGCATCCGGACCTGCCGGTGCTGCGCGATTACGATCACTGCGCCTATTTCAAGCAGGACGCCGGCAAGCTTCTCGTGGGCGCCTTCGAGCCGCACGCCCGTCCCTGGGGCCAGGACGGCATTCCCGAGGATTTCGCCTTCGGCGAGATCGCCGGGGACTTCGCCCACTTCGAGCCGGTGCTGGTCGATGCCATGCGGCGCGTTCCGGCGCTCGAGAAGGCCGGCCTGCAGAAGTTCTTCTGCGGTCCCGAAAGCTTCACGCCCGACGTGCGCTACCACCTCGGCGCATCGCCCGAGTTCGATGGTCTGTTCGTCGCGGCCGGTCTGAACTCGATCGGGCTGCAGTCTGCGGGCGGAGTCGGCAAGGTCGTCTCCGAGTGGATCCGCGACGGCCATCCGCCGGTCGACCTCTGGGAGGTCGACGTGCGCCGGAACATGCCGTTCCAGAGGAACCGCAAGTACCTGCGCGCACGCGTCGGCGAGAGCCTGGGGCTCTTGTACGCGACGCACTGGCCGTTCCGGCAGTACGAGACCGCGCGCGGCGTGCGGCGCTCGGCGCTGCACGACCGTCTGGCCGCCGCGGGCGCCTGTTTCGGCGAGGCGTTCGGATGGGAGCGGGCGAACTGGTACGCGCCGTCCGGGGTCGAGCCGCGATACGAGTACAGCTACGGGCGGCAGAACTGGTTCGAGCACAGCGCGCGCGAGCACCGCGCCGTGCGCGAGGGGGTGGCGCTGTTCGATCAGTCGTCGTTCGCGAAATTCCGGCTCGAGGGCCCGGATGCCGCGCGGGTGCTGAACCGCGTGTCCGCCAACGAGGTCGACGTGCCCGCGGGCAAGGTCGTCTACACGCAATGGCTCAACGAGCGCGGCGGGATCGAGGCGGACCTCACCGTGACCCGCATCGACGAGTCGGCCTACCTGATCGTCGGCGGCGCCGAGACCGAGACCCGCGACTTCCACTGGCTGAAGCGGCAGATCGGTCCCGAGGACCGCTGCGTGCTCACGAACGTGAGTTCCGCATACGGGGTCCTGTCGGTCATGGGACCGGGGTCGCGCGACCTGCTGCAAGCGCTGACTCCCGACGATCTGTCGAACGCGGCCTTTCCGTTCGCAACCAGCCGCGAGATCGAGCTCGGCTTCGCGATCGCGCGCGCGACGCGCATCACCTACGTGGGCGAACTCGGCTGGGAGATCTACGTGCCGACCGAGTGCATGGTGAGCGTGTACGAGGACCTGGTCGCCGAGGGCGCGCGTCACGGACTGGCGCACGCGGGCTACCATGCGCTCAATTCGCTGCGCATCGAGAAGGCCTACCGCCACTGGGGGCACGACATCACCGACGAGGAGACCCCGCTCGAGGCGGGGCTCGGCTTCGCCGTGCGCTTCGACAAGAAGGGCGGTTTCATCGGCCGCGAGGCGCTGCTGCGCCAGCGGGACAGCGGTGTTCGCCGGCGACTCGTCCAGTTCAAGCTGCAGTCGAGCGAACCGCTGCTCTATCACAACGAGCCGATCTGGCGCGGCGCCGATCTGGTCGGGCACGTCCGCTCCGGGATGTTCGCGCACACGCTCGGTGCGGCCGTCGGCCTCGGCTACGTGCGCGCGCCCGGGTCGGGTCCGTTCGATTCGATCGGCGCGAACGACTACGAGATCGAGATCGCCGGTCGACGCCACCCGGTCACCGCTTCCCTGCAACCGATGTACGACCCGCGCAACGAGCGCATCCGCCGCTGAATCCCCAAACGAACGCATCGAGGAACACATGTCGACCAACGAGGCAATCGCACGACGCACTCCGCGCGCGCCCGGCTACAGCCTTGACCGGGAATACTACTGCGACGAGCGTATCCATGCGCTGGACATGGAGCGTATCGCCGGGCGCAAATGGATCGTCGCGGGCCACGTCGATCAGCTGCGCCAGAGGGGCGATTATTTCCTGTTCCGGATCGGCGACGAGTCGATCATCGTCGTGCGCAGCGATGCGACCACGATCAACGCGTTCTACAATGTCTGCCGGCACCGCGGATCGCTGATCTGCACGGAGCCCGCGGGACGCGTCAACCGTCTGACCTGCGCCTACCATGCGTGGAGCTACGGCCTCGACGGGGCGCTGCTGTCGGCGCGCCTGATGCCGGCCGATTTCGACCGGCGGGACAACGGCCTGCACCGTTGCCATGTCAGGGTGTTCCACGGCTTCATCTTCGTGAATCTGGCCGACGGCGATCCCATCGACTTCGACGCGAGCTTCGGCGAGCTCGAGCCGTATCTCGATTTCCATGGCTTCGCGACCGCGAAGATCGCCCATCGCGCCGCGTATCCCACCGCCGCGAACTGGAAGCTCGTGGTCGAGAATTTCGTCGAGTGCTATCACTGTACGCCGGCCCATCCGGAGTTCAGCTCGATGCATCCGGCGGAGGCGCTGGTCGCCTTCGGCGCGGGGCCGAGCTCGGGTCCGCCGGAGGCGGTGGAGAGCTATCTGCCCAAGCTTCAGGCCTGGGAGCAGCGAGCGGCGGCGCTCGGCAGGCCCATCGGCACGATCGACGACGGCGCCGAGTCATCGCACCTTCGCCTGCTGCTGCAGCGGACGATACGCGACGGGTTCGAGAGCGAGACCGAGGACGGCAGCTTCGCCTCCTCGCTGATGGGCAAGCGGCGCGGCCCCGACCAGGGGCGCATGTACCTGTCCTTCAGCCCGTTCACGCACCTGGTCGCCACCAACGACTTCGCGGTGCTGTTCCAGTTCACGCCGCGCGGCGCGATGCGCACCGACGTCGACCTCACCTGGCTGGTCGACGGCGACGCCCAGGGCTACGACGTCCCGAAGATGGTCTGGGGCTGGGATCGAACCACGCTGCAGGACAAGCGGATCACCGAGAACAATCAGGCCGGAATCCTCTCCAGGCGCTACCGTCCGGGCCGCTACTCGGAGCACGAGCGTCGGGTCGAGACCTTCCAGGCCTGGTACTTGCGCGAGCTCGAGAGCGGCGGCGGCTGATCCGCGGGTCCGACCCGGCCCGAACGCCCCGTCGCGCCTCGCTCAGCGCTCGCTCTCGAGACTCGGCAGCGCGCCACCTGAGTCCGCCGGGGAGGCGGCGCCGGCATGCGCGGCGGACAGCCTCTTCATCACGGGCACGGCGGCCGCGGCCAGCGCCGTGCACACGATCGCGGCGTAGCCGAGCTCGTTGAACAGCGAGGTGTAGACCGGCAGCGTGGCGGCGTGCAGCGCATCGCTGAAGCGCAGCAGCATCGCGCGGGTCGAATCCGGCAGGCTCGCGAACGGCGCGGCATGGGCGGTGGCGAGCGTGTGCGCGAGCTTGGCGGCGTCGTCCACCGGCAGCGCGCCGATCCATTGCCGGAAGTCGTCGAGCTTGAGCGACAGGACCTGGGGATAGTGCGCCGCGACCGCGTCGATTCCGCGGGTCGGCGCCATCTTGACGATGTCGGCGATCCGGCTGGGGATGCTCGCGAAGTTCGCGACCACGCCACCCAGATATTGCGAGATGCCCACGGCAACGAAGTACGCGCCCATCATGAAGCCGCCCATACGCTCGGGTATGTAGCGCGCGATCATCGCCAGGCCCAATCCGCTCACCAGCAGCTCGCCGAGCGAATAGAAGCCGTAGCCCCAGATCATGTACCAGGACGAGGTCAGACCATCGACGGCGGATCGCCCGGCGATCCCGTAGATGAAGAAGCCGACGGCCACGACCGAGAAACCGAGTGCGAATTTGCCGGCGATCGACAGATCGCGGCCGCGTTCGCCTGCGCGGGCGTAGACCCAGGCGAGTACCGGGCTCAGCAGCATGATCCAGATCGGGTTGAGTGCCTGGTACTGCGCGGGTGTCCAGGTCCACAGGGTCGCGCCGAACAGACGTTGGTGCCAGTCGACGTTGCGCAGCGCGAACAGCGCGAGCGAGGTCGACATCTGCTGATAGAACACGAAAAAGAAGATCGTCTGCACGACCAGGACGAGGGCCGCGATCAGTCCGGCGCGCTCGTTGCGCCGGCTGGTGCCGATGAGGTAGGCGAAGATGCCGAGCAGGACGCAGCCTGCCGCATACACGAACACGCGGGCGACGGATTCGTACTGGAGCACGACCGCCGACCCAAGGACGCACATCAGTCCGCCGACGACGACCGCGGCGATGCGGCCCGCGCGCGCCGGCAGCGCATCCGGCGCGGAGCCGATGTGCGTCATGGCCTTGCGCATCAGCCAGAAGTTCACCAGGCCGACGCCGAGCCCGGCGAAACAGACCGCGAACGCGGCGTGCCAGCCGAGATTGTGTCCGTAGACCCGGTTCACGTAGTCCTTGATCCATGGAGTCAGCAACATCGATACGGTCGAACCGACGTTGACGGCCATGTAGTACAGGGTGAAGGCGCTGTCGATCCTGGCGTCGTCGCCCTCGTAGATCTTGCGCACCAGATTGGCGGCGTTCGGTTTGAACATGCCGTTGCCGACGACGATCACGCCGAGGGCGCAGAACAGGGTCCAGCTGGTTTCGGTCGGCACGGTCATCAGCGCATAGCCGATCGAGAGCACGATCGCGCCGAAGAGCATCGTTCGCCGCGTGCCCAGGTAGCGGTCGCCGATCCAGCCGCCGATCGCCGGCGCGACGTAGATCAGCGCGGCGGCCGCGCTCCAGACGAGGTTGGCACGATTGTCCTCGAAGCCGAGCCGCTGGACCATGTAGTAGACGATCAGCGCCTGCATGCCGTAGTAGCCGAAGCGCTCCCACATCTCGATCAGGTAGACGACCGCGAACGAGCGGGTCTTGGATACCGGGGTCTGCTCGGTCTGCATCGCGAACACCGTTTTCAGCGCATAATGCCCTCAAGGTTAACCCATTTGCCGGAGCCTCGATGTCGAATTACGCGCGCAGATCCCGCCTCGTGTCGATCCTTCTCGGCCTGACGGCAACCGCGCTCGCGATCGGCGCGTCCGCTCAGCCGCCGTCCACGTTTGCCGAGCTGCACTGGCGCTGCATCGGCCCGTTCCGCGGCGGCCGCGTGCTGGCGGTGACCGGTGTGCCGGGCGAACCCCTGCACTGGTACTTCGGTGCGGTCGACGGCGGAGTCTGGGAAACCCGCGATGCGGGACGGACCTGGCAGCCGATCTTCGATCGGGAGCCGGTGGCGTCGATCGGTGCGATCGCGGTTGCGCCCTCTGATCCGCGGGTGATCTACGTCGGCACCGGCGAGGCGGACATGCGTTCCGACATCGCACAAGGCGACGGCGTGTATCGTTCGGATGACGGCGGACGCAGCTGGTCGCACGTCGGCCTGGACGACACGCGGCAGATCGCCGCCGTTCTGGTAGATCCGCAGAATCCGCAGATCGCCTTCGTGGCGGCGCTCGGCCACCCTTACGGCCCGAATGCCGAGCGGGGCGTGTTCAAGACCACCGACGGCGGCCGCCACTGGCGCAAGGTCCTCTACCGGGGCGTCGATACCGGCGCGGTCAGCCTCGCATTCCAGCCGGGCGATGCGAACGTGATCTACGCGGCGCTGTGGCAGACGCGGCGGCCGCCCTGGAACGTCTATCCGCCGTCGAGCGGCCCGGGCGGAGGGCTGTACAAGTCCACGGACGGCGGCGAGCACTGGCGACGGATCGGCGCCGACGGGTTGCCCGCGCACCCGGGGCGCATCGGCCTCGCGCTCTCGCCGGCGGCGCCACGTCGCGTCTACGCGCTCGTCGATGCCACGGCCGGCGGCCTGTACCGCTCGGACGACGCCGGCGCGCACTGGCGCCGGGTGAGCGCCGACCCGCGCATCTGGCAGAGGGGCTGGTACTTCACGGGCATCACCGCCGATCCGCGCGACGCCGATCGCGTCTGGGTGATGAACACGATCGTGCTGCGCTCCGACGACGGCGGCGGCCGTTTCCTCGCCGAGAAGGGCGATCCGACCGGCGACGACTTCCATGCGCTGTGGATCGATCCGAGCGCCCCGGAGCGGCGCATCCTCGGCGTCGACCAGGGCGTGCTGATCACGCTGAACGGCGGACGCAGCTGGAGCTCCTGGTTCAACCAGCCGACCGCGCAGATCTACCACGTCGCCACCGACGACCGCTTCCCCTACGACGTGTACGGCGCCCAGCAGGATTCCGGCGCGGTGATGCTGCCGAGCCGGACGGTCTCCGCGGACGGCATCGCCATGCCGCAGTTCCACGAAATCACGGCCGGCGGCGAGAGCGATTCGATCGCGCCGGATCCGCTCGATCCGCAGCTGATATTCGGCGGCCGGGTCGACCGGCTCGATCTGCGCACGGAGCAGACGCGATCGGTCGATCCGACCCTCGCGGATCCGGACATTCAGCGTGGCACCTGGACGCTGCCTCTGGTGTTCTCGCCCAAGGATCCGCGGCGGCTGTATTTCGGCAATCAGAGGCTCTACGAAACCCGTGATCGCGGCCTGAGCTGGCGCGTCGTGAGCGCCGACCTGGCGCGCGCGGATCCCGGCTCGCCGCCGAACCTCGACCCGGCGACGGCGGCCGACAATCTCGGTCGCGGACCACGCCGCGGAGTGATCTACAGCATCGCACCGTCGCGCACCGATGCCGACGAGGTCTGGGCCGGGACCGACGACGGCCTGGTCTGGGTGACGCGCGACGACGGCGCGCACTGGCGCGATGCGACTCCTCCGGGCGTCGGACCGTGGTCGAAGATCGCCTCGATCGACGCCTCGCACTTCGACGCGGACACGGCCTATGTCGCCGTCGACCGCCACCGTCTCGACGACGACCGCCCCTATGTGTACCGCACCCACGACCGCGGCCGCACCTGGACGCTCGTGGTCGCCGGACTGCCGGCCGGGGATTTCGTCAATGTGGTCCGCGAGGACACCCGCCGGCACGGCCTGCTGTACGCAGGAACCGAACACGGCATCTACGTGTCCTTCGACGACGGCGGCCATTGGCAGAGCCTGCGGCTCGATCTGCCGGTCACTTCGGTGCGCGACATCGACGTCCATGGCGACGATCTGGTGATCGCGACCCATGGCCGCGGGTTCTGGATCCTCGACGATGTGGCGCCGCTGCGGGAAATCGGTCCCCGGCTCGCGAAGGCGCAGGCCTGGCTGTTCACGCCCGCACCCGCGGTCAGGTTGCGCATGCCCGACTTCATCGGCACGCCGATGCCGGCCGAGGAACCGAAGGGCGCGAATCCGCCGAATGGTGCCTACCTCGACTACTGGTTGCGCGGCGAGCAGGCGAGTCCGGTCGAACTCGAGGTACGAGATGCGCGAGGAAGTCTGATCGACCACTGGTCGAGCGCGCAGCGGGCGGCGCCACCGGACCCGTCGAAGATCGACGTCGCACCGGAGTGGGTGGTGAATCCCGCGAGCCCCTCGGCCGGCGCGGGCGCGCATCGTTTCGTCTGGGACTTCAAGGTCCGGCCGCCGCACGGCCTCACGCGCGCCGATGCGGTCTGGGCGCCGCCCGGTACCTACGTGGCTACCCTGACGGTCGGGGGGCTGAGGCTGAGCCGGAGCTTGCGCATCGTCGCCGATCCCCGCGTGCACCTCGCCCCGGCCGATTACGCCGCCCAGTTCGCGCTCGCGACCAGGGTCGACGATGCGCGAGCCGGGGTCGCGCGCGCCATGACCTCGGCACAGGCGCTGCGGGCCGCGTTGACCCGGGCGCGGGCCTCCGCAGTCGGCGTCGATGCGCGACGCATCGACGACCTGGTCGCGCGTGTCGATGCGCTGATCGGTCGCGCGCCGCCGCCGAATCCCAATGACGGCTTCGCGTTCCCGCCGGGCAGCACCGAGACGCTGCAGTTCGCGACAGACGCGCTCGCGGGGTTGTTCACGGCGGTCGACGGCGCGGACGTCGCGCCCGATGAGGCCATGCACGCCGGGTGGACCAGGCTCGAGCCGCTGGCGGCGCGCGTGGTCGCCGCGGAACACGAACTCGCGACGACGGCGCTCGATGAGGAGAATCGGGCGCGTCGCGCCGCCGGTGCCGCACCGATCGAGTTGCCGGCAGGTTCGCCGTAGATCGGTCCGGCATGCAGACGATCCTGATCGTCTATCACTCCGCGACCGGCGGGACTCGGCAGATGGTCGAGGCGGCGCTCGCCGGTGCCAGGGACGAGCCGCAGGTCGAGACACGGCTGTTGCATGCCGATGCAGCCGACAGTGCGGCAGTTCTCGCGGCGGACGGCTATCTGTTCGCGACGCCGGAGAACCTGGCGGCGATCAGTGGAGTGCTCAAGCACTTCTTCGACCGCACCTATTACCAGGTCCTCGACCGCGTGGTCGGGCGGCCCTATGCGGCAATGGTTTGCGCGGGTAGCGACGGCAGCAACGCCGCGCGACAGATCGAGCGCATCGCCACCGGTTGGCGGCTGAAGCCGATCGCACCCAGCCTGATCGTCTGCACCCGAGCGCAGGCTCCCGAGGAAATCCTCCGGCCGAAGCGGCTCGAAGCGGCGGATCTACAGCGCTGCCGCGATCTCGGCGCGACCCTCGCGGGCGGCCTCGCGCTCGGCGTGTTCTGAAGCCACGTGGACGCCTCAACCGCATGAACGCGTCTCGGCGCGGTGCGTGGGTTCGGGGGATCGCCACGGTGGCGCTCGGCCTCGCGGCGGCGGCCGCATCCGGCGCGAACGTGGTTGCCGCCTGCGGCCGATGTCACGGAACGGGAGGCGAGGGGCGTTCGGCGGGCGCGGTGCCGCGGATCGCGGGCCTTCCGGCCCGGTATCTCGCCGAACAACTCGAGGCGTTCGCCGCCGGACGGCGCCCCGATCCGGCCATGAGATCCATCGCGCAGGCCCTGTCCGCATCGCAACGGCGTGCGGTGGCGGCTCGGTACGCCTCGCTCGGCCCGCCTTCCGCCACGTCGTCCACGCCAAGCGCCGCCGCACCGGCTGGTACGGCGGCGACGCGCCTGGCGCCAGCCGCCGCGGCGGTCGCCAGAGGCGTGCTCGACGGGGCCGACGCGAAGGGACTGATCGACGGTGCGCGCCTCGCGATGCGCGGCCGATGGCGAACGGGCGTGCCCGCCTGTATGCAATGCCACGGCCCCCGGGGCGAGGGCGTCGGCGAGCGATTCCCGCCGCTCGTCGGGCAGCCTCGGGAATATCTCGCCGCGCAACTGCGTGCCTGGCGCGGCGGCGCGCGCTGGCCGGGCCCGCTCGGCCTCATGGCAGGCGTCGCCGGCGGACTCACCGAAGGGCAGATCGAGGACGTGGCCGCCTATTTCTCCGCCCCCGAGTCCTCGCGCCGGGCCGCGCGTGCGCTGGCGCTCGAACTCCACGCCTCAGGGCGCGAGTTCGAAGCGCCGACGGCCGCGTCCGCCGCATCGCCCCCGCCGTTCGCCCCGCCGCGCTGGGGCGATGAGCCGGAGGGTGCGTTCGGCCGAAGCGTGCTCGCCGGCGAACGGATTTTTCTCGATCCGCGCCGCTACGCGCCGGCCTATGCGCGCGCCGCAATCCGCTGCAGCGGTTGCCATCTCGACGCAGGGCGCCGGGCCGGTTCGGCGCCGTTGTGGGCGGCGTTCGTCGCCTACCCGGCCTATCGCCGCCGGGGTCATCGG
>JAGWPY010000159.1 GCA_028870275.1 Gammaproteobacteria bacterium | reverse complement strand
CTCGACTTCTTCGACCGCCTGAAATCGGCGAGCCGCGGCTACGCCTCCTTCGACTACGAGTTCAGCCATTTTCAGGCCGCGCCGCTCGTCAAGCTCGACGTGCTGATCAACGGCGATCCGGTCGATGCGCTGTCCCTGATCGTCCACCGCGACAACGCCTACGGCCGCGGCCGCGATCTCGTCGACAAGATGCAGGAGCTGATCCCGCGGCAGATGTTCGACGTCGCGGTGCAGGCGGCGATCGGCAGCCACATCATCGCCCGGGCGAGCGTCAAGGCGATGCGCAAGAACGTGCTCGCCAAGTGCTACGGCGGCGACGTCTCGCGCAAGCGAAAGCTCCTCGAGAAGCAGAAGGCGGGCAAGAAGCGCATGAAGCAGGTCGGCCAGGTGGAGATCCCGCAGGAGGCGTTCCTCGCCGTGCTGCGGGTCGGCAAGAAGCCGGCGTGAGCGGGGGCGGGCGCGAACGGGTGGGCGGCGCTGGCCGGGTGCATCGCGCGGGCCGGGTGCCCCATCCGCGCCGTCGGAATCATCGAAAGGAGATCGCGTGACGGACGCAAACGGTTGGTTGATCGGACTGCTCGGCGCCGGGCTCGCCTGCCTGGCGGTGATCCTCTACGACGGCTGGGTGCTCCGGCCGCGGCGCGATCCGGCCGCGACCGGCACGGACGAGTCGCCGCTCGCGCGCGTCGCTGGCTATGCGCTGATGCTGATCGCGATCTACGCGCTCTGGCAGATGTTTCGCAAGGAGGCGGTGGATTTCAGCCTTCTGCTGGTGATCTCCGGAGCGCTCGCCGGGCTCGTCTGGCTGCTCGATGCGCTGTTCTTCCGCCGCGCCCGGCTCGCCACGGCGCGCGCGGCCGGCACCGCCGCGGGCGAGGCGCGCGAACCGGTCGCGGTCGAGTACGCGCGATCGTTCTTCCCGGTGATCCTGCTGGTGCTCGTGATCCGCTCGTTCCTGTTCGAGCCGTTCCGCATACCCTCGGATTCGATGATGCCGACGCTCTACGATGGCGATTTCATCTTCGTGAGCAAGTACTCCTACGGCCTCAGGCTTCCGGTCACGAACACCCTGATCCTGCCGACCGGCAAGCCCCAGCGCGGCGACGTGATCGTCTTTCGCCTGCCGCCCAACCCGAAGATCGACTACATCAAGCGCCTGGTCGGCCTGCCGGGCGACACGATCCGCGTCGACGCGAACAACCAGCTCTACGTGAACGGCAAGCCCGTGCCGCAGACCCCGGGACCGGTCTATCAGGGTCCGAAGCAGGACCAGTGGAACTACGCCGGCGCGGGCACCGCCTGGGAACAGCTCGGCACGCACCACCACCGGATCATGTTCGCCAACGGCCCGGTGCGCACCGGCGAGTGGACCGTGCCGCCGGGGCACTATTTCTTCATGGGCGACAACCGCAACAACAGCAAGGACAGCCGCTGGCTGTACGATTCGGATGCCCCGGGCTTCGTGCCGGCGGCGAACCTGGTCGGCAAGGCGGTGGTCGTCTGGCTGAACCTCGACATGCGTGACGGACCGATCTGGAGCAGGATCGGACACTTGATCCACTAACGGGAGAGCGAGATGCGGCACCGTCAAGGCGGCATGACCTTTCTGGGTCTGATGGTGATCATGGCGATGGCGGGCGTGCTGGTGTACGCGGGGATCCAGCTGACGCCGGCCTACCTCAACTACATGAACGTCGCGCGCACGCTCCAGGCGGTCGCGACCGAGTCCCAGTCGGGAACCATCGACGAGGGCGCGATCCGGCTGTCGCTCGAGAAGCACTGGGAGATCGAGGACATCAGCCACATCCAGCCCGAGGACGTGCAGATCCAGAAGAACGACAGCGGCGTGACGCTGCACGTCGCCTACGACGACGAGCGGCCGTTCATCGCCAACGTCTCGCTGATCGTGCACTTCGAAAAGACCGTGAAGATCCAGTGATTCCAGCACGCGTGCAAGACGACTCCTCCTCCTGGGCGCAGCGACAGTTCGGCCATGCGTTCGCTCGGCCGGAGCTGCTGCGCACCGCGCTCACCCACCGCAGCGCCGGTGCGCGCCATAACGAGAGGCTCGAGTTCCTCGGCGACTCGGTGTTCAACTGCGCGGTCGCACGGTTGCTGTTCGATGCGTTCCCCGCCGCCGACGAGGGCACGCTGTCGCGCCAGCGTGCGATCCTGGTGAGCGGCGAGAGCCTCGCACGGATCGCCGCGCAGCACGGCGTGGGCGAGCATCTGAAGCTCGGCGGCGGTGAGCTGCGCACCGGCGGATTCCGCCGCGCCTCGATCCTCGCCGATGCGCTCGAGGCGCTGATCGGAGCGGTGCTGCTCGATGCGGGTTTCGAGGCGGCGAGCGCCGCCGTGCGACGTCTGGTCGAGCCGCAGCTCGCGCAGCTGCCGGACGACGCCGCGCTCAAGGACCCGAAGACGCGCCTGCAGGAGGCGCTGCAGGCCGAGGGGCACGCGCTACCCGAGTACAGCCTGACCGCCTCCGGCGGCGAGGATCACCGCAAGTGGTTCGAGGTTCGCTGCGAAGTGGCGGCGCTCGGCCTCGCCGCCGACGGCTCGGGCGAGAGCCGACGCCGCGCGGAGCAGAGCGCGGCCGAACGAGTGCTCGCGCTGCTGCCGGCGCGCGCGCGGAGGGGCGTATGAGCGCCCGGCCGTTCCGTTGCGGGTTCGTGGCCATCGTCGGCCGGCCGAACGTCGGCAAGTCGACGCTGGTGAACGCCCTGGTCGGCCGCAAGGTCTCGATCGTCGCGCCCAAGCCGCAGACCACGCGTCATCGCATTCTCGGCGTCGCCAACCGCGAGGACGCCCAGCTCGTGCTGGTCGACACGCCGGGTCTGCACTCCTCGACGCGGCGGATCATGAACCAGTACATGAACCGGGTCGCGATCAGCTCCTCGCGGGACGCCGACGCGCTGCTGTTCGTGATCGAGGCGATGCGCTTCGGCGCCGAGGACGAGTGGGTCTGGGAGCGCGTGCGGGGCCTGAAGCAGCCGCTGTTCGTGGTGGTGAACAAGATCGACCGGGTGCAGCCGCGCGAGCGGCTCCTGCCGTTCCTCGAACAGATCGCCGAGCGCATCCCGGCCTCGGCGTTGGTGCCGGTCTCGGCGCAGAGCCGGGAGAACCTCGACCGGCTCATCGAACAGGTCGGTGCGCGCCTGCCGGAGGGTCCGCCGGTGTTCCCCGCCGAGGTGGTCACCGACCGCGACGAGCCGTTCCACGCGGCCGAGGTGATCCGCGAGAAGCTCACTTTGAACCTGCGCGAGGAGCTGCCCTACGGGATCAACGTGCAGATCGAGCGTTTCGCGGACGAGGACGGCCGGCTCGTGGTGGGCGCGGTGATCTGGGTCGAGCGCGCCGGCCAGAAGGCCATCGTGATCGGTCAGCGTGGCGAGCGCCTCAAGGAGATCGGCCGGCTCGCGCGCATCGAGCTCGCCGATCTGTGGCAACGCTCGGTGCACCTCGAGCTGTGGGTGAAGGTCAAGGAGAACTGGGCGGACAGCGAGGCGGCGCTGAAGCAATTCGGCTACGAGCGCCCTTGAGGGAAGCGCGGCGGGTCTCGCTGACGCCGGCCTATGTGCTGCATCACCACGCCTACCGCGATTCGAGCCGCATCGTCGAGGTGTTCACCGCCGAGCATGGACGGCTCAGCCTCTTCGCGCGCGGCGTTGCCGGCCCTAAGTCGCGGCTGGCGCCGCTCCTCAACCCCTTCCGCAGGCTGCTGATCTCCTACGGCGGCCGAGCGGAAGCGGCGCGGCTCTACGATGCGGAGGCGGACGGGGCCGCGGTCTCGCTGCCGGCCGAGCGGCTCATGAGCGGCTTCTACCTGAACGAACTGCTGCTCAAGCTCACCGAGCGCGGCGATCCGCATCCGCGGATTTTCGACTACTATGACGCGACCCTCGGCGCGCTGCGCTCGGCCGGGGACGAGGCGGCGCACCTGCGCCGCTTCGAGAAGCGTCTGCTCGAGGAACTCGGCTATGGATTACAGTTGGCCTACAGCGAAGAGGGCGCGCCGATTGAACCGACGGCCTATTACCGGATCGAACCGCACGGCGGACCGCGGCGCTGCGTCGCTGAGGCTCCGGGAGCGGTCTATGGCCGCTCGCTCGCCGATCTCGACAGCGGCGAGTTCGCCGACGCCCGGAGCCTGCGCGACGCGAAGCGGATGCTGCGCGCGGCGATCGACGCCTGCCTCGAGGGCCGGCCGCTCAATTCGCGCCAGATCATGAGCGAGTTGCATCGCCGGAGGCCGGCATGAGCGCCGCGGGGATCGCCCTCGGCGTGAACATCGATCACGTCGCGACCCTGCGCCAGGCGCGCCGCGCCCGCTATCCCGATCCGCTGCACGCGGCGCTGCTCGCCGAACAGGCGGGCGCGGACAGCATCACGCTGCACCTGCGCGAGGATCGCCGCCACATCCAGGACCGGGACGTCACGGTGCTGCGCGAAGCGCTGCAGACGCGCATGAACCTCGAGATGGCGGTCACCGACGAGATGGTGCGCATCGCCTGCGGCGTGCGCCCGCAGGACTGCTGCCTGGTGCCGGAATCGCGCCAGGAGATCACCACCGAAGGCGGGCTCGACGTCCGCACCCTGGGCGCGCGCATCGCCAGCGCCTGCGGCGAGCTCGCGGGCGCCGGGATCCGCGTCTCCCTGTTCGTCGATCCGGAGATCGCGCAGCTCGAAGCCGCGGTGCGCGCCGGCGCGCCGGTGGTCGAGCTTCACACCGGCGCCTATGCCGAGGCGAGCGGCGCGGCGCGGGCCCGCGAGCTCGACCGCCTGCGCGCGGCGGCCCGCTACGCGGCCTCGCTCGGTCTCACCGTGCACGCCGGCCACGGTCTGCACTATCACAACGTCGCCCCGGTCGCGGCGATCGGCGAGATCGTCGAGCTCAACATCGGCCATTCGATCGTCGCGCGCGCGGTGTTCGACGGACTCGCCGCGGCGGTGCGCGAGATGAAGGCGCTCATGCTCGCCGCGCGCGGCTGAGCGGGCGCGGCGGGCTCGCGGGCGATGATCCACGGTATCGGTGTCGATGTGCTGCAGACCGAGCGCATCGAGCAGGTCTACCGTCGTCACGGCGAGCGCTTCCTGCGGCACCTGCTGATGCCCGCGGAGCGCGCCCAGCTCGAGCGCACCGCGCGCCCGGTGCGCTTCCTCGCGATGCGTTTCGCCGCGAAGGAGGCGATCGTCAAGGGCATGGGAACGGGATTCGCGCACGGCGTGTGGATCCGCGACGTCGGCGTGGTGCAGAACGACTGGGGCCGGCCGGAGATCGTCTACTCGCCGCGCGGCGAGATCGTGCGCGAGCGGCTCGGCATCGGCGAGGGCCACGTCACGCTCACCGACGAGGCCGGGCTCGTGGTCGCGGTGGCGGTGCTCTTGCGCAAGGACGCGGGCGGGCCGCGCGCAACGCCATGAACACCCTGGTGTTCGACATCGAGACGGTGCCGGATACGGATCTCGGCCGCCGGCTGCATGACTTGCGCGACCTGAGCGAGGAGCAGGTGGCCGCGGTGATGTTCGCGCACCGGCGACAGGAGACGGGCGGGGAGTTCCTCTCGCTCGAGCAGCAGCGGATCGTCGCGATCTCGGTGGCGATGCGCTCGCGCGATTCACTCAAGGTCTGGAGCCTCGGCGAGGAGGGCGCACCGGAGAAAGTGCTGATCGAGCGCTTCTTCGACGGACTGGAGCGCTACACGCCGGACCTGGTGTCCTGGAACGGCTCGGGCTTCGACCTTCCGGTGCTGCATTACCGGAGCCTGCTGCACGGGGTGCCCGCGGCGCGCTATTGGGAGGTCGGCGATCACGATCCGAGCTTCCGCTGGCGCAATTACCTGAGCCGCTTCCACTGGCGGCACATGGACCTCATGGACATCCTCTCGGGTTTCCAGGGGCGCGGCCGGGTCTCGCTGCACGACATGGCGGTGCTGCTCGGCTTCCCGGGCAAGATCGGCATGCATGGCGGGGACGTCTGGGATGCCTACCGGCGCGGTGAGATCGCCAGGATCCGCGCGTACTGCGAGACCGACGTGCTGAACACCTATCTGGTGTGGCTGCGCTTCGAGCTGGTGCGCGGCCTGCTCTCGGCCGAGGAGCACCTGCAGGAGATCGCCAGAGTTCGCCGCTTCCTCGCCGAATCCCCGGCGGCCCACTGGCGCGAGTTCGCGGACGCATGGCCGGCGTCCTGACCCGCGGCGAGCAGCGCGAGGCCGAGGTGGTCTCGCTCGCCCACGACGGCCGTGGCGTCGCGAGGATCGAGGGCAAGGCGGTGTTCATCGCCGGCGCGCTGCCCGGCGAGCGCGTGCGGGTGGAGATTCTGCGCCGCCGACGGCGCCTCGACGAGGCCCGGCTGGTCGAGGTGCTCGCGGCGTCGCCGGAGCGGGTCGCGCCGCGCTGCGCCCACTTCGGGGTCTGCGGGGGCTGCGCGCTGCAGCACCTTCAGGGCGCGGCGCAGCTGCGCGAGAAGGAGCGGCAACTGCTCGAGGATCTGGAGCGCATCGGCGGGGTGCGCCCGGCGCGCGTGCTCGAGCCGCTGCGTGGCCCGGTCTGGGCCTACCGAAGGCGCGCGCGCCTCGGCGTGCGCTATGTGCGCAAGAAGGGCCGGGTGCTCGCCGGCTTTCGCGAGCGCGACCAGCCGTACCTGGCCGACCTGTCGCGCTGCGAGGTGCTGGTCGAGCCGTTCGCGACCTTGCCGGCCGAGATCGCCGCTCTGGTCGAGACGCTGTCGATCCGGGAACAGGTGCCGCAGGTGGAACTGGCGGTCGGCGATACGGCCGCGGCGCTCGTCTTCCGGGTGATGCAGCCGCCGGAGCCGGCCGACCTCCTGCGCCTGGCGGCGTTCGGCCGGCGCGTCGGCGCGCGGATCCTGCTACAGACGGGCGGACTCGCGACGATCCGGGAGCTCGACGGCGAGCCGGTGACGCTCGACTATGCGATCGAGGGCTTCGACCTGAGGCTCGGGTTCGGCCCGGCCGACTTCGTCCAGGTGAACCGCCGGATCAACGATGCGATGGTCGCCGCGGCGGTCGCGGCGCTCGATCCGGGCCCCAAGGAGACGGTACTCGACCTGTTCTGCGGACTCGGCAATTTCACGCTGCCGCTCGCGCGGCGCGCGGCCGAGGTGGTCGGGATCGAGGGCGAGGAGGGGCTGGTCGCGCGGGCGCGGGCCAACGCCGCGGCGAACGGCATCGCAAACGCGGCCTTTCACGCGGCGAATCTGTTCGAGCCCGAAGGGTTCGGCGGCTGGGCGGAACGCCGCTACGACAAGGTCCTGCTCGATCCGCCCCGGGCCGGGGCCCGCGAGCTCATCCCATGGATGGCGCGTTGGCGGCCGGGCCGGGTCGTGTATATTTCCTGCCATCCGGGGAGTCTCGCGCGCGATGCCGGCCTGCTGGTCGCCGCGGGGGAATACGAGCTGGCGGCCGCGGGGGTGATGGACATGTTTCCGCACACGACCCACGTCGAGTCGATCGCGGTCTTCGAGCGGCGTCGATGAGCCTCGGGCCGCTGATGGTCGACGTCGCCGGTACGGAGCTCACCGCGGCCGACCGGGAAGTGCTCGGCCATCCGCTGGTCGGCAGCGTGCTGCTGTTCACGCGCAACTACCGCAACCCCGCGCAACTCGCCGCGCTCACCGCCTCGATCCGCGCGCTTCGCTCGCCTGCGCTCCTGATCGCGGTCGACCACGAGGGGGGACGGGTGCAGCGCTTTCGCGAGGGTTTCACGCGCCTGCCGGCGGCGCGCGCCATCGGCGTCGGCTACGCGACCGACCGGCGCGCATCGCTCGCCCTGGCGCACACGGCCGGCTGGCTGATGGCGGTCGAGCTGCGCGCGGCCGGTGTCGACTTCAGTTTCGCGCCCTGCGTGGATCTCGACTACGGCGTGAGCGAGGTGATCGGCGATCGGGCCTTCGGCCGCGATCCGGACGTGGTGGCCGCGCTCGCCGGCGCCTACGCGGCCGGCATGCGCGAGGCGGGCATGGCGGCCACCGCCAAGCACTTTCCGGGGCATGGCGCGGTGGTCGCCGATTCGCATGTCGCCCTCCCGGTCGACCGGCGCGGCTATGCGGACCTCGAGGCGGACCTCAGACCCTACCGGGTGCTGATCGAGGGGCATCTCGCCGCGGTGATGGCCGCGCACGTGGTCTTCCCGCAGATCGACGATCTGCCGGCGAGCCTCTCGCACCGCTGGATCAGCGGCATCCTGCGCGGCGAGCTCGGCTTCCACGGCTGCGTGTTCGCCGACGACCTGTCGATGGCCGGGGCGGCGGCGTTCGGCGACGTGGTGGCGCGCGCGCGGCTCGCGCTCGCCGCGGGCTGCGACGTGCTGCCGATCTGCAACGACCGGGAGGCGGTGGTCGCGGTGCTCGATCGGTTCCGGCCCGAGCGCATGAACCCGGCCTCGCAGGCGCGCATCATGCGCATGCGCGCGCGCGGCGAGCCGCCGCCCATGCCCGCGGACCTGCCGCGCTGGCACGAAGCGGCGGCGAGCCTCGCGGCGCTCTCCGCCGCGCCGGCGCTGACCCTCACCGGGGAGCATCGATGAGCGGCCTCGAGGGCACCTTCGAGCGTCGGCTGCTCGATGCCTCGCCCGAGGGCATCGTGCTCATCGACGTGCTCGACCCGGCCCAGCCGCTCGTCTATGCGAATCCGGCGTTCGAACGGCTGACCGGCTATCCGGCGGCCGAGCTGATCGGGCGCAACCTGCGCCTGCTGCAGGGCGCGGACCGCGAACAGGACGGACGCCAGCGGCTGCGCGAGGCGGTGCGCCGCGGCGAGCCCTGCCGCGTGCTGATGCGCAACTACCGCAAGGACGCCACCCAGTTCTGGAACGAGATCCACATCGTGCCGCTCGCCGACCCGCAGGGGCGGATCACGCAGTACGCGGGCTTTCACCGCGATGCGAGCGAACGGCTGCGGGGCGTCGGGGCCGCATCGTTCGATGTGCGCATGCCGCCGCTGCCGACGCCGATCACGATGCGCGACGACCGGCTCACGGGGCTGTATGCGGCCGGGTATTTCGACGAGCTCCTCAGGCGTGAATACGCGATCGCGCAGCGCGAGGGGCGCAGCATCGCGATCTTCGCGATCGATATCGACGCGCTCGATCTGTACAACGCCACCTTCGGGCGTGCGGCCGGGGATTCGGCGATCCGCCGGGTGGCGCACTGCATCTCCGGCTGCCTGCGCCGCGCGAGCGACGCGATCGCGCGCACCGAGGGCGGGAGCCTGGTCGCCTGCGCGCCGGGGGTCGAAGCCGAGCAGGCGCTGCGCATCGGCCAGACCATGGCCGAGCGGGTGAGGGAGTTGCGCATCCATCACCCGCGCTCGAGCGTGGTGCGCTACGTGAGCGTGAGCGTCGGCGTCGCCGCCGAGGTGCCGACCGCCGAACAGGACTGCACGGCCCTGCTCGAGCGGGCCCGCGCGCAGCTCGGCGTCGCCAAGCAATCCGGGCGCAACCGCGCCGCCTGAGACGCCGGCCGGTGCGCTCGGGCCGCCCCTCGCCGGGCCTTTCGGCTCGGCCGGGTCAGCCGGCGAGCGTGTCGAGGAGCCTCTCGACGCGCTCGAACGGCGCGTCCTCGCCGCCCGCCTCGTGGCGGAAGCGCAATTTCAGGGGTCCGTCGAGCCGGTAGTCCTTGGGACGGCCCTGGATCAGCTTCAGCACCCGCAGCGGATCGACCGAATTGCGCTCCTCGAACAGCAGGTATCCGGAGGCGGGACCGACGTCGATCTTGCGGATGCCGAGCGGCGCGGCGCGCAGCTTCAGGCGCGCGATGCGCAGCAGCGAACGCGTGAACGGCGGCAGCGGGCCGAAGCGGTCGATCAGCTCGGATTTCATCTCATCGAGCGCCTCGGGCGATGAGAGGCCGGCGATCCGTTTGTAGAGCACCAGGCGCAGGTGCACATCCGGTACGTAGTCCTCGGGAATCAGTGCCGGCAGGTGCAGCTCGATCTCGGGGCCCGAGTCGGCCGCGCGTTCGAGGTCGGGTTCGCGGCCGGACTTGAGCGCCGCGACCGCGCGCTGAAGCAGTTCCATGTACAGATTGAAGCCGATCTCCTCGATCTGGCCGCTCTGCTCGTCGCCGAGCAGTTCGCCGGCGCCGCGGATCTCGAGGTCGTGGGTGGCGAGCGCGAAGCCGGCGCCGAGGTCCTCGAGCGACTCGAGCGCCTCGAGCCGCTTGACCGCGTCGGCGGTCATGGCCGCGCGCGGCGGGGTGATCAGATAGGCGTAGGCGCGGTGGTGCGAGCGGCCGACCCGGCCGCGCAGCTGGTGGATCTGGGCGAGCCCGAAACGGTCGGCGCGGTCGATCACGATCGTGTTGGCGGTCGGCACGTCGATGCCGCTCTCGATGATGGTCGTGCACAGCAGCAGATCGAAGCGGCGG
>JAGWPY010000158.1 GCA_028870275.1 Gammaproteobacteria bacterium | reverse complement strand
CGCACCAGCTGAGGGATCTCCTCCTCGCGGTCGGGCGCGATCACGACGAACGGCAGCTCGACCCGCCAGTCGGTCGCGTCGGTGACGTGGGAGACCCGCGCGAACGCATCGAACCGCAGGTTGTCCGCTCGCGTATGGCGCGCAAGAAGCCGCCGCGCCCGCCGTCGCATCGCGGCGAGCTCGGAAAAATGCCCCTCGAAGCGTTCCACGGCCCTGCGCGCGAGCCCGAGGAGCTCGGCGACCTTCGCGTCGCGCGCTCCGTCGCCCGGGTCGCGCCGCCGCTCGACCTCGCGCAGCCGATGGTGCAGGGCTTCGATCAGCAGGCGCCGCCGCTTCGGCGTGTCGAGCAGGTCGTCCTGCAGGTAGGGGTTGCGCTCGACCACCCAGATGTCGCCGAGCACCTCGTAGAGCATCCGCGCCGAGCGGCCGGTGCGCCGCTCGCCGCGCAGCTCGTCGAGCGTGCGCCAGGCGGCTTCGCCGAGCAGGCGGATGACGATCTCCCGGTCGGCGAGCGAGGTGTAGTTGTAGGGGATCTCGCGCAGGCGCACGGCCGGCGCCGCTCCCTCAATGGGTCGGGCGGAGCGCTCGTTACGTTCCTCTTGCGCGGCGGCGTGCATCGACGGCCGATTGTACAGAGATGTACGCGGCGGTTATCGTGTGGCGGTGAAAAAGAACACCCGGGTCAATCATCCCCCCGAAGTCCGCCTGCCGCCCGACAGCCGGCCCCTGGTCGCGCCGATCTACCAGTCGGTGAAGTTCAGCTTCGACGATTCGGTCGAGACCGAGCGCTTCCTGCACGGCGAGCGCGAGGGCTTTTTCTACAGCCGCATCTCCAACCCGACGCTGCGTCAGCTGGAATTATTGCTCGCCGAGTTGCAGGGCCGCGAGGACTGCCTCCTGACCGGATCGGGCGTCGCCGCGGTCTCGGCTACTCTGCTCGCGCTTTGTCGCGCCGGAGATCATGTGGTCGCGTTCGCCGAGTCCTACGGCCCGACACGCTACCTGATCCGCAATCTGCTGGCGCGCTTCGGCGTCGCGCACACGCTTCTGTCGATCGACGACCTCGACGGCTTGGAGCGCGTGCTCGCCGAAACCCCGACCCGGCTGGTCGCGTTCGAGAGTCCGACCAATCCGGTCACCAAGATCGCCGACATCGCCCGGATCACCGAATGCGCGCATCGCGCCGGCGCCCTCGCGGTCCTCGACAACACCTTCGCCGGCTTCCATAACCACGGCCGCTACCCGGTCGACGTGTTCCTGCACAGCCTGACCAAGTACGCCTCGGGACACGGCGACGTGATGGGCGGGGCGATCATCGCCTCGCGAGAGTTGATCGCATCGATGCGCAAGGACGTCACGACGATCGGCCCGACGCTCGATCCGCACGCCGCGTTCCTGATCCAGCGCGGCATGCGCACCTATTTCCTGCGCTACGAACGCCAGTGCGCCAACGCGCTGCGCGTCGCCGAATTCCTCGCCGCGCATCCGCGCGTGCGCCGGGTCCACCATCCGGGCCTGCCGACCCATCCGGGCCACCGGCTCGCCCGGGAACAGATGAGCGACTTCGGCACGGTGGTCAGCTTCGACCTCGACGGCGGAGTCGAGCAGGGCGACCGCTTCGCCGATGCGCTGGAGTATTTCTCGATCTCGGCGAGCCTCGGCTCGACCGAGTCGCTGGTGATGCCGCCGCGGCTACTGGGCGGTTTCGAGGTCGCGGGGGCTTTGCGCGAGGCCACCTTGATCACGCCGGGCACCGTGCGCCTGTCGATCGGCATCGAGGAGGAGGCGGACCTGACCCAGGATCTGTCGCGCGCGCTCGAGCGCGCATTCGCGAGCTGAGCGGCGCGGGGCCGGAGGTCTCCAGCCCCGCGCCGCCATCCGCGCCGCGCTAGAGGTTGGCGATCAGGCGATCGCCGAACCCGCTGCACTTGACCTCGGTCGCGCCGCTCATCAGTCGCGCGAAGTCGTAGGTCACGGTCTTGTCGCCGATGGTGCGATCCATCGCGCCGATGATCGCGTCGGCCGCCTCGGTCCAGCCCATGTAACGCAGCATCATCTCGCCGGAGAGGATCACCGAGCCCGGGTTCACCTTGTCGAGGTTCGCGTATTTCGGCGCGGTGCCATGGGTCGCCTCGAATACCGCGTGGCCCGTGACGTAGTTGACGTTGGCGCCGGGCGCGATGCCGATGCCGCCGACCTGTGCCGCGAGCGCATCGGAGAGGTAGTCGCCGTTCAGGTTCATCGTGGCGATGACGTCGAATTCCTTCGGCCGGGTCAGCACCTGCTGGAGCGT
>JAGWPY010000157.1 GCA_028870275.1 Gammaproteobacteria bacterium | reverse complement strand
TACGGGGGAGCTCCGATGATCGGGCGATCGTAGCACCGGCAGTTGGCCGGCGGCATCGCACGAACCAGTTAGAATGCGGCTTCGGGCCATAGGGAGATGTCCAATGCCACTCAATCGGGGAATCTGGCCGGGAATCCTGCTGGCGCTTACGTGGACGACGGCTCCATTCTTTACTCCGGCACGAGCTGCGGCGAACGTGCCGGCACAGGTGGCTACGCCGGCCGTGCTGCTCAGGGCGGATCGGGTGTTCGATGCGCGCGACGGTCGGGTGCATGCGGGCTGGCAGGTGTTGGTGGAGGGTGGTCGTATCGCGGCCGTGGGTCCGTCGGGGCGGATTCGGGTGCCGACCGGCACGCATCTGGTCGACTTGCCCGGCACGACCTTGATGCCGGGATTGATCGACGCCCATTCGCACATCTTCCTCCATCCCTATAACGAGACGCGCTGGAACGATCAGGTGCTCGGGGAGACACTGCCTTTTCGGACGATCGAAGCCGTTCAGCACGTTCGTGCCACCTTGCTCGCAGGATTCACCGCGCTACGCGATCTCGGCACCGAGGGCGCCGGTTACGCGGACGTCGACGTTCAGCATGCCATCGACCGCGGTCTCATTCCGGGGCCCCATCTGTTCGTCGCGACCCGGGCGACGGTCGCCAGCCACTGCTATGGTCCGGGGCCGCTCGGTTTTCGCACCGATCTGGCATTGCCTCAGGGAGGCATTCCGGTCAGCGGTCGTTCGGCGATGCTCGATGCGGTTCGTGACCAGGCGGGCCATGGGGCCGACTGGATCAAGATCTACGCCGACTATCATTGCGGCAAGAGCCCCGTGTCGACGCCGACGTTCACTCAGGAGGAACTGAATGCGGGTGTCGAGGCCGCACATTCCCTCGGCTTGCCGGTGTCGGTCCACGCGACGACCGCCGAGGGGATGCGCCGTGCGGTGCTTGCGGGAGTCGACACCATCGAGCACGGCTTCGGCGGAACGCCCGAGGTCTTCGCGATGATGAAGGCACGCGGGATCGCTTATCTGCCGACCCTGGCGGCAGTCGCTGCCTACGCCGAATATTTCCAGGGATGGAGGCCGGGTGCGCCGCCGACCGCGGAGATGCGCGCCGCGGCGCATGCATTCCAACTGGCGCGTGCCGCCGGGGTCACGATCGGCTGCGGGAGCGACGTCGGTGTATTTGCCCACGGCACCAATTATCGTGAGCTCGAATGGATGGTCCGCGACGGCATGACTGCGACGCAGGCGCTGCTCGCCGCGACCGCGGTCGACGCGCGGATCCTGCGTCAGGAGAATCGTTTTGGGCAATTGCGGCCAGGTCTCGACGCCGACGTGATCGCGGTCGCCGGCGATCCGACCGTCGACATCCACGCGATCGAACGGGTGCGCTTCGTGATGAAGGGTGGAGTCATCTACAAGAGTCCCTGAACTCGTCTGCCGGAGGAGCGCCACGACCCGGACGAGAAATGAGCGTGGGGGCGCCACCGCTCCCAGGTGCATCAGACCTCCAGCCGATCTCCCGGGCGCGCCACGAGCGCGTAGAGCACGGGCATCAGGAAAATGCTGATCAGGAGGCGCGAAAGCATGCCGCTGACGATCACCAGGGCGAACGGTCTTTGGGTGTCGGTGCCGACGCCGGTGGCGAGTGCGGCCGGCAGCAGGCCCAAAGCCGCTACCAGCGCGGTCATGATGATCGGCCGCAGTCTCTGGATCGCGCCGGTTCGCACCGCTTCGCTCAAGGGCGTTCCGTTGCGACGCAGTTCGTTGACATAGGAGATGTAGACGACCGCCGTCAGGACGGATACGCCGAACAATGCCAGGAAGCCGATTCCGGATGAGACCGAGAACGGCGTGTCGGACATCCACAGCGCGGCAATGCCGCCCACCGGAGCCGACAGCAGCACGCCGAGCACGGTGATGAACGGAAATTTGAAATTGTTGTACAAAGCGAACAGCAACAGGAAGATCAGGAACAGGGTGAGCGGCAGAATGAAGTCCAACTGGCTGCGCGAGGCGGTGTACTGCGTGTATTCCCCGCCCCAATCGAGGCGGTAGCCCTGCGGCAAGCGGACCGCGCGGCTGACTTGCCTGATGGCCTCGCCGACGGCACCGGCCAGGTCGCGTCCCCTTACCGAGAACTGCACGCCGATGTAGCGCGAGTTGTTCTCGCGGTAGATGAACGATGCGCCGTTCGTAACGCGCAGGGTCGCGAATTCCTTGAGCGGGATCTCCTGACCGCCGGGTGTCGCCACCGGGATGTCGCCAATAGCCTTGGGATTGTCGCGGTATCGCCGATCGAGCCGCACGACCAGATCGAACTGCTTCTCCCCCTGCACGACCTCGGTCGCCACGTCGCCGCCGATGGCCGTCTGGATGAGACCGTTGATGTCGGCGACGTTCAGTCCGTAGCGGGCGATCCTCGCGCGATCGATCTTGATGGTGAGGCTCGGCTGGCCGAGCTCCTGCACGAGGGTCACGTCGTGGATGCCCCGCACACGCTGCAGCACCTCCTTGATCGCCTTGCCCTTGCGCTGAAGGGTCTCCAGGTTCGGTCCGAACACTTTGACGGCCAGCGCGCTCTTCAGGCCCGTTTCGGCCTCATCGACCGCATCCTCAGCGGGTTGGGTGTAATTGAAGACGATGCCGGGAAACGACTGCAGCTTGCGGTTGATGGCTTCGATCAGTTCGGGCTTGGTGCGATAGGGTCCGGTCCATTCGGAGTAGGGCTTGAGGCCGACATAGAATTCGACGTTGAAGAATCCGGTCGAGTCGGTGCCGTCGTCCGGCCGGCCGAGTTCCGAGGTCACCGTGGTGACCTGCGGAAAGGAACTGAGGATCGCCCGCACTTTGGGGGCGATCTTGGCCGATTCATCGAATGAGATGGTGTAAGGCATCGTGGCGCGCACCCACAATGCGCCCTCGTCGAGATGCGGCATGAATTCCGCACCGATGCGCGGCACGAGCAGAAAAGACAGGCCAAGCAGCGCGGCCGAACCCAGGATCGCCTGCCAGGGGCGTGCGAGACAATAATCGAGGCCCTTGACGTAAGCCGCTTGGATGGCCTCGTAGGCGGCGTTGCGCTTTTCCCGCAATCCCTTGCCCATCAACCACGAACAGAGCACGGGGAGCAGGGTCACGGTGACGATCAGGGAGCCGACCAGCGCGAAGATCATCGTGTCCGCCATCGGTTTGAACAGCGTCCCGGAAGGGCCGGCCAGCACGTAGATCGGCAGGAAGCTCGCGACGATCACCGCGACCGCGTAGAACAACGGCCGGTCGACCTCGGCGGCCGCGTCCCGGATGATCTCCCGGACGTCGAGCCCGCTGTCGCGATGCATGGCGATCTGGCGGAAGATGTTCTCGACCATGAATATCGCCCCATCCACGAGGATGCCGAAATCCACGGCGCCGATCGACAACAGGTTGGCCGACGCGTTCTGCAGATCCAGGCAGGTGAAGGCGAACAACAACGCGAGCGGGATGGTCGCCGCGACGATCAGTCCGGCGCGGACGTCGTATAGGAAGAACACCAGCACGACGATCACGAGCAACATGCCGCGCAGCAGATTCCGCTCGACGACCTGGGTCGTGCGCGCGATCAGATCGCTGAGGTCGTAGAACGGATGTATCTTCACGTCCTTGGGCAGTACGTCCCGGTTGAGTTCCAGCGTCTTGGCCTCGACCCGCTTGAGCACGTCCTGGGTCTTCTCTCCCTTGCGCATCAGGATGACGCCCTCCACCGCGTCGTCCTGCTTCTCGTAGCCGAACTCGCCGAGCCGCGGTGCAATGCCGATGGTCACGCGGCCGACGTCTTTCACCAATATCGGCGTGCCGTCGTGCACCGCCAGCACGACGTTGCCGATATCCTGCAGGGTACGCAGGCGACCCATGCCACGCACGTAATAGAACTGCCCGCCCTGGGAATAGAATCCACCACCCGCATTGCCATTATTGGCCGCGAGCGCGGCCTCCACCTGTGTCGCGGACAATCCGAGGGCGGCGATCCTGGCCGGATCGAGCAGCACCTGGTATTGCATGGTCCCGCCGCCGAATCCGGAATCGTCGGCCACGCCCGGGACGGAGCGGTATTGTGGTTCGACCGTCCAGTCCTCGAAGGTCTTGAGCTCCATCGGCGAACGGTCCGGACTCTGCAGCACATATCGGTAGATCAGCCCGGAAGGCGCGGACAACGGCGAGATCGTCGGGGTGACGCCAGCCGGCAGTCCGACAGCCGACAAGCGATTGAACACCAGCTGGCGGGCGAAGTAGTTGTCGGTGCCGTTGTGAAACGTGAGCGTGACGTCCGACAGTCCGTAGAGCGAGATCGAGCGAATGGTGGTCGTCTGCGGGATACCGTTCAATCCGCGTTCGACCGGCACCGAGATCAGGCGCTCCACTTCCTCGGCGGCATGCCCAGGCCATTGGGTGATGACCTCGACCATGGGTGGCGACAGGTCGGGATAGGCATCCATCGGCAGACGCTTCAGCGACCACGCTCCGGCGCCGATCAGCACGAGCGTCAGCAGGACGACGATGAACCGCTGGCGCAGCGACGAGGCAACCACGCGGTTCATGATCGAACCCGCTCCCGCCGAGGGTTCGACCGGAGGCGTTGAGGCGCTCATTGGTTTTGAATGAATTGGAGAAAGATGCCGCCTTCGACCACGACCCGGTCGCCGGGCCGCAGACCGCGATCGATATCGTATTGATCGCCGCTGCGATAACCGAGCGTGACGTGGCGGCGCGCGAAGCCGCCGTCCGCGTCGGCGAGGTACACGAAGGGCAGGTTCTCGTCGTCGCGCAGAATCGCCGAGACCGGAACGAGAAGGCCGTTGCGCTCGCGCCGCGAATGGATCATGACCCGCACGTACATCTGTTTCCTAAGCAGGGCGCGGGAATTGTCCACCGCGATACGTGCCTCGACCGAACGGGTGTTCGGATCCACGATCGGAGATAGATTGGTGACGATCCCCGGCAAGGTTCGTCCCGAGCCGAGACTGATCTCGGCCGGATCGCCGACGGCCACGGACGCGAGGTCGGCGCCGTAGATCTGAGCCATGACCCAAAGGCGCGACAGATCGGCGACCGTGAAGCATGCAGTGCTGCCGGCGGCCAGCAGTTCGCCGGGGCGGATCAGCTTTTCCACGACCGTACCGGCGATGGGCGAGCGAATCACTCCCTGTATGCGCGCAATCGGCCGGCCTTCGCGAATGTCGGTGATGGTTCTCGAATCGACGTTCAGTGCGAGCAGCGCCTGAAGCGCGGCATCACGATCCGCCTCCGCATTGACTGCGTCGGTCTGTGCCTGATCCGCCTCCCGCTGCGACACCCCATGGTGCTGTTCCAGGTCCTTCTCGAGATCGGCCAGACGACGGGCGGTGCGCGCCGTGGCGATCGCCTTGCGATAGCCGGTGATGGCCGTCGCGAAGTCCGGTGAATCGACCAGTGCGAGCGGCGCGCCTTTGGCTATCTTGTCGCCGACGGAGACCAGCAATCGCGTCACCGGACCGGAGAACGGCGCCAGCACGCTGCTCGCACGGTCGTTGTCGAAATCGACCGTTCCCGTCGTCTCGACGGTCTTGCGGAAGGGAGAGGACGCAACGGTGTAGAGGTGGATGTGCTGCAGCTGGGCCGCGGTCAGGGTCACGTCCCGTGCCTGCGCCGCGTCCGATGCCGCGGCCCGGTCCGCTTTCGACGTGCAACCATTCATGGAGACGAGACTCGCCAAAGCCAGGAGGGCGATTCCGAATGCCTGCGCGAGACGCGCTTCGGATCGTGGTGGCGGCATGCGGTAACTCCCCTGATCTCGACTAGTCATCGTTGCGTAGATCGGCGCGGTTCCACCATCCGCCGCCCAGCGCCTGATAGAGCGCCGCTGTGTCGGCGTAGCGATTGGCTTGCGCCTGAATGAGGTTGATCGCCGCCTGCTGATACGCCTGCTCGGCGTTCAACAGCGACAGGTCGCTCGCGTAGCCGTCCCTGGCCTGCCGCTGCGACAACGTCAGGGTCAACTTGGCGGCATCGTCGGCCTTGACCGCCGCCTGCAAGCCGCGCGCGTCCTGTGCGAGTGCGGCCAGGGTGTCGGCGACGTTCTGAAAGGCCGCGAGGACGGTACTGCGGTACTGCTCGGCCGCCTGCCGGTACGCCGCCTTCGCCGCACGTTCCTGATGGAGCAACTGTCCGCCCTGAAAAATCGGCGCGGTCACCGATCCGCCCAGCGACCAGAATCCGGTGCCCGAAGTGAATACTTGCGACATCGCCAGCGCCGTACTGCCGGCATTCGCGGTGAGTTCGATCGAAGGCAGCCGGTGCGCGATCGCGATGCCGATCTCGGCGCTGGCCGCGTGCAGGTTCGCCCGTGCGGCGCGCACGTCCGGACGCTGCGCCACGAGCGCCGACGGCAGGCTCACCGGCAGATCTCGCGGCAACCGCAGACTTGCGAGGTCGAGACGGGGGACCGAAGCCTGATTCGGAAATCGACCGGTCAAAGCCGCAAGCAGATCGTCCTGCTGCGCCAGGGCCTTGCGCAGCGGCGGCAGTGTGGCCTCGACCTGAGCGAGCTGGGACTCCTGGGCGGCCGAGTCGAGGCCGCTGGCATATCCCATGGAATACTGCTCACGGAGGATGCCGGCCATGTCGGAATTGAGGCGGACCAGTCGGCGCGTGGCGTCGATCTGTGCGCGCAGGGCGGCTTCCTGGATCGCGGCGACGACCACGTTCGCGACCAAGGTGTCGTAGGTCGCGATCATCTGAAATCGCGTCTGTTGTTCCTGGGCCTCGGCCGATTCCACCGTTCGCCGGTTCAAACCAAAGACATCCGGCACGTACGAGACGGCGACCTGCGGAGTGAACAGGTCGAACTGGAACTCGCTGGAGACCGTCGGGTAGTTCGGGACCGGTGCCAATATGGTCGATTGTTTCTGGCGTTGCGCTGAAAATCCGCCGCTGACGCTCGGCAGGTACACCCCCCGTTGCGACAGGACGTTCTCACGCGCCACGCGCAGGGCGGCCTGCGCAGCCTTGAGGTCGGGGTTGTCGCGCAAGGCGCGTTCGATCAATGCGTCGAGCGCCTTGGAATGAAACAGACGCCACCAGTCCGCGGACACGTCCCGGCCCGCGACGAACCGCTGGGCCTCGCCCCCGGCGATGCCGGGAATCGCAATCGTCGCGGCGAGCGGTCGCGCGCTGTAGTCCGCGGCGCCTGGCACGGCGGGTTTGGTGAAGTCGGGTCCGACCGCGCACGCGCTCAACAACCCGGCAGCGAGGGCCGCGGTCGCGGAGATTTGCCAACCTGCGCGCAGGCGGCGTGATCTCTGAGGATCCGGCGTCGCGGTTCGAGTCCGGGCGGCGCGGGTCCGGAGTTTCCGGTGGAGTCGCACGATGTGGCTGTGCACGCTCGCATACCGCCGCGGATTAAGCAAGCGTTGCTGCCCTCGATGAAGTGAGCCTGGAGTGCCGTGGGAGCGAAGCTCGAGCGAAGTCTAGAGCTTGAGGAGTATCAGGACGACGACGAATATTCCGGTGGCGATGAGCGCCGCGCGCCACGGCGACACGAAGAAGGGCGCCGCGGCCGATGCCGACACCGACTGGCGACCGTGCAGCATCGCGGCTACCAGGCGCTGCTTGCGGACGATGCGATAGTAGGCGATCGCGGCGAGATGGATGCCAATCAGCACCAACATTAGATGGAAGATGTCGGCGTGCCAATGGGCGAACCGCCGGCCGGCCTCGAAGGAGACGTGGTCGGACAGGGGTCCGGACTCGAAGCCATCGACGTCGACCGCGAACAACCCGATGACCGTCTGGCTGATCAATGAAGCGAGCAGGCAGACGACGCTCCACGCGCCCAGCGGGTTGTGACCGACCGGAGCGGGGTCGCGCGCGAATGGACGGCTGAGCAGTTTGCGGGCGTAGCGAACGGTGGCCGCCGGTCCGCGCACGAACTGGTTGAAACGCGCGGTCTGGCCGCCGTAGAAACCCCAGACCAACCGAAAGCAGACGGTACCGAGCACGCCATACCCGGCGATGAGATGCCAGGCCATGTGGTCCGCCTCCGCGCTCCACCAGCAGATCGCGAACAGCACGGCGATGGTCCAGTGCGACAGGCG
>JAGWPY010000156.1 GCA_028870275.1 Gammaproteobacteria bacterium | reverse complement strand
TTATTCGCGATCAGCGCATTCGAGGCCTTGAGGATCGTGCCGGTCGAACGGTAGTTCTGTTCGAGCTTGTAGAGAGCCGCGGCCGGGAAGTCGCGGCGGAAGCGGTTGAGATTCTCGACCCGCGCGCCGCGCCAGCGGTAGATCGACTGATCGTCGTCACCGACCGCGAATGGCAGCCCCTCGGGGCCGGCGAGCATCGTGAACCAGCGGTACTGGATCGCGTTGGTGTCCTGGAACTCGTCGACCAGCACGTGCCGGAACCGCTGGCGGTAGTGGAGCAGGAGATCGGGGCGGTCGCGCCAGAGTTCGTACGCGCGCAGCAGGAGCTCCGCGAAGTCGACCACCCCGGCGCGCCGGCAGGCCTCCTCGTAGGCGGCGTAGATGCGGATCATCTCCCGCCGCGTCGGATCGCCGCCGTCAGCGAGCTGCGCGGGACGATGTCCCTCGTCCTTCTGCGCGTTGATGAACCACATCACGTCGCGAGGCACCCACCGGGTCTCGTCCAGGTCGAGGCTCTTCAGGACCTTGCGCAGCAGGCGCAGCTGGTCCTCGGCGTCGAGGATCTGGAAGCTCTGCGGCAGCGAGGCCTCGCGCCAGTGCAGGCGCAGCAGCCGGTGCGCGAGTCCGTGGAACGTGCCGATCCACATCGAGGAGGCCGGCATGGCCAGCAGACTCTCGATGCGGCCGCGCATCTCGCCGGCGGCCTTGTTCGTGAAGGTGACCGCGAGGATCCCGTGGGGCGATGCGCCTTCGACCTGGATCAGCCAGGCCACGCGGTGCACCAGCACGCGGGTCTTGCCGCTGCCGGCGCCGGCCAGCACGAGCGCCGGGGCGAGCGGCGCCGCGACGGCCTGTCGCTGCGCATCGTTCAATGAATCGAGCAGGTGTGATACGTCCATCAGGGCCGCGATTGTACTGTATGCGGCGACGGGCCTCGCGGCCCGCCGATCACGCGTCCACGGCGCGCGCTTCCTCGGCGAACAGGATCAGCGAGAGCGCGAGCGAGAGGATGATCGGTCCGGCGACGATCCCGATCGGTCCGAACGCATAGATCCCGCCGAGCACCCCGACGAACACCGACAGCGCCGAGACCGGCGCCCGGCCGGAAATCAGCAGGGGTTTGAGGAAATTGTCGACCGTCGAGAGCACGATGCCCCAGACCGTCATGAACAGCCCCAGGCCGATGCGCCCATCGATGAACAGCCACAGTGTCGCCGGCACCCAGACGAGGGCCGTGCCGCCGAGCGGCAGCATCGCGAGCAGCGCCGCCAGGACCGCGAACACGACCGGCGAGGGCAGACCCGCGATCGCGAAACCGACGCCGAGCAGCAGGCCCTGGGCGAGCGCGGTGAGGGTCGTGCCGTAGACGATCGCCCGCGTGACCTCGCCGAGCCTCGCGAACAGGCGGTGCCTGTGCGTCTCGTCCAGGGGGATGAACGCCCGTCCGCGCGCCAGCATCGTGTCGCCGTCGCGCAGGAAGAAAAACAACAGCGTCAGCATGAGTGCGATGCCGATCAGCGAGCTCAGCGCGCCGAGAAAGACCGAACCGCCGAGCGAAGCGGCACGCTGCAGCGCCTCGCGCGCTCCGGCGACCAGCCAGGCGCGCAGCTGGTCGGCGGGCACCAGATCGTGCGCGACCACCCAGTCGTACAGCCGACCCGCCCAGGGCATGCGCTCCAGAACGCCCGCCGAGCCCAGGTTCCAACCGGCCGCGCCGCCCTGTAATCGGTGCAGCAGCGCGGCGATCTGCGATACGAACGCGACCGACAGCGCCGCGAGCGGCAGGAGCACGAGGACCGGAGCGAGCACCGTGAGCAATCCGGCCGCCGAACCCCGCCGCCCGCCGAGGCGGCGGCGCAGGCGCAGGTTCAGCGGGAACAGCAGAAACGCGAGGAACGCGGCCCAGGCCATCGGTTGGGCGAACGGCGTGAAGATGCGCCACAGCGCGGCGGCGAGCGCCGCGAACACGCCCAGCGCGACGATGCGGGGATAGAAACCGGTGCCGGTCGCCATGGACGCATCCTAACATCGGGCCGCTCGCAGGCGCCGCGGAGCGGGTAATATCGGCTCGCCGGGGCGCGCGGGAGCGGCCGGGCGCGAGGGGGAAACCTTAAGATGCGGATCAGGCTGAACGACCGTATGGTCGAGGTGGATGCGGCGCCGGACACGCCGCTCTTGTGGGTGTTGCGCGACCATCTGAATCTGCGCGGCACGAAATTCGGCTGCGGCCGGGCGCTGTGCGGCGCCTGCACCGTGCATCTCGACGGCGCCGCGGTGCGCTCCTGCTCGGTGCCGCTCGCCGCGGTCGGCGGTCGCGCGGTGACCACGGTCGAGGGACTGTCGGCGAATCGCCGCCACGCCGTGCAGCGTGCCTGGATCGAGCTCGACGTCCCGCAATGCGGCTACTGCCAGTCGGGCCAGATCATGTCGGCCGCGGCGCTGCTCGCCGCCAACCCCGCGCCGAGCGACGCCGACATCGACGCCGCGATGGCCGGAAACATCTGCCGCTGCGGCACCTACGTACGGATTCGCCGGGCGATTCATCGCGCCGCGGAACTGCTGCGCGGAGGCGAGTGAACCATGGACCGAATCGAATCCGCCCCCGTTCCGGCTGCGGCCGAGTGCGGCCAGCCCGAGGGCGACGATGCGCTGAACCGGCGGCAATTCCTCGGCGCGGCGACCCGCCTCGGCGGCCTGGTGCTCGCGCTGTCGTTGCCGCTGCCGCGCACGGCGCGTGCCCGCTCGAACCCGGCGTCCGCCGAACTCAACGCCTGGCTGTCGATCGCGCCGGACGATTCGATCACGATCCTGGTCGACCGTTCGGAGATGGGCCAGGGCGTCTTCACGGCGCTGCCGATGCTGCTCGCCGAGGAGCTCGAGGTGAGTCTCGATCGGGTCGCGATCGTCGCGGCGCCGGTCGGCGATGCGTACTTCAACGCGGCCAACGGCGGACAGATGACCGGCACCAGCAACAGCGTGCAGGACGCCTGGGTGAAGCTGCGCACCGCCGGTGCGCAGGCGCGCTCCATGCTGATCCGGGCCGCGGCCGAGACCTGGGGGGTCGACGCCGCCGCCTGCCGCGCGCGGGACGGAGCCGTGATCGGTCCGAGCGGGGCGCGGCTCAGCTACGGCGCGCTCGCCGAACGCGCCGCGCGTCTGCCCGTCCCGCAGCAGGTGGCGCTCAAGGCACCGAACGAGTTCCGCCTGATCGGCCGCGGCCTGCCGCGCACCGATACGCCGGCGAAGGTCGATGGCAGCGCCGTGTTCGGCATCGACGTGCGCCTGCCCGGCATGCTCTACGGGACCTACGCGCAATGTCCGGTGCTCGGCGGCTGGCCCGAGTCGGTCGATGCGTCGGCCGCGCAGGGCATGGCCGGCGTGCACTCGGTGCTGACGCTCGATCGCGGTGTGTTGGTGCTCGCCGAGCACTACTGGCAGGCGCTCGCGGCGCGCAAGGCCTTGCGCGTGCACTGGAATCCGGGACCGAACGCGCACCTCGACAATGCGGGCATCCGCGCCCTGCTGGCGCGGGCCGCCGACACCGACCCCGGCCTGGTCGCAAGAAGCGACGGCGACGTGCACTCGGCGCTGCGCGGCGCCGCCCGCACCTTCTCGGCGACCTATGAACTCCCCCTGCTCGCCCACGCGACCATGGAGCCGATGAACTGCACCGCCGATGTGCGTGCGGACCGCTGCGATCTGTATGTCGGTACCCAGGCCCAGCAACTCTCCCAGGCCGCCGCCGCCGTACCGGCCGGCCTGCCCCCGGATCGGGTCGCGGTACACACGACCCTGCTCGGCGGCGGATTCGGCCGGCGGCTGGACATCGACTTCATTCCGGCGGCGGTCGCCGGATCCAAGGCGGCCGGCCGACCGGTCCAGGTGATCTGGACGCGCGAGGACGACATGACGCACGACACCTACCGGCCGCCGGCGCTCGAGCGGGTCAGTGCCGGCCTCGATGCGGACGGCCGTCTGGTCGCCTGGCAGCTGCACATCACCAGCCCCTCGGTCACCGCGCGCGTGGCGCCTCCGGTCGTGGGCGTCGATGCTTCGGTCGTCGAGGCCGCGATCGACATGCCCTACGACGTGCCCAATCTGTCGATCACCTACACCCGGCAGGAAATCGGCATCGACTTGGGATACCTGCGCTCGGTCAGCCATGCGCTCAACTGCTTCGTGATCGAGAGCTTCATGGACGAGCTCGCCGCGGCCAGCGGCCGCGATCCGCTCGAGTTCCGCATGCGGCTGCTCGACAAGCAGCCCCGCCACCGCAGGGTGCTCGAGACCGCGGCCACTCTCGCCGGCTGGGGCCGCAATGCGCCCGGACGCCACCAGGGGCTCGCGCTCATGGAGGGCTATTCGAGCAAGATCGCCCAGATCGCCGAGATCTCCTTCGACGCCGGCAAGCTGCGCGTGCATCGCATCGTCTGCGTGGTCGACTGCGGGCGGATGGTGAATCCCCGGATCGTCGAGTCGCAGATCGAGAGCGGCATCGTGTTCGGTCTCACCGCAGCCCTGTGGGGTGAGGTGACCATCGAGGGTGGCGCGGTGAAGCAGAACAATTTCGACGGCTACCGGGTGCTGCGCGCCAACGAATGTCCGCAGATCGTCGTGCATCTGTTGGCGAGCGAGGAGGATCCCGGCGGCATCGGCGAGGTCGCCGTGCCGCCGGTCGCGCCGGCGGTCGCGAACGCGATCTTCGCCGCGACCGGCGAGCGTCTGCGGACGCTGCCGCTCGGCCGGTTCAAGCCGCGCGGCGCCTGATCGACCGGCGCGCCGCCGATCGCGCGCACGCCGCGTCGGTTCAGGGGCCTCGCGCGGCGACCGGCGCGCGGGCTGCGGCCGCGGTTCGTCCGGCGTTCCAGACCGCCATCGTGTCCGGCGATCCCTGGGCGCGTACGTCGTTGTCGGTGAGGATCCCCTCGGTGGCGTCGACCATCGCCTGTCGCGGGAAGACGAAGGTCTCGCCGGTGCGCTGGTCGAATTCGAACGTCACGAACGGTCCCTTCGCATCGCGCAGGATCGCCACCAGATCGTCGAGGCTGCGCACCGCGATACCGTCGACCGAGCGCACCACGGAGCCGGCCGGGTCCGAGTAGCCGAGGGCGAGTTGATGGGGGAAGAACGGCGAGGACACCACGACGAGTTCACGGCGCCGCGGGGTGGGCGGATCCAGAGCCGCGCAGAGCAGCGGGCTCGCCATCAGGCCGAGCGCGCGTGCGACGTTCGGCTTCTGCAGCACGTTCAGGAACTGCCAGGTCGCCTTGCTGAATACCAGCGGACCGTAGATGAAATAGGACGGGTAGCCGCCGTCGAGGTCGCGCACCAGCGTCGGTCTCTCGGCGCTCACCGGCAGCGAGATCCGTTCGGTTCGGCCGGCGCGCACGATCGTGAGCGGCACGTGGCCGCCGCTGGCGATTTTCTGCACCAGGTAGTGGAAGTCGACCCGCAGATCGCCGGCGATCTTGACCATGCCCTGATCGTCGATCCGATGATCGCCGATCTGCGTGATCACGTCCCATTTCTTCAGCGGGTAGGCGGCGCCGGTTTCGAGCGGTTCGTGCACGACGACGCCGTGGATCGAATCGGCAAGCTTCAGATAGGCGCGCAGGGCCGGATTCTCGAGCGTCTGCAGTTCGTCGTACATCGCCGGCTTGCCGTCGTACCGGCCGTCGGCGACGTCGGCGAGGAACAGCTCGATCTCCTCGTTCGGGATGATGTAGCCGATGTTCTCCGCGCCGCCCGCGAGCTTGCTGAAGGCGAGCCCGATCATCCGGTCGCCGACCACCGCCGGGCCGCCGCTGTTGCCCGGGTTGATCGCCGCGTCGATCTGGATCCGCAGGCCGGAGACCGGAAAGTTGTACGGCACGAACTCGATCCGCGAGACGATCCCCTTGGTGATCGACAGCGAGCTTCCGCCGGTCGGGAAACCGTAGGCGAGTACCGCGTCCTTGATCTTGGGAAGTTCGCTCGCCCGGGCGAGCGGCGGGTGGGCGGAGAAGAAGCTCCCCGCGTGATCCAGGGCGAGCACCGCGAGATCGATGCCGGGCGCGATCGCCACGACGTGCGCCGGGAGCTTGTCCCCGCCTTCGTCGGCCTGGACCTGGATCTGGCCCGCGTACAGCACCACGTGCGCATTGGTGAGGATGCGCTGTCCCTCGATCACGACGCCGGAACCGCTCACGTCGGTCGGTGCCTGCTTGGTCCAGGGCTTGTAGGGGTCGGGATAGCGCAGCGTCGCGAAGATCTTCACGACGGATTTCGAGACGCCGTCCGCGGTGGCCGCCTGCGCCGGGGCCGTCGGCAGCGCGAGCAGCGTCCAGAGCGCGCATAGCGCGCACAGCAAAGACCTCGGTCGGATCGATCGGTGGTTCGACATGGACGGGACTCCGCGGGCGGGCGCCCGAAATGCTACTTGGCGCCGGCGGAAAACGCGAGCAGCACGCCGCTTGCCGAACGAGGGTCGCCCGCGGCGGCCGCATCGAGGTAGACCATGCCGTCGACCACGGTCGCGCCGCCACGGCCAAGGCGCCCACCGCGCGCGACGCTGCCGTCAGTCGCCTGGAAACTGCGGGCGGTATCGAAGTCCCAGACCACGGAGCCGTCGACGGTCGAGTAGGCCCGCAGATGACCGCCGATCGAGGCGCCGAAGACGATTCCGGGAATGACCGAGACCGAATGTGCGTGGATGCGGGCGCAGGCCGGGCCCTGCACGCAATTCGGGGGCGGGGCGTTCTTCAGCCAGCGCAGCTTGCCGCTGGCGATGTCGACGGCCGCGAGCACGCCGCGCGCATGGCCGTCGCGTCGGCGCCGATCGGCGACCGCGACGTAGACGTTTCGATGGTCGGCGGCGTGACTCCAGTCCACGTCCTCGGCGCCGGCGACCAGCCGGGTCTGCCACAGCGGCGCGCCGTTGCGGTCCGGATCGAGGCAGAAAGCGACTCCGGCGGCGTTCGCCGCGAGCAGCACCTGATGGCCGTTGGGCAGAGTCTGCAGGATCGGCGGATCCGCGGGTCCCGGGGCCGCATCCGGATCGACGGGTTCGGCCGGCTTTGCGACCCATCGGGGACTGCCATCGAGCAGGCTCAGCGCGACGATCGCGCCCTCGCCGCCCGCGGCGACGTACAGTGCGCCGCGTCGCGCGTCGATCGTCGGCGAGGCCGGCAGGCCGGAGGCGCCGGCGTTCATGAGTAGACTGCGCGGCATCTGCGCCCGCCAGGCGAGCGAGCCGCTCGACAGATCGAGCGCGACGACCTCGCCTTCGCCGCGCGGATCGCGGGCGGGCGGGCCGAGCGGAACGTAGAGCCGGTCGCCGTAGACCACCGGCGCGGCACTCACCGCGGCGCCCGCGCTGCGGCCCGGGGCGCTCTTCCAGAGGAGCGCTCCGTCGCGCGCATCGAGCGCATAGACTTCGCCCGCAGCGTCACCGAACAGCACGGCGCTCGGCGGTTCGATGACCTCGATGTGGGCGTTGTGGCGCATCCATCGCCTGAAGACCCGGTGCACCAGCCGGGGCTTGCCCAGCTGACCGACCACGATCGGGGTATCGACGGCTGCGGCG
>JAGWPY010000155.1 GCA_028870275.1 Gammaproteobacteria bacterium | reverse complement strand
GTCTGGACGGCCAGGTCCTGGCTGAATACAACATGAACAAAGAGCGCTACACGATCGGGCGCCTACCGGACAACGACATCCGAATCGACAATCCGGCAGTCAGCGGGCACCACTCGCTAATCATCAACATCCTCAACGACTCGTTCCTCGAGGACCTGAACAGCACCAACGGCACCTACGTCAACGGTAAGCTGATCAAGAAGCACGCGATGCAGCATGGCGACGTGATCACCGTCGGCCATCACCAGCTTCGGTTCGTCGACAGTCAGGAGGCGGATCCGGACCAGGACGAGTTCGAAAAGACCATGGTGATCACGCCGAGCAGCCAGGGCGAGGATCGCATCCGTCGCGTCGGCCAGGCGGTCGATCAGGCGGCCAAGGCCGCCGCGAGCGCCGCGCCGCGCAAGTTCGCCGCGGCCGACGTGGTCGCCGCCCTGCCCAAGGCCAAGCTTCAGGTCCTGAGCGGGGCGTTCGCGGGGCGCGAACTCGAGCTCACCAAGGCGCTCACGACGCTCGGCCGGCCCGGCGTGCAGGTCGCGGCGATCACTCGACGCGCGGAAGGTTATTTCATCGTGCACGTCGACAGCGGCAAGGAAAACGACTTCCCGCTCGTGAATGGCGTCCCCATCGGCCCGCAGGCTCGCAAGCTCAACGACAACGACGTGGTGCAGCTCGCGGGCGTAAAGATGGGCTTCTTCGAGAGTTGAACGACGGCCGGCGCGTCACCGCGTTCGGGCGGCGACGCGCTGGCTGATCCCGCAGAGGAGCTCGTACGGGATCGCCCCGGCCCTGGCCGCGACCTCCTCGACCCCCAGCCCCTCTCCCCACAGCTCGACCGGATCGCCGACCGCGACGCGCTCGCCGAGCTCGGTGACGTCGATGCCGATCATGTCCATGGAGACCCGTCCGGCCAGCGGCGCGCGCCGTCCATCGACCAGCACGTCCGCATCGATGCCGACGCTGCGGGGGTAGCCGTCTCCATAGCCGACCGCCGCGATCGCGAGCCGGGTCGGCCGGGATGCGGTCCACGCCCCACCGTAACCGACGCGCTCGCCCGGCGCGACCCACTTCAGCGCGATGATCCGCGATTCGAGCCTCATCACCGGCCGCAGACCATGATCGGCGCCGCGACGGTTCGGCAGCGGCGAGACCCCGTAGAGCAGCAGCCCGGGACGGACCCAGTCGGTGCAGGCTCGCGGGTGATTGAGCAAGCCGGCTGAATTGGCCACGCTGCGCTCGCCGGCAAAGCCCGCCGTCGCCGCAGCGAACCGATCGAGCTGCCGGTTCGTGGCCTGCGGCGAGGGATCGTCGGCGCAGGCGAGATGCGTGAACGCATTGACCGGCCCCCGCACGCAGCGCATGCCGCCGAGCGCGGCGCGTGCCGCCGCGAAATCCGCCTCACGCAGCCCCAGGCGGTTCATGCCGGTGTCGAGTTTGAGCCATACCCGGAACGCCGCCTCCGGCGCCCCGCCGAGCAGCGCGACTTGTTCTGGGCTGTGCACGACCAGTTCGAAGCCGGCTTGGGCCGCGGCGCGCAGCTGCGCCGCATCGAACACGCCCTCCAGCAGGACGACGGGACGGTCGATGCCGGCCTGGCGCAAGGCGAGCCCCTCCTCGACGCGTGCGACCGCGAAGGCGTCGGCCTCGTCGAGCGCGCGGGCCACCGCCACGAGGCCATGGCCGTAGGCGTTGGCCTTGACGACCGCCATGACCCGCGAGCGGGGAGCCATGCGCCTGACCGCCCGCAGATTATTCCGCAGTGCATCAGTGTCGATGGTGGCGCAGACCATCGGGCGGATCGCATCGGACAAGGTGGTGGACTCCTGGACCAGGCAGGCCCCTGCCCGAACGGGCTGGCTGCGAGCGGCCGCCCGGGCAAAAGGACGCTAGTATAGCGGCGCGCCGCCGCCCTCCGGGTATCGCAAGCGGTGCGCCGCGGGACGGTCGGCGTGAAGATTCCTTCGACAGGCGCGCCTCGCCGTGGCAGACTCCGCGCCCGTGGCGCAAGGGGGCTGGTAGGCCCCTGCGTCCGTATTTTCAACCCCTACGCAACGGAAGACCGCTCATGCCTCGTCAAATCCCGCTCTCCGATATCCGCAATATCGGCATCATCGCCCACGTCGACGCCGGCAAGACGACGACGACCGAGCGCATCCTGTACTACACGGGGCGTAAGCACACGATCATCGACATCCACGACACCAAGGATCTGAAGACCTCGACCACGACCGACTACCTCGAGCAGGAACAGAAGCGCGGCATCACGATCCAGAGCGCGGCGGTGTCGGCCTTCTGGCGCAAGAAGAAGATCAACCTGATCGACACCCCGGGCCACGTCGACTTCACGATCGAGGTCAACCGATCCCTGCGCGTGCTCGACGGCGCGGTCGTCGTGTTCGACGGCGTGGCGGGCGTCGAACCGCAGTCGGAAACGAACTGGCGCCTCGCCGACAACTACGGCGTGCCGCGCATCTGCTACGTGAACAAGATGGACCGCAGCGGCGCGAATTTCCTGCGCTGCGTCGACATGATCAAGAAGCGCCTCGGCGCGCGCCCCCTGCCGATCCAGATCCCGATCGGTTCGGAGGACAACTTCCGCGGCATGATCGATCTGGTCGAGATGAAGGCCCTGGTCTGGGATTCGGACGACAAGGACGCGGTCTGGCAGGTGCTCGACGTCACCGCCGATCTCGCCGACAAGCTGCACATCAACGTGCCTTCCGACCGGCAATTGCTCGCCGACGTCGAGAAGTTCCGCACCGATCTGGTGGACACCTGCCTCGAGCAGAACGACGAAGCCATGGAGGCGTATCTGACCGACGGCACCGTGCCCTCGGCCGAGGTGCTGCGCGCAGCACTGCGCAAGGGCACTCTGAGCTCCGCCTTCAATCCGGTGCTGTGCGGCTCCTCGTACAAGAACAAGGGCGTGCAGCAGGTGCTCGATGCCGTGGTCGATTATCTTCCGGCGCCGACCGACGTCGAGGCGATCAAGACCGTCGACGCCGACGGCAACCCCACCGGCGAGCGCCGCTGCTCGGACGACGAACCGTTCGCCGCGCTCGCCTTCAAGGTGATCAACGATGCCTACGGCGCCCTCACCTTCGTGCGCGTGTATTCCGGCGTGCTCACCAAGGGGATGTCCGTTCAGAACACCACCCGCGGCAAGCGCGAGAAGATCGGCCGCATGGTCGAGATGTTCGCAAAGGAAGCCAACGCCATCGAGGAGGCGCGCGCGGGCGACATCATCGCACTCGTGTCGCTCGCCGAGACCGACACCGGCGACACGCTGTGCGATTCCGCCAGCCCGGTGATCCTCGAGCGGATGCGCTTCCCGGACCCGGTGATCAGCGTTTCGGTGGCCCCGAAGAACAAGACCGATCAGGAGAAATTCTCCAACGCACTCGGCAAGATGGTGCGCGCCGATCCCTCGCTGCATTTGGAAACGGACCGTGAGACCGGCCAGACCATCCTTCGAGGCATGGGCGAGCTGCATCTCGAGGTGACGCTCGACCGCATGCGCACCGAGTTCGGCGTCGAAGGCACGATGGGCCAGCCGCAGGTCGCGTACCGCGAAACGTTCACGCGCAAGCAGAGCGAGCAGTACGTGCACAAGAAGCAGACGGGCGGCTCGGGCCAGTTCGCCGAAGTGTGGATCGATTTCGAGCCGCTGCCGCGCGGCACCGGTTTCGAGTTCGTCGACAAGACCGTCGGCGGCTCGGTGCCGAAGGAGTTCGTGCCCTCGGTCGAGAAGGGCCTGAAGGTCCAGCTGGAGGACGGCGTGCTCGCCGGCTTCCCGACGGTGGACTTTCGCGCGACCCTCACGGACGGCAGCTACCACGACGTCGACTCGAACGCGATGACCTTCGAGATCGCCGCGAAGGCGTGTTTCCGGGAAGCGGTGCGCAAGGCCGGACCGATCCTGCTCGAGCCGGTCATGAAGGTCGAGACGGTCACGCCGGGCGACTATCTCGGCGACGTGATCGGCGACATCAACCGCCGGCGCGGCTCCATCCAGGACCAGCTCGAGCGGGGCACCAACATCGCCGTCGTGGCGACCGTACCGCTGTCGGAGATGTTCGGCTACATCGGCCACCTGCGCGGCATGACCAGCGGTCGCGCCTCGTACACCATGGAGTTCTCGCACTACGATCCGGTGCCGAAGAACGTCGCCGACGAGGTCATCGCCGAGAAGGCCAAGGCGAAGGCCTCGGCCTGAAGCCTCTCGCGGCGGGGGTGCGGTGCGGACTCGCCCGCACCCCCGCTCGGTTGCCCGGCGAGGGCCGCGCCGATATAGTGTGCTGCTGCGCACGCGCGGGCACACTCCCCGAATCCCGAGTATCCTTCCGATGGATCAAGGCACGGCCGACGACGCTTACCAGCGGGAGATCCTCCCGCACGTCTCGCGCACCTTCGCGTTGACGATTCCGCAGCTGCCCGAGGGCTTGCGCACTCCGGTGACCAACGCCTACCTGCTCTGCCGGATCGCGGACACCATCGAGGACGAACCGGCGATCGAACCCGCCGAGACACTCGAGTTCCTCGATCGGTTCAAGGACGTCGTCGCGGGCCGCATTCCGGCCGAACCGCTCTGCGCCGCCCTCACGCGCAGGCTCAGCGAAAACACCCTGCCGGCGGAGCGCGACCTGGTCGCGCGGATGGACGCCGTGGTGCGCGTGACCGCGCGGTTCAACGAGGCACAGCGCGCCGCGATCGTCCGCTGCGTGGAACTCATGTGCTTCGGCATGCCGCGCTTCCAGTCGAACGCGAGCCTGCGCGGACTCGCGCGCGCCACCGATCTCGACGACTACTGTTACTACGTCGCGGGCGTGGTCGGTGAGATGCTCACCGAACTGTTCTGCGAGTACTCGCCGGCCATTGCCCGCCATCGTGCGGCCCTGCAAGCGCGCGCCGTTTCGTTCGCCCAGGGGCTGCAGATGACCAATATCCTCAAGGACGTCTGGGAGGATCGCGCCCGCGGCGCTTGCTGGCTGCCGCAGGAGGTCTTCAGCCGCCATGCGGTCGATCTCGCCGGACTGCGCAGCGAGCCGCATGACGAGGGGTTCGGGGCGGGCATGCACGAACTGATCGGCGTAGCGCACGCGCATCTGCGCAACGCACTCGACTACACCCTGTACATCCCGGCCGCGGAGACCGGCATCCGCCGCTTCTGCCTCTGGGCCATCGGCCTCGCCGTGCTGACTCTGCGCAATATCGACCGCGACCTGCGCTTCACCGCCGGCAGCCAGGTGAAGGTGTCGCACTTCGCGGTGGCCATGACCCGCATGCTCACCGACCTGGGCGTACGCCGCGACTGGATGCTGCGCGGGTTGTTCGCGCAGGCCGCGAGGGGGCTGCCGCTCGCCGCGTTGCCGGAGGGCGCGCATCGACCGTCCATGGAATCGAGGACCAGCGCCGCCGAGGACGCCGAGCGGCGCCGTTTCGGGAGCACCGGCACATGAAATCGACGCATCCGGCCGAAGGCCACGGCAGCGGCGCGCAAGCCTCGGTCGTCGCGCAGGGCATGACCACGAAGAACCGCCTGGACGGCGCCATCGAGGCCGCCAGCGAGGCGCTGCGCGCGCGCCAACACGCCGACGGACACTGGCTGTTCGAACTCGAAGCCGACTGCACGATTCCGGCCGAATACGTCATGATGATGCACTTCCTCGACGAGATCGACGTGTCTCTCGAGCGCAAGATCGGCGTCTACCTGCGCGCGCACCAGGCAGCCCACGGGGGCTGGCCTCTCTATCACGGCGGCGAGTTCGACATCAGCTGCTCGGTCAAGGCGTATTTCGCGCTGAAGCTGCTCGGTGACGATCCGGAGGCGCCGCACATGCGCCGCGCGCGCGAGGCGATCCTCGCCTTCGGGGGCGCGGCACGCGCCAACGTGTTCACGCGCATCGCGCTCGCGCTGTTCGGCGAGATCCCCTGGCGCGCGGTTCCCTACATACCGGTCGAGATCATGCTGCTGCCGCGGTGGTTCCCGTTCCACCTCGACAAGGTCTCCTACTGGTCGCGCACCGTGATGGTGCCCCTCTTCGTGCTGTGCACCCGCAAACCGCGCGCCCGCAATCCGCGCGCGGTCCACGTCAAGGAGCTGTTCACGACCCCGCCGGAACGCGAACGCCATTATTTCCGCGAGGTCCGCAACCGCGGGGGCGTGCTGCCGCTCGTGTTCCTGGCCGTCGATCGACTGTTCCGCTCGCTCGATTTCGCCATTCCCGGCGCCATGCGCCGCGCCGCGACCGCCCGGGCCGAGCGCTGGGTGCTCGAACGACTGAACGGCGAGGACGGGCTCGGGGCGATCTTCCCGGCGATGGTGAACGCGCTCGAGATGATGCTGATCCTCGGCTACGGCAAGGACGATCCGCGCTGCGAGACCGCACGGCGCGCGCTGCGCAAGCTGGTCGTCGAGACCACGGACTCGGCCTACTGCCAGCCCTGCGTATCGCCGGTGTGGGACAGCGCGCTCGCGGCGCTCGCCCTGCAGGAGGCCGGCGAACCGGCTGCGCAGGAAGCGGCCAACCGCGCATTCGACTGGCTCAAGCCATTGCAGCTGCTCGACGCGCCCGGCGACTGGAGGGTCAATCGTGCGAATCTGCCGGGCGGCGGCTGGGCCTTCCAGTACGCGAATCCGCACTACCCGGATCTCGACGATACCGCCGTCGTGGCCTGGGGCATGCACCAGTCGACGAGATCTGGCGAATACGCGCATCAGGTGCGGCGCGCGCTCGACTGGCTGGTCGGCATGCAGAGTACGAACGGCGGCTTTGCGGCCTTCGACGTCGACAACACCCACTATCGGCTCAACAAGATCCCCTTCGCCGACCATGGCGCGCTCCTCGATCCGCCGACCAGTGACGTGACCGCACGCGTCGCGACGCTCCTCGCGCGCGTCGGCAGGCGGGAGGACCAAGCGGCCCTCGATCGGGCGCTCGCCTATCTGCGGCGCGAGCAGGAACCGGACGGATCGTGGTTCGGCCGCTGGGGGACGAACTACATCTATGGCACATGGTCGGTGCTCACCGCGTTCGCGCAGGCCCGGGTCGGCGCGGCCGACCCGGCGGTGAGACGTGCGGTCACCTGGTTGCAGACGCGGCAGAATCCCGACGGCGGATGGGGCGAGAGCAACGACGGCTATGCCGGCAAGTCCCCGGACGCGCCGAGTACCCCGCATCAGACCGCCTGGGCGCTGCTCGCGCTGCTCGCGGCCGGCGAGGCCGAGTCGCCGGCGGCGCGCCGCGGCGCCGACTGGCTGCTGCGCGCGCAGCAGGCCGACGGGCTGTGGAGCCATCCGGACTTCACGGCACCCGGCTTCCCTCGCGTGTTCTACCTGCGTTACCACGGCTACTGCGCGTACTTCCCGCTGTGGGCGCTCGCCGCCTACCGTACCTTGTCGCGCCGAGCCATCGCCCATTGAATGCGATCGGAATCGTCGCGGCGCTCGGCGCCGAGGCTCGCACGCTCCGCGGCGCACGACGAGTTCGCGATCCTTCCGCCCGGCTCGCACCCGGCGAACACGTGTTGGTGAGCGGCATCGGACCGCGAGCCGCGTCGCTGGCCGCCCGATCGCTCGCCGACGCGGGCGCCGATGCCCTGGTGAGCTGGGGCACGGCGGGTGGGCTCGATCCGGCGCTGCGGCCCGGCACTCTGCTGCTGCCCTGCGAAATACTGGCCGACGGCGGCGACCGCTACTGCGTCGACCCGGCCTGGCGAGCGCGTGAAATCGAACGGCTCGCGCCACAGCCGGCAGTCCTGCGGTTCGGTGCGGTGGCCGACGGCGCGCTGCTCTCGAGCGCCGCGGCGATCGCGGACCGCGAAGCCAAGCAGCTCGCGCATCGGCAAAGCGGCGCGGTTGCCGTCGACATGGAGAGCGCGGCCGTCGCCGCGGTCGCGGCCGACCGGCGACTGCCGTTGCTGGTCGTGCGCGCGATCGTGGACGGCGCCGGCGACGAAATCCCGCCGGCGATCGTCGAGGCGAGTCGCGCCGGCCCGATCAGGGCGTCGCGGCTGATCGGCGGCCTGCTGCGTTCGCCCGCGGAACTCGGCGCCATGCTGCGTCTCGCCGGCCGCTTCGCGGCCGCGCGCGCCACGTTGCGCGTCGTCGCCGCCGCGGGACTCGCGGCACCGTCGCCGTGAAGGCGCTGGTCACCGGTGCGAGCGGCTTCGTGGGCGCCGCGGTCGCGCGCGCGCTCGGTGCCGCCGGCTGGCAGGTACGCGCTCTGCGCAGGGCGGGTTCGCCTCCCGGCAACCTCGCCTCGCTCGACCTCGAGACGGTCGAAGGCGACCTGCTCGACCCCCGGTCACTCGTGGCGGCGGCACGAGGCTGCCAGGCGTTGCTGCACGTCGCCGCCGATTATCGACTGGGCGCGAGCGATCCGGCGGTCCTGTATCGCACCAACGTCGAGGGCACCCGCAACGTGCTCGGCGCGGCGCGCGCCGCGGGGATCGAGCGCGTCGTGCATACGAGCAGCGTCGCTACGATCGGCATTCCGCCGGACGGCTCCCCCGGCGACGAATCCACGCCGGTGAACCTCGCGGCGATGATCGGCCACTACAAGCGATCGAAATTCCTCGCCGAGGAAGTGGCGCGCGAATTCGCCCGCGAGGGGCTGCACGTGGTGATCGTCAACCCTTCCACGCCGGTAGGACCGGGAGACGTCAAACCGACGCCCACGGGCCAGCTGGTGCTCGACGCGGCGCTCGGCCGCATGCCAGCCTACGTCGACACGGGTCTGAACGTCGTGCACGTCGAGGACGTCGCGGCAGGACACCTGGCGGCGCTCGATCGCGGCCGATCGGGGGAACGCTACGTCCTCGGCGGGGAGAATCTGAGCCTGCGCGAGATTCTGACGAGGATCGCGCAGATGCGCGGACGACCGCCGCCGCGGATCCGTCTGCCCTATGCCGCCGTGCTGCCAATCGCCTACGCGGCGGAAGGCTGGACGAGGCTCACGGGGCGCACCGGCCGGATCACGCTCGAGGGCGTACGCATGTCTCGAAAGCGCATGTACTTCTCGAGCGGCAAGGCGATCCGGGAACTCGGCTACCGCACTCGCCCCGCGACCGAGGCGTTTCGCGACGCCCTCGACTGGTTCGCCGCCCGAGGCCTGCTCGACTGAGCCATCCAGCGCGTTCCGGGCGAGGCCCGCGCTCACCTCAGCGGCTGAGCCGCTCCCGCGCGTAACGCCACCCCCGCCTCCCCTCGATCCACTGCCAGGCGAGCAGGGCCGGGACACCGAAGAGGACTTCACGCATGCGTTTGGCGAGCGAGAGCGCGAGCGCGGCGTCGGTGCCGAAGCCGAGCACGTGCGCGAGTCCGACCAGACTCGCCTCCTGCACGCCGATCCCGGCGGGTACCATGAAGGCGAAATTGCGCACCGCCTGCGTGAGGCTCTCGATGGCGACCGCCTCGACGATGCCCACCGGATGGCCGAGCCAGCGCAAGGCGAGCCAGGTCTCCGCGGAGCCCGCCAGCTGGCCCGCGAGCTGCCACAGGATCGAACGGGCGAGACGCCCGTGCCTGCGGCACAGGGCACGGATCGCCGCATCGACGTCGATACCGCCGCCCGGCGCCCTCACGCCCGAACCGAGCAGGCGCGCACCGATGCGCCGCAGCCAGCCGAAGAGCGACCCGTAGCGCATCAGCAGGACGAGCAGCACGATCACCGGCAGACTCGCCGCGAGCAGCAACATGAGATCGGCGGTCAGACGCACGGCGCCGGTGAGATGCAGCACGCAGACCACGCCGATCGCGACGAACAGGTATTGACTGACGAGGGTCATCAGCACCTCGACGACCACGCTCGCAGTCGCCTCGGCCGTGCCGACGCTGCGGGCGAGCAGTCCGATGCCCACCACCTCGCCGCCGATGTTCGCGACCGGCAGCAGTCGATTGATCGCCTCGCGAACGCAGGCGATGCGGAACAGGGTGTAGAGGCGCACCGGCACCGTCACCAGAGCCCGCCAGCCGATCGCATCGAGCGTGATCGGCAACGCGCGCAGCGGCACCAGCCACAACAGCAGCCAACTGGCGTGCGTGAGCAGCGCGAGGATCTGCGCGGCTCCGTCGTGCACGATCAGGCCGACCATCAGGCATAGTCCCAGCAGGAACGCGATGCGCATCGTGAGTCTCACGCGCTTGCCCCGCGCAGGCGCGTGGCGAGATCGGAGTAGCCGCCGGTATCGATCCGCGCCGTCGCGGCCCTCACCCTCGGACTCTGCAGGGCGGCGAACTCCTCGGCGTGCCGATAGCCGCGCATCGTGGCCGTGACGGGCCCCTCACCCGCCGCCGGATGCCCGTAGATCTCGGTCACGCCTTCCGGCAGCCTTGCGAGTACCTCGAGCAGCGCGGCTTCGTCCATCGAGCCGGTGCGCGCCAGCCCGAAGATCCGGTCGTTGCACAGGACGTCAGCCCTGCGCAGGCGCCGCTTCATCAGCGCGAGCCAGGGCGCGAGCAGGCGCCCGCCCGCCGCGGGACCGATCCCGCCCGCCCGTGTGCCGAACCACGACGGTTCGTCCGGCACCCGGACCGCGCGCAGTCCGAACTCCGCACCGACGCGCAGCATCAGGCCGAGCAGCGTCGGATGCAGGTGGAAGTGCTTGTGGGCGTCGGCGTGATCGAGAGCGAGACCGGTGGCGCGAAAGGCGGCGAACTGCGCACGGATCTCCGCTTCGAGTTGGCGGCGAACCCGCGGGGAAAAGAAGTACCGCACGCCGTTCACGAACATGCGGTCGTCGAATCGGCCGTGCGCGTCCACCAAGGAGCGAATCTCGGCCGCAGGCAAGGCGGCGGGTCCGTCCGCAAGCACGAGGTGCAGTCCCACGCGCAGATTCGGCAGGTTCCGGGCGCGTCGCACCGCGTCGGCTGCCGCCGGCGCGGCGACCATGAGGCTCGCCGAGGTCAGGACGCCGTACCGATGCGCGGCATCGACCGCCTCGTTGACCCGTTCGTGCAGGCCGAAATCGTCGGCGGTGACGATCAGGAACTTGCCCATATGGCCCCGGCCGGAGCCGCGCGGCCGCGGGCGGGGCGCCGCGAGTGCGCCCGCGCCGCGCGGACCGCCGCGGCTTGCGCGCTCAGGCCTCGCGCGCGCGCAGGAAGCGGAAGAATTCCACGCCCTCGCGCAGGCGGCGCTTGGTCAGATCCCAGCTGGTGAGCAT
>JAGWPY010000154.1 GCA_028870275.1 Gammaproteobacteria bacterium | reverse complement strand
CTGATCGCGATCGTCGCGATGCTCGCGACGGTGCGCAGCGTGAGCGGTCACGCGCGGATCGCTCATACCGCGCTCGCCGCGCTGACGCTCGCCTCCTCCTGGCTGCTCGTGCCGACCGTGTTCATTTCGCAGTATGCCGAGGCCTTCTACGGCGCCGCGCCGGAGCGTCGGCCTCTGCTGTTTCCGGGCGTCGAGGCGCCGCTTTTCTGGGATTTCGCCTATTTCTCGTTCACGATCGCCTGCGCATGCCAGACTTCCGACGTGTCGACCGCGGACACCTCGATCCGGCGTACGGTGATCGCGCACACGATGGTCAGTTTTCTGTTCAACGTCGCGATTCTCGGGTTCGCGATCAACGTCGGCGCCGGACTGCTCGGCTGAGCGGCGGGGCCATGCGAGGGGGAGAGAGGATGTCGGGAATCGCACAAACCATGTCGGTGATCGAGGTGGCGCGGCCGGGCGGACCGGAACAGATGCGTATCGGCTCGCGCGCGGTGCCCGCGCCGGCTGAGGGAGAGGTGCTGATCCGGGTCGCGGCGGCTGGCGTGAACCGTCCCGACGTGTTGCAGCGACAGGGGGCCTATCCGCCGCCGCCGGGTGCCTCGGATGTCCTCGGTCTCGAGATCGCTGGCGAGATCGTGGCGCTCGGCGCAGGTGTGGAGGGGCTCGCTCTTGGCGATCGCGTCACGGCGCTCATCGCCGGTGGCGGTTATGCGGACTATGCGATCGCGGCTGCGCCGCTATGCCTCCCGGTGCCCGAGGGATTCAGCCTGATCGAGGCCGCGGCCCTGCCCGAGACGTTCTTCACCGTGTGGACCAACCTGTTCGAGCGCGGCGGTTGCAAGCGGGGCGACCGGGTGCTGATCCACGGCGGCACGAGCGGCATCGGCACCACGGCCATCCAGCTCGCCGCGGCCTTCGGGGCCCGTGTCTTCGCCACGGCGGGGTCTGCGGCCAAGGCGCGCGCTTGCGAGCGCCTGGGCGCCGCGCGCGGCATCGACTATCGAACCGAGGACTTCGTCGAAGTGATCCGGCGCGATACCGCGGGAGAGGGCGTCGATCTCATCCTGGACATGGTCGCCGGCCCCTATGTCGCGCGCAACATCGAGGTCGCGGCGGTCGAGGGTCGCATCGTGATCATCGGTCTGCAGGGGGGGGCGCAGGTGGAGGTCGATTTCGGCACGCTGATGCGCAAGCGCTTGACCCTGACCGGTTCGACGTTGCGGCCGCGCACCGTCGCGCAGAAGGCCGCGATCGCGCGGCAACTGCGATCCGAGGTATGGCCGCTGCTGTCCGCGGGCCGGTTGCGGCCCGTGATCCACGCGACCTTCCCGCTCGCCGAGGCGGCCGCGGCGCATCGCCTCATGGAATCCTCGACGCATGTCGGCAAGATCGTCCTGACGATGAATGAATCCAAATAAGGGAGTCGGAACATGAAGCTATCCCTGTCGAAGTCGTTCGCCTGCGCGTCGCGGTCGTTCGCCTGCGTGGCCGCGCTGGTCGCCCCGGTGTTCGCGGCCGCCGCGGCCCCGCCGAGCGCGAATCCGGCGCCGGCCGCGGCCCCTGCCGCCGGGCCATTCAAGCCCGAGGCATTCGCGAGCAACGGCACCGTGACGGTCGGCGGCCGCAAGATCGCCTATCAGGCGGTCGCCGGCACCCTGGTCGTGCATCCCCGGGGCTGGGACGACGTGGCCGCGGAGACCGCCGCCAAGACCGATCACGCCAAGAACCCGACCGCGGTCGCCTCGATGTTCTACGTCGCCTACTTCAAGACCGGTGGCGGGCCGCGGCCGATCACCTTCCTGTACAACGGCGGCCCGGGTTCGGCTTCGTTGTGGCTGCACATGGGCGCGTTCGGGCCGCGTCGAGTGATCACCGCGACCGACTCGCACACCCCCGCGGCGCCATACCGGGTCGTCGACAACGCCTACAGCCTGCTCGACGTCAGCGATCTGGTGTTCATCGATGCGCCCGGCACGGGGTTCAGCCGCGTCGCCGGCGAGCATCCCGCGAAGGCGTTCTACGGGGTCGATCAGGATGCCTATGCGTTCGGCGAGTTCATCAAGCAGTTCCTGACCAAGTACCACCGCTGGAACTCGCCGAAGTACCTGTTCGGCGAGAGCTACGGCACGACCCGCTCGGCCGTGCTCATCAACGACCTCGAGTCCCAGGACGCGATCGACTTCAATGGCGTGATCCTGTTGTCGCAGATCTTCGGCTTCGACTTCAGCCCCGACCTGCCGACGCGCAATCCGGGCCTTGATCTGCCCTACGAGCTCGCGTTGCCGACCTATGCCGCGACCGCCTGGTATCACCACAAGCTCCCGCGGGAGGCCGGCGCGCTCGAGCCCTTCCTCGCCGAGGTCGAGAAGTTCGCGATGGGCGATTACGCGCAGGCGCTCGCCGCCGGCTCCGACCTCGATACTGCGACGCGCAATGCGATCGCGGCCAAACTGCACGACTACACGGGTCTGCCCGTCGCCTACATCCTGCGTGCGGACCTGCGGATCGATGGCGGCGAGTTCCGCCAGCGCCTGCAGCTCGACGAGGACCTCGCGACCGGGCGGCTCGACACGCGGTTCTCCGGGCCGGCGCTCGATCCGATGAGCCAGCGCGCGGAGTACGATCCTCAGGCCTCGGCGCTCGCCTCGGCCTACGTTTCCGCGTTCAACGATTATGTGCGTACCGATCTGCACTTCGACGATCATCTGGCCTTCAAGCCGATGATCCCGCTCTACATGACCTGGGACTTTGCGCACCGCCAGCCTGGCCAGCCAGCCCACGTGCTGCAGGGGCGTTCGGGCGCGAACGTGATGCCCGACCTCGCCAATGCGATGAAGCTCGATCCGAACCTGCAGGTGCAGCTCAATTCCGGGTACTTCGATCTCGCGACGCCGTTCTTCGAGGGCATGTACGAGATGCACCATCTGCCGATGCCCGCCGATCTTCAGCGGAACATCGAGATTCACCACTACCAGTCGGGCCACATGGTGTACGCGAAGGAATCCTCCCTGGCCGAACTGCACCGCAACGTCGCCGCGTTCATCGAGCGCACCGACCGGCTGAGTCCCTAGCGCAGCGTCGCGCCGGGCGGCGCCCCCAGGGCTAGAGGTCGGCGTTCAGCAGCGCGGCGAGCCGCACGCCGGCGCGTTCGAGCTGGGTGCGGGTCGCGGCGATGGCGGCGGCGACATAGGCCGGGCCCAGATGGACACGGCCGCGCGCGTCGGGCTGCGGGAGATCCCCGTAGGCGATGCGTGCGGCGATCCGTTCGGTCTCGCGGGCCCAGTCGGCCGGCGTGCCGCGGCTCCAGCGGCGCCGCTGCGCGGGGGTGATCTCGCCGGCGAGCGTCTCGGCGAGCCGCCGCGGCGAGCGGTCCAGATCGGCGACGAACCGGCTGTCCCAGGCCGCGTGCAGGTTGCTCGCACGGCCGCCCGGCAGGACGACCCGCAGCGCGTTGCCGCCGCGATCGTGACGATCGGCGCTGTGCAGCGGCTGGTGCAGGTCGCCGACCAGGTGCACGAGGAACTGCAGCGCCCGCAGCCTCTCCCGGGTGGGGGTCGAAGAGGCGCGCAGCTCCCGGCTGAATTCGACGATCTTGTCGACCACGCAATCGCGCGCCGGTCCGCGCGAGGCGGGCAGGCCCGGCGGCACCGCCGGTTCGCCGTGGCAGGCGCTGATCAGGTTCGGCGAGTCGATCTCGAGGTCGACGAAATGCCACTGCCAGGTGCGGGTGTAGCGCGGCCCATGCCGGTCACGGTCGGAGTCGCGGTAGCGGTCGGCCCAGGTGCTCTCGGCGGCCATGCTCCGGTCGCGGGTGAGACCGCTGTCGTCGGTTGAGAGCAATTCGTCGACGCGGGCGCGGACCTTCGGTGAGAGCTGCCGGTAGGCGATCAGCGCGACGACCCGGTGACCCTCCGAACCCCAGGCGCGAAGCTCACGCGGCGCCGCCAGGGCGAGCAGCACGAGCGTGGCGAGGAGCGAGGCGCCACGGCGTGCGTGCGCACGCATCAGGCGCGAGGTTTGGCCTGCGCCGCCGCGCGCATCTGCGCGGCCAACCGGCGCGCGGCTTCGAGCGCCAGAGCGTCGAGGCCGGGGTCGCCGTGGTCGATCCTGGCGACCAGCTTCTCGCGCATCCGCGGCGTCCAGTAGCGGGAGATGTGGTTGACGATCCCGCCGACCGCTTCCTCGTGAACCGGTTCGGCGCGGAAGAACGCGGCGATGTCGTTCGCCATCTTTACCAGGCTGTCTTGGCTCATCGCGGCTCGGCCTACTTGGCGACCGGAGATTCGGCCCGCCGCAGCAGTTCCTGCTGCTGCGCGCTGAACTCGCGGAAGCGACGCTGCCAGTCGGAGGGCTGGTTCACGCGCGTCACCTGCACCGCGGTGACCTTGTACTCGGGGCAATTGGTCGCCCAGTCCGAATTGTCGGTCGTGATCACGTTGGCGCCGGAGTCCGGGAAATGGAAGGTCGTATAGACGACACCGGGTTGGACGCGCTCCGTCACGATCGCATGCAGCACGGTCTCGCCCGCGCGGCTCGCGACCCCGACCCAGTCACCGTCCGAGATGCCGCGTTCCTCGGCGTCGTGCGGGTGGATCTCGAGACGGTCCTCGTCGTGCCATAGATTGTTCATGGTTCTGCGCGTCTGCGCGCCGACGTTGTACTGCGACAGGATGCGGCCGGTGGTGAGCAGCAGCGGATACTTCTGCGTGACCTTTTCCGAGGTCGGCACGTACTCGGTGACCATGAAGCGGCCCTTGCCGCGGACGAACTCGTCCACATGCATGGTCGGGGTGCCGTGGGGGTGCGCCGCGTTGCAAGGCCACTGGATGCTGCCCTGTCGGTCGATCTCCGCGAAGCTCACCCCGGTGAAGGTCGGCGTCATGCGCGCGATCTCGTCCATGATCTCGGCCGGATGGGCGTAGTTCATCGGGTAGCCGATCGCATTGGCAAGGAGTTGCGTGATCTGCCAGTCCGCGTAGCCGGACTTCGGCTGCATCACCTTGCGTACGCGCGAGATGCGCCGCTCCGCATTCGTGAAGGTGCCGTCCTTCTCGAGGAACGAGGAACCCGGCAGGAACACGTGCGCGAACTTCGCGGTCTCGTTCAGGAACAGGTCCTGGACCACGATGCACTCCATCGCGCCGAGCGCGGCGGTGACGTGCTGGGTGTTCGGGTCTGACTGGGCGATGTCCTCGCCCTCGACGTAGAGTCCCTTGAACTCCCCGTCGAGCGCCGCCTCGAACATGTTCGGGATGCGCAGACCCGGATCCGCCTGCAGTGATACGCCCCACTCGCGCTCGAACGAGGCACGCACCGCCGCGTCGCCGACGTGGCGGTAGCCGGGGAACTCGTGCGGGAAGGAGCCCATGTCGCAGGATCCCTGCACGTTGTTCTGGCCCCGCAGCGGGTTGACGCCGACGCCTTCGCGGCCGATGTTGCCGGTGGCCATCGCCAGGTTCGCGATCGCCATGACCGCCGTCGATCCCTGGCTGTGCTCGGTCACGCCGAGCCCGTAATAGATCGCCGCGTTACCGGCACCCGCGTACATCCGGGCCGCCGCGCGTACCGTCGCGGCGCTCACGCCGGTGACCGACTCCATCGCCTCCGGGGAATTTTCCGCAGCGGCGACGAAGCGGCGCCAGTTCTCGAACGCAGGCGCCTCGCAGCGCGCGCGCACGAATTCCTCGTCGACCAGGCCCTCGGCGACTATCACGTGCGCGAGGCTGTTCAGCAGCGCCACGTTGGTGCCGGGGCGCAGTTTCAGGTGATGCGCCGCCTCGACGTGCGGCGTGCGCACCAGGTCGATGCGGCGCGGGTCGGCCACGATCAGCTTCGCTCCCTGGCGCAGGCGCCGCTTCAACTGCGAGCCGAACACCGGGTGCCCGTCGGTCGGATTCGCGCCGATCACGAAAATGACGTCCGACTGCATCACCGAATCGAAGGATTGGGTGCCAGCCGACTCGCCGAGGGTGGTCTTCAGGCCATAGCCGGTGGGGGAGTGGCAGACCCTTGCGCAGGTGTCGACGTTGTTGTTGCCGAAGCCGGCGCGCACCAGCTTCTGCACCAGGTAGGTCTCCTCGTTGGTGCACCGGGAAGAGGTGATTCCGCCGATCGAGTCGCGGCCGTACTTCTGCTGGATGCGCTTGAATTCGCCGGCCGCATAGGCGATGGCCTCTTCCCAGCCGACTTCCCGCCAGGGATCGCTGATCTTCGCGCGGATCATCGGCTTCAGGATCCGGTCCGGATGGGTCGCATAGCCGATCGCGAAGCGACCCTTCACGCAGGAGTGGCCATGATTGGCGTGCCCATCCTTGTTCGGCACCATGCGCACGAGTTCCTCGCCCTGCATCTCGGCGCGGAACGAACAGCCGACGCCGCAGTAGGCGCAGGTCGTCACCACGCTGTGCTCGGCCTGTCCCTTGGCGATCAGGCTGTTCTCGGAGAGCGTGGCCGTCGGGCAGGCCTGCACGCAGGCGCCGCAGGAGACGCATTCGGAATCGAAGAAACTCTGGTTCTGGCTCGCGGCGACCTTGGAGTCGAAGCCGCGTCCCTCGATCGTGAGTGCGAGCGTGCCCTGCTGTTCGTCGCAGGCGCGCACGCATCGGGAGCAGACGATGCACTTGCTCGGATCGAAGGTGAAGTAGGGGTTGCTCGTGTCCTTCTGTGCGTCGAGATGGTTGGCGCCGGCATAGCCGTAGCGCACCTCGCGCAGTCCGACCGCGCCGGCCATGTCCTGCAGTTCGCAGTGGCCGTTCGCGGGACAGGTCAGACAGTCGAGCGGGTGATCGGAGATGTACAGCTCCATCACGCCGCGGCGCACGGCGGCGAGCCTTTCGTTCTGGGTCGTGACCTTCATGCCGGCGGCCACCGGCGTCGTGCAGGAGGCGGGCAGGCCCTTCACGCCCTCGATCTGGACCAGGCACAGGCGGCAGGACCCGAAGGGCTCCAACTGGTCGGTGGCGCAGAGCTTCGGGATCCGGGTACCGGCGATCGCGGCCGCGCGCATCACCGAAGTGCCGGCGGGGACGCTCACTTCGACGCCGTCGATCGTGAGCGTCACCGACTCGGCGGCGGTTCTCTGCGGAGTGCCAAGATCCTGTTCGACGATGGATTGCATGGGTCGTCCTCGATCGGGGGGCTCAAGGGCGGGCCGAACCGGCGGCCGCCCTGCGGAAGTCCTCGGGGAAGTGGTCCAGCGCGGAGCGGACCGGATAAGGGGTCAGGCCGCCGAGCGCGCACAGCGAGCCGTGGACCATGGTCTCGCACAGATCGCGCAGCAGCGCTTCCTGACGGGCGCGGTCCTCGCCGGCGACCAGCCGGTCGATCACCTCGACCCCGCGCGTCGAACCGATGCGGCAGGGCGTGCACTTGCCGCAGGACTCGACCGCACAGAATTCCATCGCATAACGGGCCTGGGCGGCCATGTCGACGGTGTCGTCGAAGACCACGAGGCCGCCGTGTCCGAGCATGCCGCCGATCGCGGCGAACGCTTCGTAATCGATCGGCGTGTCGAACTGGCTCTCGGGCAGGTAGGCGCCGAGCGGACCGCCGACCTGCACCGCGCGGATCGGTCGGCCGGAGAGGCTGCCGCCGCCGATATCGTAGAGCAGTTCGCGCAAGCTGAGTCCGAAGGCCTTCTCGAACAGGCCGCCGTGGCGGATGTTGCCGGTGAGCTGGATCGGCAGGGTGCCGCGCGAGCGGCCCATGCCGAAATCGCGGTAGTACCCGGCGCCCCGATCGAGGATCACCGGCACCGAAGCGAGCGTGATCACGTTGTTGATCACCGTCGGCCGGCCGAACAGTCCCGAGATCGCGGGCAGCGGCGGCTTGAAGCGCACCTGGCCGCGCTTGCCCTCGAGGGATTCGAGCAGCGAGGTCTCCTCGCCGCAGATGTAGGCACCCGCGCCCATGCGCACCTCGAGCTCGAACGTACGGCCGCTGCCGCACAGATCCGCACCGAGGAACCCGCGGGCGCGGGCCGTGGCGATCGCCCGTTCGAGCGCGCGCCGCGCGTGCGGGTATTCGAATCGCAGGTAGATGTAGCCCTGGGTCGCGCCAACCGCAAGGCCTGCGATCGTCATGCCCTCGATCAGCGTGAACGGATCGCCCTCCATGAGCATGCGGTCGGAGAACGTACCGGAATCGCCTTCGTCGGCATTACAGACCACGTACTTCTGCCCGGCTGGAGCGCCGAGCGCCGTCTTCCACTTGATGCCGGCCGGGAAGGCCGCGCCGCCGCGGCCGCGCAGCCCCGAGGCGGTGACCGTCTCGACGATCTCGCCCGGCGACATCGCCAGCGCCGCGGCGAGCCCGCGGTAGCCACCGAGGCTCCGGTATGCGTCGAGGTCGAGCGGGTCGATCAGGCCCACGCGGGCGAAGGTGAGCCGCTGCTGCGCCTTGAAGAAGGGGATCTCGGCCGTCGGCCCGAGTCCGAGGCGATGCGCCGCGCCCTCGGTGAAGCCGGCGTCGAACAGCCCGGCCACGTCAGCGGCGTGCACCGGTCCATACGCGACGCGGCCACGCGCGGTTTCGACTTCGACCAGCGGCTCCAGCCAGAGCATGCCGCGGGAGCCGTTGCGCACGACCTCGATCTCGCGGCCACGACGACGCGCTTCGGCGAGGATCGCGGCGGCGGTCGCGTCCGCTCCGACCGCGAGCGCAGAGGCGTCCGTCGGCACATAGACGCGTAGCTTGCTCATCGCTTCCGCCTCGCCTCGGCGACCAGTTCATCGAAGCGCGCGGCGTCGACCCGCCCGACCAGACGGTCGTCGATCAGGACCGAGGGCCCGAGCGCGCAGTTCCCGAGGCAGTAGACAGGTTCGAGCGTAATCGCCCCGTCGGCCGTCGTCCGGTGGTAGTCGATGCCGAGGCTACGCTTGGCATGCGCCTCGAGCGCGGTCGCGCCGACCGACTGGCAGGCTTCGGCACGGCAGAGGCGAAAGACCCGCCGCCCGGGCCTGGTCGAGCGGAAATAGTGATAGAAGGTGATCACGCCGTGCACTTCGGCGCGCGTCAGGTTCAGTTCGCGCGCGATCATCGGCACCGCGTCCGCCGGCACGAAGCCGAGCGCGTCCTGGATCGCGTGCAGGATCGGCAACAGCGCGCCGGGCAGGGCCTTGAGGCGCGCGCACGCGTCCTCGACCGCAGCGCGCTCCTGCGGCCCGAGATTCGACGGCGGTTCGGCCGGGAGCGGATGGGCCCTGTTAGGCGAGGGAATGGTCATGGGTCACTCGGCTGATCGAGGTTCGGTTAAAGCGGCATCGGTCGTCGATCATAACTCGAAACGCCTGGCCTCGCGCGTCCCGCGGGACGCGTTGCGGCAACGCGTCCTGCGGCGATCGGGGCCCCCGCGCCGTGCCATCCGATCGCGAAGACTCGAGGTTTCAAGGCGACCGAATTTCCAGTGCGGGCAATGGTATGCTGAAGTCCTTAGCGGCCGCGCGTCGCCGTCTGCGGCGACCGCCGGGGGGCATGCCGATGGCTTACACAGGTGATCGCCGCCCGGCGGGTCGCGCGGCTCGCGCGACGGTTCAGGCGCTCGTTCTCGCATGCGCGATGTCGGCGCACGCGGCGGTCCCCGGTCCCGCGGCGGCCGCGCCGGGTGGCGCGGCGATCGCCGACGCCGATCCCTACGATCAACTGAGCCCGATCCTCATTCAGGGTCAGGGCCCTCGGTTCGTTGCGCCGACGCGTCGCGACAGCATTGGACGGATCTGGGCGCCCGTCTACCTCGACGGCAAGGGCCCGTTCCGGCTCGTGCTCGACACCGGCGCCACGCAGTCTGGCATCACGGAGACCGTCGCGGCGATCCTCAAGCTGCCGCTCGATCGGACGCCGCCGGTGCTGCTGCGCGGAGTGACCGGCACCGCGAAGGTGCCCACCGTGCGCATTGACGAGCTCACCGTCGGCGATCTCGACCAGAGCGGTGCGGTGGTGCCGATCGTCCCGGACGCGCTCGGCGGCGCCGATGGCGTGCTCGGCACCGCCGGGCTCGCGGACAAGCGCATCGTGATCGACTTCCGCCACGATCGGATCACGATCACCTACTCACACGGAGAGCCGGCCGCGGAGGGGTTCGAGACGCTCACGTTCCGCCCGAACCTCGAGACGCCGATCATCGTCGATGCCTACGTCGGCAATGTGCGCGCGAAGGCGATCATCGACACCGGCGGCCAGCTGACGATCGCCAATGATGCGCTACGCGACGCGCTTTTGAGCCGCCGGGCGCAGCGGCACGGCCGCTTCGACCAGATCGAGGGCGCGACCAAGGCGATCCAGGACGGCGAGATCATCGCGACTCCGGTCATCGACTTCGGCTCGGTGGAGATTCACGATCCGTACATCACGTACTCGAACCTGCTCATCTTCGAGCACTGGCATCTCGAGCATGAGCCGGCCATCCTGATCGGCATGGATGCGCTCGGCCTGCTTCAGGAGCTGATCATCGACTACAAGCGGCACGAATTGCAGATGCGCACGGCGCCCGGCTAGGGCGCCGTGCCCCGGACCGGTCAGCGCCGCGGCGGGGAGCATTCAGCCGCGGGTCGGGGTCGAACGGCGGTATCGGCTCTGCCGCTCGATCATCCAGCCTGGATATTCCGGCGGCAGCTCGCCCGCCGCATCGAGCGCGGCCAGATCCTCGGCGTCGAGGCGCACCGCGCTCGAACCGAGATTGTCCTCGAGCTGGGCCTGGGTCTTGGCGCCGATGATCACGCTGGTCACCCAAGGTTTGGCGAGCAGCCAGGCGAGCGCGATCTGGGCGACCGAGGCGCCATGGCGAGCGGCGACCGAGCGCATCGCCTCGACGCAGCGGAACGCGCGCGGCCGGTCCACCACCGGGAAATCGAAGGTGCTGCGGCGCGCGCCCTCGGGCCCGGCCCCGTCGGGCTGGAACTTGCCGGTGAGCAGGCCGCCCGCGAGCGGGCTCCAGACCATGAGTCCGAGCCGCTGATCATTGATCAGGGGGACTATTTCCCGTTCGAGATCGCGGCCGGCGATGGTGTAGTAGGCCTGTACGCTCGCCATGCGGGCGAGGTTCCGCCGCTCGGAGATCGCCAGTGATTTCATGACCTGCCAGGCGGCCATGTTGCACAGTCCGATGTAGCGTACGCGCCCGGAGCGCACCAGGTCGTCGAGCGCCGCGAGCGATTCCTCGAGAGGTGTCAGTGGGTCGAAGCCGTGCAGCTGATAGAGATCGATGTGATCGAGCCGCAGGCGTTGCAGGCTCGCCTCGACCGCATGAAACAGGTGGTGGCGCGACTGACCGCAGGCATTCGGCGCATCGCCCATGACGCCCGTGGCCTTGGTCGCGATCACCAGTTCGTCCCGCGGCAGCCCGAGTCGCTTCAGCGCGGCGCCGAGCAGGCGCTCGGACTGGCCGTTCGAGTAGACGTTCGCGGTGTCGATGAAGTTCACGCCCGCATCGAACGCGGTGCGCACCTGTGCGACCACGGCGTCCTCGTCCAGGCCGGCGATCGATCCCCAGATTCCTTCCGAGCCGACTCCGTAGGTCATCGTGCCGAGGCAGATTTCCGAGACGTAGAGGCCGGTCGGGCCGAGCAATCGATAGTGCATGCGAATAATGTAACCGATCCGCTCCTCGCCGCGTCAAGCCGCCGGGCGACCCGCGGCCGTACCCATCGCGCCTCATGCGGACTATGATGTCCCGCGGATTCCTCGCAGAAGGCGCGGAAGATGAACAAATCGATCATTGCGGTGGCCGCCGCGGCCGTGCTGGCCGGTGTCGGCGGCTGGTATTACTGGGCTCGACAGCAGCAACGGCACGCGGTCGCCGTGCCGGCGCCCGCGGCCTCGGTCGCGCCGGTCGGCGCGCCGCCGAGTGCGCCGCCTGCGATCCACTATCCCGTGCCCTCGGGCAACGCGTCGGGAATCAGCGCGTCGGCGGCGCTGCCGGCGCTCGAGGACAGCGACCCGTCGCTGCGCGAGGCGCTCGGCACGGTGATCGGTGCCGATGCGGTCAAGGCGATGCTCTCCGCGAACGACCTGGTCCGGCGGATCGTGGTCACGGTCGACAACCTGGCGCGGGCGAAACTGCCGGTCGACCGCCTGCCGGTGCCGGGACCTTCCGGAGCGTTCCTCGTGGCGGGCGACGCGCAGCACGCGACCATCGATCCACGGAACTACGCGCGATACGCCCCGTACGTCGATTTGCTGAGACGGCTCGACATGCACGCGCTCGCCGGCGTGTATTTCCGCTTCTATCCCCTGTTCGAGCAGGTCTATCGCGGTCTCGGCTATCCGGACGGGTATTTCAACGACCGGTTGATCGCCGTGATCGACCTGCTGCTCGCGACTCCGCAGCCGCAGGGGCCGATCGAGCTCATCCAGCCGCACGTGCAGTACGAGTTCGCGGATCCGAAACTCGAGGCTCTGTCCTCGGGACAGAAGGTGCTGCTGCGGATCGGTCCGGACAACGCCAGCCTCGTCAAGGCCAAGCTCGCCGAATTGCGCGCGGCGCTCACCGCATCGCCGCCGCCGCGTTAGCCGGGCGCCGAAACCGGGTCACAGCGTGACGTTTGCGTAATGGACCTGCCGCACCGGCCGTCCGTGCGTTCATGATCGAGGGTAGAGATCGAAACCGGGTCGGTCGCCGCCACGAGACGGCGTCCGCCAGAGGCATCAGCGAGGGCATCATCATGTCGAGGCAATCCGGATGGTCGTTCGGCAACCCGCAGGGGGCGCTGCGACGCTGCAAACACGCCTTGACGCTGCTCGGTGCCTGCGCGCTGCTCGGCGCGTGCGTCGTCGAGCAGCCCTATTATCCGCAGGATTCGGGCTACCCGCAGGCAGCGGGAAACCCGCCGGATTCCGGCTACGGTGCGGATTCCGGCTACGCTCCGGATGCCGGCTATGCGACGGCCCCGGCCGAAGATGACGGCGGTGCGGTCTACGTCCAGGCGCAAGTCGCCCCGCCGCCGCTCCCGGTCTACGAGCAGCCGCCGTGTCCGGCGCCGGGCTACCTGTGGACCCCGGGCTACTGGGCTTATGGCGTCGGGGGTTATTTCTGGGTTCCGGGCACCTGGGTGCAGCCGCCAGCGGTTGGTCTGCTGTGGACGCCGGGCTATTGGGCGTTCACCGGCGGCGGGCTGTACGTATTCCACGCCGGCTACTGGGGCCCGCACGTCGGCTTCTACGGTGGCGTCGACTACGGCGGCGGCTACGTGGGCATGGGTTTCGTCGGCGGCCGCTGGGACGGCGACCGGTTCATGTACAACCGCGCCGTGATGAACGTGAACGTCAACATCGTGCACAACACCTACCGTCAGACCGTGATCAACAACACGGTGATCAATAACGTGACCATCAATCGCGTGAGCTATGTCGGCGGACCTGGCGGACTGCGTGCACGGCCGACGCCCGAGCAGATGCGTGCGGTGCGCGAGCGGCACCTGCCGCCGGCGCGCGCGCAGATCGAACAGGTGCGGGCTGCGAGCGGTACCCGGGCGCAGTTCGTGCGCTACAACCAGGGTCACCCGCCGATCGCGGCGACACCGCGTGCGCGAGTATTCGATTCGCCCCAGGTCGTCCCTGCGCGTGGTGCGACGCCGATCCGCCCGGGCGAGTTCGGGCGAGGGCGCGCGCCGCAGTTCGAGCCGCGTGGCATGAACCCGCAGCAACGGCCGGCCTATGGACCTGCGCAGCAGCGGCCGGCGTACGAGTACCCGCAACAACGGCCTGAGCAGGGCTCTCCAGGTTCCGCGCCGGGGCGCCCCGGCTACGATATGCCGCCGCAGCGTCGGGCCGTCCCGTATTTCCCGGCGCGTCCGACGACACCGACGCCCGCCTACCCGGCGCCGAGCCGCCCCGGCATGGCACCCGCCCCGTATCGACCGCTCGAGCGCTCACCAATGGCCTCGCACCCTCCGGGCGCGGGTCGCCCGCAGGCGTCGGTCCGCCCGCAGTACGCACGGCCGCAAGGAGCACGGCCGCAAGGAGGCCCGCGTCCGCAGGCGGACCGGCCGCAGGGCGGCCATGCGCCGCCGCGCAAGGCCGAGGAGCGCCGCGCACCGCCGCCGCGCTGAACGGTCCGCCAGCGCCTGAGGCCCCGGCCGAGGCGCCGAACCGGAGCGCGGCCGTGGCGTTGCGCGGCGCTTGCGGGCGCTGCGTTGCGGCGGCATGATCGGTCGAGGCAGGTGCGGCGGCCTCGCCGCCGGCGCGGAGGTGACGCGATGAGCACGGTGGTCTTCGACGTTGCGGACGGTGTGGCGACGCTGCGGATTCAGCGGGAATCGGTCGGCAATGCGATCGACGTCTCGGTGATCCGCGCGCTGCATGCGGCACTCGATCAGATCCAGCGCGGCGACAGCGGTGTACGCGCGATCGTCCTGACCGGCGCGGGCAGCGTCTTCTGCAGCGGGCTCGATCTGCATTCGGTCGACATCGGCGCCAAGCACGCGCGCCAGCGCGCCCACTTCGAGATGCGGCGGTTCATGGATCCGCTGATCCTGCGTCTGAGCGCCTTCCGTCATCCGATCGTCGCCGCCGTCAACGGTCCGGCCGTCGGCGCCGGCATGAGCCTTGCGCTCGCGAGTGACATCGTGGTCGCGGCGGAGGGCGCCTATTTCTGCCCGTCGTTCGCGAGGCTCGGCATCGTTCCCGACGCCGGCATCACCTTCCACCTGGCCCGCTGCGTCGGCGCGCGCCGCTCGCTTGCTTCGTTACTGCTCGCCGAGAAGATCGACGCGCGTACCGCGCTGCAGTGGGGCCTGGCCTACGAGGTCGCGCCGGATGCCTCGGTGGTCGAACGGGCGGAACGGATCGCCCATACACTCGCCAGCGGACCGAGCGCCGTGATCGGCCAGATCCGTGCGCTGCATTCGGCGACCTTCGAGCACACGCTCGAGGAGCAGTTGCGCGCGGAGCGCAGCGCTCAGGAGATCAGTCTCGAGACGGATGACTGCGTCGAGGGCGTGCGGGCCTTCTTCGAAAAACGCGAGCCGCATTTCTCCGAGCACGGCTGACTCGAGCACCAGCGATGTCGAGTGCGGGGCCGGCGAGGGGTGCCGCCAGGCCGCTCGTGCGGTAGCCCGCCCTCCGCCCTTACTTCGGCGCGGGCAGATTCGCCGACCAGTCGCGCAGCGCGCGGATCTCGGCCGGCCCGGTTCGGCAGCAGCCGCCGATCAGCCGAGCGCCGGCCTGGTTCCAGAGGCTCGCCGCGCGCGCCCAGGTCATGCCGGCCGGTTGGCCATTCCATACCTTGGCGTGGGCATCGTAGATTTCTCCGGAGTTCGGGTAGACGAGCAGCGGTTTCGCGGTCGCCGCACGCATGTGCTCGAGCAGCGGCACCATGAATCCCGGGGCCGTACAGTTCACGCCGACCGCGACGATCTGGGCGTACGGTTCGAGTGCCGCGACGGCCGCCGCGATCGGTTGGCCTTCGGCCGTATGCGCGCCGTCGCGGCAGGAAAAGCTCAGCCAGGCGACGGTGCCCGGATACTCGCCGAGCAGTTCCGCAAGCACGAGCGCCTCGCGCAGGCTCGGTATCGTCTCGATCGCGAGCAGGTCCGCGCAGGCGTCGGCGAGTGTCTCGAGCCGACGGCGGTGGAAGGCGGCGAGTTCGGCGTCGCCGAGCGCGTAACCGCCGCGGTATTCGGAGCCATCGCCGAGCATCGCGCCATACGGTCCGACCGAGGCGGCGATCAGGGGCCGGTCCCGGCCGACCTGGGCGGAAGGATCGGCCCAGAATTCCTCGCGCGCCGCGCGAGCGAGCGACACCGCCTCGCGCATCAGCCGGCGCGCGCCATGCTCGTCGATGCCGCGCCGGGCGAACCCCTCGAAGGTCGCCTGATAGGTCGCGGTGGTGGCGACGTCGGCGCCGGCGCGAAAATAATCGAGATGCACGGCGCGCACGAGTTCGGGGCGTTCGATCAGCAGCTTCGCCGACCAGAGCGCATCGTGGAGATCCGCGCCCCGCGCCTCGAGCTCCGTCGCGAGCGCGCCGTCGAGGATCACGAGCGCCCGGCGGGCGAGCCGTTCGCCGATCGGATCGAAGAGAGCGGGGGAGTTCGCGTTCATGCGCGCGATGATATCCTGCCGGACCGTCATGCGTGGCCATACCGACTGGCGCAAGGCCTATCCCGAACTCGCCTCGATCGGCGCGCTGCTGATCGCGATGGTGAGCATCCAGGTCGGCTCAGCGCTCGCCAAGTCCCTGCTGCCGGCCGTCGGCGCGGCGGGCGCGGCCGCACTGCGGCTCGCCTTCGCGACCGCGATGCTGTTCGCCGCGGCGCGCCCCTGGCGGCTGCGTCCCGGGCGGCGCGCGGGCATCGCGATCCTCGCCTACGGCGGTTCGATGGGGGCGATGAACCTGCTCTTCTACGCGGCGCTCGCCCGCATACCCCTCGGCATCGCGGTCGCGCTGGAATTCACCGGGCCGTTCGCGGTCGCGGTGCTGGCTTCGCATCGGCCGCTCGATTTTCTCTGGGTGGCCCTCGCGGCCCTGGGGTTGCTGATGCTCCTGCCGCTCGGCGGTGCCTTCGGTCGCATCGATCCGGCCGGCGCCGCGTTCGCACTCGGCGCGGGCGCCTGCTGGGCGCTGTACATCGTGTTCGGGCGTCGCGCGGGCGAACTGTACGCGGGCGCGACGGCGGCGCTCGGCGTCGCCGCAGGTGCGGCTCTGATCGTGCCGATCGGTGCATTCTCGGTCGGTGCGCGGCTCTGGGCGCCCGTGCTCTGGCCGACCGCGGCCGCGGTCGCCTTGCTCTCCTCCGCTTTGCCGTACTCGCTCGAGATGTACGCGCTCACCCGGCTGCCGACACGGACTTTCGGCGTGCTCATGAGTGGCGAACCGGTGGTCGCGGCCCTGTCGGGCCTCCTGTTCCTCGGCCAGCGCCTGCACCCGATGCAGTGGATCGCGATCCTCTGCGTGATGGCCGCCTCGGGCGGCAGCGCCGCGACCCTCGCGCCGCGCGGCGTGCCGCCGATCCCCGAGTGATCGGCGCTTGCGCCGCGGTCCCGGTACCGTTCAGCCGCCGAGGAGTTCGCGGCGCAAATCGCCCTGGACGGGGTCGGCGCCGAGCCAGATCGACAGCAGCTGACGCTGAAATTCCCGCCCCGGGATCGGCCGTCCCCGTGGCCGGCCGTCGAGCCCGACCACGGTGCTGCCGTCGGCAAGAAAATCGAGCGTGATGAGATCGCCGCGGTCGGCGCCGCCGATGGCGCGCATGGTCGCGACCAGCGCTTCGAGATCCGCCCGGGTCCGCGCAAGTGCCGCGGCGTCGGCATTGCGGGCGATTCCCTCGCGCAAGGCATCGACGAGCTGGGAGGCGCTCAGGTGGCGCATCAGCGTCATCGACAGCCGGATCGGACCCGGATCGGCGAGCGCGACGGCGGCCGTGGCGGTCCGTGCCCGCAGATAGAGCGCGGCGACGTAGACGTTGAAGAAGTACTTGGTCCGGCGGCCCGCGCCGTTCAGCTGGAGCGTCGCGCCGCCGACCCGCGCGGAGTCGGCGACCGTGACGCCATCGACCGTCGCGCCGAACGCGGGAGCGATCAGCAGCAGGCCCGCGATCAACGGCAAGAGTGTACGTCGCATCGTGTCATCCTCCT
>JAGWPY010000153.1 GCA_028870275.1 Gammaproteobacteria bacterium | reverse complement strand
TTCCGGATCTGGTGCAGGAAGACGTCTGCGACCTCGGACTCGTCGGACTGAACGTGATCGAGGAGAAACGCCTGGCGTTCGCGGCGGCCGGCATCGAGCCGTTGTTCGAACAGGTGCAGCGGCTCGACTTCGGGCATTGCCGACTGGCGATCGCCGTACCCGACGGATTCGACTACCGCGGTCCCCGATCGCTCGTCGGTCGGCGCATCGCGACCACCTACCCGGCGATCCTCGGCCGTTTCCTCGCCGAGCACGGTGTAGACGCCCAGGTGGTCGTGCTGTCCGGCTCGGTCGAGATCGCACCTCGGCTCGGCCGAGCCGACCTGATCTGCGACCTGGTCTCGACCGGCTCGACGCTCGCCGCGAACCATTTGCGCGAAGTGGAGACCGTGCTCGCGAGCCAGGCGGTGCTGATCCGCACGCCCGTGCCGATTCCCGCGGAGAAACGCGAGTGGACCCGGCGGTTGCTGCTGCGAATCGACGGCGTCGAACAGGTCAAGGGCAGCAAGTACATCATGCTGCACGCACCGCGCAGCGCCCTCGGCTCGATCGCGCGCCTGTTGCCCGGCAGCGAGGCGCCAACCGTGATCCCGCTCGACGGTCGGGACGACCGCGTCGCGGTGCACGCGGTCTGCCGGGAAAGCGTCTTCTGGGAGACGCTCGAGAGCCTGAAGAGCGCCGGCGCCACCTCGGTGCTGGTGCTGCCGGTCGAGAAGATGCTCGCCTGAAGGGGAACGACCGTGCGCATCCTCACCTGGAACTCGCTCGCACCCGAGCAGCGCACCGATGCGCTGCGTCGACCGGCGTTGCGCGGCGCGGCGGAACTCGAGCGCGCGGTCGCCGAGATCGTCGAGGCCGTGCGCCGCGGCGGCGACGCGGCCCTGCGCGATCTCGGCGCGCGCTTCGACGGCGTGCGTCTCGAGGAATTCGCGGTCACCGCCGCTGAGTTCGCGGCGGCCGAGGGTGCACTCGACCGCGAGCAGCACGCGGCGATCGATGTGGCGATCGACGCCGTACGCCGCTTCCACGCAGCCGAGGTCCAGCCGCCGATCCGGGTGGAGACCCTGCCCGGCGTGATCTGCGAACGCTATTCGGTGCCGATCGGCGCGGTCGGTCTGTACGTGCCCGCGGGATCCGCGCCGCTCCCCTCGACCGCGATCATGCTGGCGGTGCCGGCCGCGCTCGCCGGCTGTCCGGTGCGCACGATCTGCTCCCCGCCGCGCCCGACCGGCGCGGCCGACCCGGCCGTGCTGGTCGCGGCGCGCCGTGCCGGCGTCGAGCGCGTGTTCAAGTTGGGCGGTGCGCAGGCGATCGCGGCGATGGCCTACGGCACCGCGAGCGTGCCCAAATGCGACAAGATCTTCGGCCCCGGCAACGCCTGGGTCACGGCCGCGAAACTGCGGGTGGCCGCCGATCCGCTCGGCGCCGCCGCGGATCTGCCGGCCGGAGTCACCGAGGTGCTGGTGATCGCCGACGACGGCGCCGACCCGCGCTTCGTCGCCGCCGATCTGCTCGCCCAGGCCGAACACGGCCCCGATGCGCAGGCGCTGCTGGTGACCGACAGCCCGGCGCTCGCCGCCGCGACCGCCGCCGAAGTCGAACGCCAGCGCCGCAATCTGTCGCGGCGCGCCGTGCTCGAGGAATCCATCGGCCATATGCGTGCGATCGTGGTTGCCTCGCTCGAACAGGGATTCGAGCTCGCCAACGCCTACGCCCCGGAACATCTGCTGCTGCAGCTGCGCGAGCCGCGGCGTTGGCTCGCCGCGGTGCGCTCGGCGGGCGCGGTCTTCCTCGGCCCGTGGTCGCCGGAATCGGTGGGCGATTATTGCGCCGGCCCGAACCACACCCTGCCCACCTACGGGCATGCGCGTGCCTACAGCGGGCTCGGACTCGAGGATTTCCAGAAACGCATCACGGTGCAGGAACTGACTCCCGCGGGCCTGCGCGCGGCGGGACCGACGGCGGCGGTCCTCGCCGCGCTCGAGGGACTCGACGGACATGCGGCCGCGGTCGCCGTGCGGCTCCGCGCACTCGATGGTCACACGCCCGATGGTCACACGCCGCAGCCGATGGAGGCCTCATGAGCGCGCTCTTCTCGCTCGCACGGCCGGAAATCCTCGCGCTCTCGCCGTACGCACATGCCGCGTGGCGGCCCGGGCTCACCCGGCTGCATGCCAACGAAGCGCCCTGGCGCCCCGCGGGCGACACGAGCGCGGCGGGACTCAACCGTTATCCGGAGCCGCAACCCGCGGCGCTCATCGAGCGCCTCGCCGCGCTCTACGGAGTCGAACCGCGGAACCTGCTGGTCGGCCGCGGCAGCGACGAGGCGATCGACGCACTGTCGCGCATCTTCCTGCGCGCCGGGCAGGACGCGATCCTGCAGTGTCCGCCGACCTTCGGCATGTACTCGGTCGCCGCGCGAATCCAGGGCGCCGCGGTGATCGACTGTCCGTTGCGGCGCGAGAACGGCTGGCGCCTCGACGCCGAGGCTCTCCTCGCCGCGTGGCGTCCCGAGATGAAGCTCGTCTACCTGTGCTCACCGAACAATCCGACCGGCAATCGCCTCGCCGAGAATGAGATCGCGGCGGTCTGCGACGCCCTCGACGGACGCGCCGTGGTGGTGATCGATGAGGCCTACGTCGAATGGTCGGGTGCGGCGAGCCTTGCCGCCTGGATCGAGCGCTATCGCACGCTCGCGGTGCTGCGCACGCTGTCGAAGGCGCACGCGCTCGCCGGGGCCCGGATCGGCGCGCTGATCGGCCCGCCGGAGCTGATCGAGATCGCGCGGCGCGTCGTGCCGCCCTACGCGCTCGCGCAACCGGCGATCGAGGCCGCGCTCGCCGCCCTCGCGCCCGAGGCCTGTGCGCGCACCGATCGCCGGATCGCCGAACTGCTCCGTGAACGCGAGCGGCTGCACCGGGCGCTCGAAGCCTCGCCGCTGGTCGAACGGGTCTGGCCGAGCGCGGCCAACTTCCTGCTGGCCGACTGCACCGACGCCGGGGAGTTCCTGCGACGGGGGCTCGCCGGCGGGCTCATCGTCCGTGACCTGCGGGGGCAGGCGGCGCTGGCCGGCTCGCTGCGCGTGACCGTCGGCGAACGCGCGCAGAACGACGCGCTCATCGCCAGCCTCGCGAACGGAGCGCCGGCGTGAGCGGCCCCTCCGTAAGCCAAAGCCTCCGGCGCGTCGTGTTCCTCGATCGCGACGGCACGCTCGTCGAGGAGCCGGCCGACGAGCAGGTCGATGCGCTCGAGAAGATCCGGCTGATGCCGCGGGTGATCCCGGCGCTGCTCGAACTGCGGCGCGCGGGCTTCGAACTGGTCGTGGTGACCAACCAGGACGGCCTCGGCACGCCGAGCCTGCCCCGGTCGGACTTCGAGCGCACACAGGGTTTCATCGTCGATCTGTTCGGCTCGCAGGGCATCGAATTCGCGGCCGTATACGTCTGCCCGCACTTCCCGCACGAGGCTTGTCTGTGCCGCAAACCCGGTACGGGTCTGCTCGAGGACGATCTGCGGGCCGCGCCGATCGACCGGGAGCGCAGCTTCATGGTCGGCGATCGCGACAGCGATCTCGAATTCGCGACGAATCTCGGCGTACGCGGGCTGCGCGTGCGGCGCGACGGCGGCCCGGAGGAAACCTGGCCGGCGATCGCTCGACGGATCCTCGAGTCGGGGCGCCGCGCCCGCGTGCACCGACGTACCCGCGAGACCCGCATCGACGTCGAGGTCGATCTGTCGCAGAGCGAGATCCGGATCGCGACCGGTATCGGCTTCTTCGATCACATGCTGGAACAGATCGCCAAACACGCCGGCTTCGGCCTGCGGCTCGTATGCCAAGGGGACCTGCAGATCGACGAGCACCACACCGTCGAGGACTGCGCGCTCGCGCTCGGGCAGGCGCTTCGCGAGGCGCTCGGCGACAAGGCCGGCATCGGCCGCTACGGCTTCGTGCTGCCGATGGACGAGGCCGAGGCACGGGTCTCGCTCGACCTCTGCGGGCGGCCGCACTTCCTCTGGGAGGGGCGTTTCACGCGCGAACGCGTCGGCGCCCTGCCGACCGAACTCGTGCCTCATTTCTTCCGGTCGCTCGCCGACGCGCTCGGCGCATCCCTGCACCTGTCGGTGAGCGGCGAGAACGCGCACCACATGATCGAATCCTGTTTCAAGGGTGTCGGCCGCAGTCTTCGCCAGGCACTGCGCCGCGACGGCGACGAACTCCCCTCGACCAAGGGGGTGTTGTGAGCAGATGCGACGTGGTGATCGTCGATGGCGGCGGCGCGAACATCGCCTCGCTGCGCTTCGCGCTCGCGCGCCTCGGGGTCGACTCCACGCTCTCGGCGGAGCCGGACCGCATCGGTCGGGCGAGCCACGTGATCCTCCCGGGCGTCGGCGCCGCCGCGGGGGCCATGCGGCGGCTGCGCGCCGCCGGACTCGATCGGCTCCTGCCGACGCTCAACCAGCCCGTGCTCGGCATCTGCCTCGGGATGCAACTGCTCTTCGATGCGTCGGCCGAGGGACCGACCGACTGCCTCGGCCTGATGCGCGGCCGCGCGGTGCGACTACGGAGCGCGCCGGGCAAACCCGTGCCGCACATGGGCTGGAACACGCTCGAGCCCGGCGGCGAATCGCCGCTGTTGCGCGGCGCTCAGCCGGGCGAGCGCGCCTATTTCGTGCATTCGTACGCGCTGCCGGTCGGCGAATACACACGCGCCTCGACCGACTACGGCACGCGTTTCAGCGCCTGCGTGCAAATACGCAACTTCCATGGCGTGCAGTTCCACCCCGAGCGCTCAGGCAAAGTGGGCGCCCGCGTGCTCGCGAACTTCCTTGCATGCGACTGATCCCGGCGATCGACCTGCGCGGCGGTCGCTGCGTACGCCTGCTGCGCGGCGAGTTCGACGCCGAGACCGCTTACGACGCCTCCGCGCGGTCGCTGCTCGAGCGTTATCGGGACGCCGGTGCCGACTGGCTGCACGTGGTGGATCTGGACGGGGCGCGCGACGGGAACGGTGCGAACCGCGCACTCATCGCCGAATTGGCCGCGGCGGGCGCCGCCGCCGGCGACCTGACCGCGACCGGCGCGGTCCGACTCCAGGTGGGCGGCGGCATCCGCGACCTGACTGCGCTGCTCGCGATGCGCACGGCAGGCGCGGCGCGTGTGGTGATCGGCAGCGCGGCGGTCGACGATCCGCAGAGCGTATGCGGCTGGATCGGCGAATTCGGCGCCGAGGCGATCGCGCTCGCGCTCGACGTGCGCATCGACGCGAACGGCACGCCGCGACTCGCGACCCATGGCTGGCGGCGCCAGAGCACGCTCGTGCTCTGGGATGCGGTGGCGCGATTCGCGGAGCACGGACTGCGGCACGTGCTCTGTACCGACGTGGAGCGCGACGGCGCGCTCGCCGGCCCGAACCTCGCGCTCTACCGACAGGCGCTCGCGCGATTCCCGCAGATCTGCTGGCAAGCCTCGGGCGGAGTACGCGACGCGGGCGACCTCGAGGCGCTCGCCGCGGCCGGAGTCGCCGCCGCCGTAAGCGGCCGGGCGTTGCTCGAGGGCCGGATCACGAACAGGGAGCTTCAGCCATTCTTGCCAAACGCATAATCCCTTGTCTCGACGTACGCGACGGACAGGTCGTCAAAGGCGTGCGCTTCCGCGACCATCGCGTCGTCGGCGGGATACTCGATCTGGCGGCGCGCTATCGCGATCAAGGCGCCGACGAACTCGTGTTCTACGACATCACGGCAAGCCCCGAGGACCGGGTCGTGGATCGGACCTGGGTCGAGCGGGTCGCCGCCCTGCTCGACATCCCCTTCTGCGTCGCCGGCGGCATCCGTTCGGTGGCGGACGCCGAGGCGGTGCTCGCGGCCGGCGCCGAGAAGATCTCGGTCAATTCCCCGGCGCTCGCCGATCCGAGCTTGATCGACGAGCTCAGCCGAAGGTTCGGCGCGCAGTGCGTCGTGGTCGGCATCGACAGCGTAGACGTCGGCGACGAGTATCGTGTGCAACAGTTCACCGGCGATCCGTCGCGGACGCGGGACGCGGGCCGGCGTACGGTCGACTGGGTACGCGAAGCGATCGACCGCGGCGCCGGTGAGATCGTGCTGAACTGCATGGGTAGCGACGGGGTTCGCCGAGGATACGACATCGCCCAACTGTGGGCGGTACGTCGGGAATGCCAGGTGCCGCTGGTCGCCTCGGGCGGTGCGGGCGCCGTCGAGCATTTCGCGGCCGCATTCATCGAGGCGGGTGTCGATGCGGCGCTCGCGGCGAGCGTGTTCCACTGCGGCGAACTGGAGATTCCAACGCTGAAGGCCGAGCTCGCCGAACGCGGCATCGAGGTGCGGCGATGACCAAAACGAGAACGATCGCGGATGCGGATCAACTCGCGTGGGAGAAGTCCGGCGGACTGCTGCCGGCGATCGTACAGCACGCCGACAGCGGCACCGTGCTGATGCTCGGCTACATGAACCGCGAAGCGCTCGCGGCGACGGAGCGCACCGGCCTCGTGACCTTCTGGAGCCGCAGCCGCGGTCGGTTGTGGACCAAGGGCGAAACCTCCGGTCACGTGCTCGCACTGCGGGGGATCGCCGCCGACTGCGACCGTGACGCACTCCTGGTGACCGCGGTGCCGAGCGGTCCGGTCTGTCACCTCGGCACGCCGAGCTGCTGGGCCGAGGACGCGGAGCGCGTTGCGGCCCCGCCGCTCTCGTTCCTCTGCGATCTGGAGCGCATCGTTGGCGAACGATGGGCCGCGCGCGCCGAGGACAGCTACACCGCGCGGCTCGCCGCGGCGGGCACGCGTCGGATCGCGCAGAAAGTCGGCGAGGAAGGCCTCGAGGTCGCGCTCGCCGGCGTCGCCGAGAGCGATGACGCGCTGCTCGGCGAGGCCGCGGATCTGATCTACCACCTTCTCGTGCTGTTGCGGGCACGCGACCGCCGCCTCGCCGAAGTGGTCGCCGTGCTCGAACAGCGACATGCGCTCGGAGGCGCCAAACGCGGCGGCTGAGCGCCGCGGGCAGATCCGGAATCTCCGCGAGCGCTAGGCGGCGGTCGACTCTGGCCGGGCGGTGATCGTCCCGACCTGAGCAGATCGTTCGCCGATCTCGTTCCTGTCTCCGTCGCGCAAGCGGTTCAGGAACCCCGGAACGTCGTCCGGCTCCATTGGACGTCCGAACAGGTAGCCCTGATAGGTCCGGCAGCCCAATTCGCGCAAGCACTGACGCTGCATCTCGGTCTCGACGCCCTCGGCGAGAACATTCTTGCCGAGTGCCGCGCACATCGCGACGATGGACTGCGCGAGTCGGCAGGCGGCCGCCTCCTGCGGCAATCCGCGAACGAAGGAGCGATCGATCTTGACCGTGTCGATCGGGTAGTTGCGCAGATAACTCAGGGAGGAATAGCCGGTTCCAAAATCATCGAGCGCGATTCGCACCCCCCGCTCGGAGATCGCGCGTAAGGTCTGGCGCAATTCGAGACCTTCAGCAAGCACGCTCTCGGTGATTTCGATCTGCAGATCCTCACCGCGAATGCCGCTCTGGTCGAGCGCCAAGACCAGGGCATCAAGGAAGTCGCGTTCACGCAATTGACGCACCGATACGTTCACCGACACGTAGTCCGGGGCCACGCCCGCGGATCGCCAGGCGGCGAACTGAGCGCATGCGGTCCGCAGGATCCACTTGCCGAGCTCGACGATGATGCCGTTCTCCTCGGCGATCGGCACGAACACACCCGGCGAGTTCCATCGCGAACTCGCGCCCGGCCAGCGAACCAGAGCCTCCACCCCGATCTTTCGCGGGACCGTGTCGGCCACGATCGGCTGATAATGGAGGGTGAACTCGTTGCGCAGCAGAGCTCGATGCAAATCGGACTCGATCTTCAGGCGCTCCTCGAGAGCGCTGCGCATCTCGATCTTGAAGAATTCCGCGCGGCCGCGGCCCGCGGCTTTGGCGTGATACATGGCGATGTCGCCGACTTTGAGCAGTTCCTCGAGAGTCGCGCCATCGTTGGGGAACAGGGCGATGCCGATACTGGCCGAGACGAAATGCTCCCGACCCTGGACGGGCACGGCTAGCTCCAGCGACGCGATCAGCCTCTCGGCCAACGATCGCGCTTCCTCGGGTGCGTTCAGAGTGGGCATCAGTACGGCGAACTCGTCGCCGGCCAATCGTGCGACCTGAAGACCCTCGCCAGCGTCGCGAAGCAGCCTTTGACCGACGACGCGCAGCAGTTCGTCCCCGGCCAGATGACCCGCCGTGTCGTTGACGGGTTTGAAATGATCGAGATCGATGTACAGCAGCGCGCCCGAACCGCCGGCGGCGGCGGCCGCAGCGATCATATCGCGCACCCGTTCGGCGATCAGATGCCGGTTCTGCAGACCGGTGAGCGCATCGAAGTTCGCCTGCTGATAGAGCGTCTCCGAGTGCCTCACATTCTCGAGGATCACCGACAGCCGATCGGCCAGGTCGGCGGTGCGGATTCCAGGTTCGATTACTAGTGGACTTTCGCCGGTTCTAGCGAAATAGGCCACGCAGAGCAGACCTGCGTATTGGTCGGCGTATTTCAAGGGATGCAGCCGAATGGTTCCAGCGGCGCAGTGATCGCCGAAGATACGATCGGGAAACGCGACCTGCGCGGCACGGCTTGCCGACGGTGCCATGGTCGGTGCTCGTATCGCCTTCAGGCATGCCACGTCGGTCGAGATCCTGCGGATCGGCCGCTGTCCTGCCTCGGCGACGACGAAATCGTATGCGCGGGCGTGATCGTCGGAATCCGGATCGAACAGGATGACCGAGGCGAGATCGCACTGCAGGAGGGAAGCCATCTGCGGCAGGATCTGGTCGAGGATTCGTTCCAGTTGCGGAGCATCCAGCAACAGTCGATCGACCGACGAGAGCATCTCGAGCGCCGCGAATTGCACCCCCAGTTTACCGGCCATGTCGCGGAAGGCCCGGGCGAGGTCGCCAAATTCATCACGCCAGTTCATGCCATCGAAGGCATCGAACTTTCGTTGTGCGAGCCGCGCGGTGGCTCTGGTCAGGAGCTGCAGAGGAAGCAGTTGCCGGCGGATCGTCGTAATCGACAGCCAGACGATCAGCAATAAGGTCAACAGAGCGACCGCCACCAGGGTCAGGTACGATTCGCCCCCCCCTGCCATGAGCGAGGGGCGGGGCGCGAGAACGACCAGTTGCCACGAGGGCGAGTCGAAGCGCCCGGCCAGAAAGACCTCCCATGACCGATACAGCGTGCCGTCGGGCAAGGCCTCGAACCGCGCATCGTTCGATCCGATGCGGCGCGCACTGATCCGGCGGAACAACGCAGGCTCCGCCGCGGGCAGCGCCGCTGGCAACCGCCCCGCGGCGTTCAGGACCGTTCCCTGGCCGTCGAGCAGCAAAAAGGACGCATTCGTCGTGAAGTCACCCGCATTGGTCCACAACCAATCAGGCGAGACACCCACATAGAGCCAGGAGCCGCTCGGTAGGGCATGCACGAGGAACACCTGCGGCTTTCCGTCCTCGCCGCGACCGCAGAGCACGATCGATCGACCATGCCGCAGGGCCAAGGCCTGTCGGGGATCCGGTCGCGGCAGCGCGCGCTCCGCAGCGGCGCGACTTCGACCGATCACGACACGATCCACGTCTCGCACCCAAGGCAGGCGCAATGCGGCCGCCGAAATCGATTCGTCGGTCGCGCCCGGGGTCGATACGATCGTCGTGATCACGGCGTCGGCCGTGTCGAGTCTGGCGAGGACGGTGACGCCCAAACTGCGAACCGCACCCTCCATGGCCCTGACCTGGGAGAGCAGCAACTGGCTACGGAATTGGCGTAAAAGAATGGCGGTGCACAACAAGAGCGGCACGAGCGCACTGAGGACGAATACGAGGACGATGCGTCGGCCAATACGGCTTCGCAGCGGCGCCGAGGTCCGCGCACCCTCGGCGGGATCAATACTTGGAGGCGAGTCCAATGTAGTTGCCGTCATTGGCGAGAATCACGTCGTCCTGACTGACGGGCGCCGTCAGCGGCAGACGCGACTGGCCGTCGGCCCCGAGACTGTAGAGATCGTATTGCGTATTGATCGGCACCAGGTTCTTGTCCTTGCGCATCTGGCCGTTGCCATTCAGTCCCGTGAACGAAAGATATTGGTAGGGGCGGCCCCAGGGGTCGACGAGAGCGCTCATGCCGATCGTGGCGAGGTC
>JAGWPY010000152.1 GCA_028870275.1 Gammaproteobacteria bacterium | reverse complement strand
GTTGACCGTACCCTCGCCCTCGAACCCGTTTCAGGACGTCAACGGCGACGTCCAGGTGCGGCCCGGCGATCGCCTGCCGTCGATCCCGGAACACCGCCTCAAGCTCGGCGTGGACTATCGGCCGTCACCGGACTGGTCGGTCGGAGCGACGGCGAACTTCGTGAGCGATTTCTATTATGCCGGCGACCCCTCCAATCGGCTGGCGCCGATTCCGGGCTACGCGATCGTGAACCTGCACGCGAGCTTCCGGCCGAGTGCACGGCTGCAGTGGTACGCAACCATCGATAACGTCCTGAATCGCCGCTACGCCACCTTTGGAACGCTCGGTGATCCGAGCGGCGTCGGCGCACCGGGCGTGCCACCGAATGCGGCGCCCGGGGCGGCCGTCGACAACCGCTTTCAGTCGCCCGGCGCGCCCTTCGAGGCGTTTGCGGGCCTGCGCGTCTATTTCTAGGAGAACGAGCATGCACGAGCGATCCGATCCGCCGAATCCGGACCTGTCTCCGGTCGCCGCCGGGCTCTGGCGTTTGCACCGGTGGAATTGGCCGCCCGCGCAATTGGCGCGATGGATCGAGGAGTGCGTCGCGATCGGCATCACGTCGTTCGATCACGCCGACATCTACGGCGATTACGGCAACGAGGCGCTGTTCGGTGCGGCATTGCGGCTCGTGTCGGCATCGACCCGGGATCGGATCCGGTTGGTTTCCAAGTGCGGCATTCGTCTGGTGACACATGCGCGACCGCTCCATCGGATCAAGTCCTACGACAGCTCCGGCGCACACATCCGCGCGAGCGTCGATCACTCGTTGAGGCAACTCGGCGTCGATCGGCTGGAATTGCTGTTGCTCCATCGGCCCGACTCGCTGATGGAACCGATCGAGGTGGCGGCGGCGTTCGCGGACCTGCAGCGGGCGGGCAAAGTCGCTCACTTTGGCGTGTCCAATTTCACGACGTCGCAATTCGAACTGCTGCACGCGGTCTGGCCGTTGGCGACCAATCAAATCGAATTCGGACCGCTGGCGCTCGCGCCGCTCGACGATGGCACTCTCGATCAATGCCTGCGGTTGGGAACGCGGCCGATGGCGTGGTCACCGTTGTCGGGAGGGAATCTGCTCGAATCCAGCGACGCTCGCGCCGTCGCGGTGCGTGCGGCATTGCAGCCCATCGCCGCGGAGCATGCGCTCAGCCTGGCGGGAGCCGCCTACGCCTGGTTGGCTCGACATCCCTGCCGTCCATGGTTGATCACCGGGTCGGGGCGGCTCGAGCGGGTCCGCGAGGCCGTGGCCGCGTCCGCGATTCGGATCACGCGCGAACAGTGGTACGCGGTGCTGCAGGCGAGCCGCGGTCACGAGGTGGCCTAGGCGGCCTCGTCGGCCTGGCCGGCCCGGACGTGGGCGGGGCGCCGAGGGTGTGGTCGGGCGCCGCGCTCAGCGAACGTGGCTGGCGCCGTTCGCGTCGATCACGGCGCCGGTCATGCTCGGCGGTGCATCGAGTGCACAGAACGTGGCGATTCGGGCGATCTCTTCGGAACTGGCGACCCGACCCAGGGGGATCTGTGCGGCGATGTCGGCGGCCTGATTTTCCGACAGATAGTCGGCCGCCATATCGGTCGCAACGAACCCCGGGGAGATCGCAAAACTGAGGATTTGTTGGTGCGCGTAGCCGCGTGCAATGGTCTTATGCAGCGCGATCATGCCGCCCTTGGCGGCCGCGTAGTGCCAGTGATCCGGACTGTCGCCGCGGTGGGCGGCGCGGCTGGCAATGTGCACGATCCTGCCCGGGCGACGCTCGGCCAGCCAATGCAATACTGCGAGGCGCGAGAGTTCCGCCGCTGCGCTCAGGTTGATCCGCAAGGTCTCCTCCCACGCTCCTTGCCATGCGCCATCGTCGCGGTCGATCGCGTTCGCGCAGAACAGCCCCGCATTGTTGATCAGGACGTCGATACGGCCGCCCGATCGAGACAGGGCGCGCTGCCAGATCCGCTGCGGAGCGCTCAGCTCAGCCAGGTCCGCGTCGATCAGATCGGCGATCGGACGGCGCGCGTGGCCGATGACGAGTGCGCCGCGGTCGATCAGCGACGCGGCCGTGGCGGCGCCGATACCGCGCGAGGATCCGGTGATGAGCACGATCGGGGAGTTCCTGCTTGCGGCGGCCATGCTCATCGTGTTTCCTCGGGCGGCGGATCGACCGCTTAGATGATGCCGCGTCCGAAGGTCGGCCGTGGCGGGGATTCCCGGCAAAGATAACACTCTCTAGAATGACGGGCATGCGGTCAGGATCGACGTCAGGCGGATCGGATCGTCGCCACGCCTGGGTGTTGGGTGTGTTGCTGACGATGGGCTTGTTCGCCACCATGGCCAACGCGATCGAAGAACCGGAATACAGGGTTTTGCAACGGTATGCCGGCTTCGAGGTGCGTGAATACCCACCCTATCTGGTCGCCGAGGTGAGACTGCCGGGTCCGCCAAATCGCGCGGGCAACCAGGGTTTCCGGATTCTCGCCGCCTACATCTTCGGCAAGAACCGCGGCGAGCGACGAATCGCGATGGCCGCACCGGTCACGCAAGTGCCGGTCTCGACCAAGATCCCGATGGCGGCCCCGGTGATGCAGAGCGAGGCGCAGGGCGAGTACCTCATTCAATTCACCATTCCGCGAGAGTACACGCTCGCAACCGTCCCTGAGCCCACGGATCCGCGGATTCGCCTCGAGCAGATGCCCGCGACTCGCTACGCCGTCATCCGCTATTCCGGCACATGGACCGATCGGAACTATCGGCAACACCTCGACGCCCTGCGGCGGGACCTCCTAGCGGCCGGGCTCAAATCCGTCGGCAAGCCGATCTATGCGCGCTACAACGCGCCGTTCGTGCCCTGGTTCATGCGTCGCAACGAGATCTGGCTCAAGTTGCCCTGAGCGGCGCCAGGGATCCCGAGGGCCTCAACCCATCGGTCCGTCGAGTTCCTCGGCGCGCACTTTGGCCGGCCGCGCGGCTAGAGCGTCAAAATACCGCACGAACGCGGGCCGCTTCGCGATCATGCCGAAGCGCATGCCGAAACCGAGTTGCGATCCGACGTAGAGGTCGGCGGCGCTGAAGCGGTCGTCGACCAGATAGCGACGATCGCCTATCGCGCCTTCCAACACGTCCAATACGCGCTCGAACGAACCGTATCCGACCATGGCCTGACGCTCGGCGGGCACCACGACGCCGAGCGCCTGGTTCGTCCAGGCCGCTTCGAGCGGGCCCGCGGCAAAGAACAGCCAGCGATAGTATTGGCCGCGCGCCGGGCTGGTGAGCGCGGGGGCAAGCCCGGCCGAGGGGAACGCGTCCGCAAGGTAGGCGCAGATCGCCGCACATTCGGTCACGACCGTCGGGCCGTGCTGCAGGGCGGGTACCTTGCCCATCGGATTGAGCGCCAGGTACGCGGATGACTTCATCGTCGTGCCGTAGTCGAGAATCTCGGTTCGATACGGCACGCCGATCTCCTCGAGCATCCAGCGCACGATGCGACCGCGTGATCGCGGATTGGTGTAAAAGACCAGTGATGGCTCGTTCATGCGGGCGGAGACCTCGCGATCAGTGGCGTGGATCGTAGAAGAGCAAGGCGAGGGAGTTCGGCACGAGCGGCGGCCCGCTGCGCACACCGGCGCGGAAGGCCTCGGCCCAGTTCTTCCAGGCGTTTTGACTCTCGACGCGTGCGGCCGCGATGTATATGCGGCCCGAGGCTCGATCCAGGGCCATGGTGCGCCCCGTGTCCGCGGTCTTCAACGTATCGATCGACGCGTAATGGTCGGGGTCGAGTTCGCGTATGACCGAGAGCGTGCCGTCGAAACCGTTCGAGCTGAAGATCAGTTTCCGGCCCGGGTCGAACCGGACCGCATCCGATCCAGCGCCGATCGGCAAGGTGGCGACCAGACGGCCGTCGTTGGAGTCGACCACGACCAGTCGTTGGTTCAGGCAACTGGCGAACAACCGATGCGCGGCGACGTCGATGGCCAAGCCATGAGGACTTTGGCATCCGGCAATCGGCCAACTCGCGAGCACACGATTGGTTCGGGTGTCGATTCGGAAAATCTCGCGATGGGTCACTCCGTTGACGTAGAGGTGACCGTGATCGTCCGGAACCGCGAATTCGAGATCTCCACCGAGACGGATCGACGTGACGACGTGTCCGGCCGCGGGATCGATCACGGCGACGCGTCCCGTGTCGCCGTCGATCACGTAGAAGTGCCCGCTGACCGGATCGAATGTGACCGCGTCCGCACCGGGTTCGATCGGCACTCGTTGGGTGATTCGCAAGGTACGCAAGTCGAAAAGCACGGCCTGCCCGAGGCGCCCGTCATCGGTCATGCCGATACCCGCCGACCGATCGATCGCGATGCCATGCGGGCCACCCGGAATGGGACCAACCTCGCCGAGCAGCCGGCCGCTGTGACCGTCGACGACCGACAGCCGGTCGCCGTGCGCAACGAACACGCGGTCGCTGGGGCGGTCGTAGAGCAGATAGTCCCAGGCGTTCGGCGCACCTAGTTGCACCGTTCGTGTCAGCCGATAGGACTCGGGGTGCCGCGCCTGGGCGGATGCCGACGAGGTGTCGATGCCCGCGGCCATCACGATGGCGAGCGCTGCGGTGGCGAGGCGGGCGAGGAGAGTCTGGGTGCTCGGCATGATCCTCGATTCCTGCGTGAGTCGACGTGACCGCCCCAGGCGATATGAGGTCCATTGGCGGCGGGCGGACAGTGCTCTCATATTACCGCCTCGGGACTCGGGCCGGGCGTCCGCCCGGAGAATTTCGCTCGACAGGCTAGGGACTTTTCCTCATATCAGAATAAACTGAAGTAACTAGTATCGATGCACGTGGCCATGCGCACGGGAGAACGCCATGCGGGTGATACGCGAACTGATGACGACCTCCATGGGACTTGCGTCGCTCGCAACGATCCTGTTCATGGTCGGGATGGGCGCCTTCATATTCCTGTTCGTTCGCCGTCAGATGAGGCGCGACGACGCTCGGCGCTGACCCCGGTCGCGTCCATTGCCGGCGGCGGTGATCATCGGTGGCGGGCTTGCGGGACTGACCGCGGCACGCCTTCTTCAGGAACGAGGGGTCGAATTCGAACTGTTCGAGGCGCGTGACCGGCTCGGCGGACGAATACTCACCGTCGATGCCGCCGAGCGGGCGTCGTATGAAGGCTTCGATCTCGGCGCCTCCTGGCTATGGCCCGAATTGCAGCCGGAGCTTGCCTACCTCGTCGACCTGCTCGGACTCCGCTTCGTCGCGCAATACGATGAGGGCGACATGATCGTGCAGCGCGCGCTTCGCGAGGCGCCGCAGCGATTTCCCGGGATTCGTTCTGAACCGCGCTCCATGCGGATTGCCGGCGGAACGGCTGTGCTCGTCGAGGCCTTGGCACGCGGACTACCGGCGAATTGTTTGCGTCTTGGTCGGCAGGTGAGGTGCGTTCGGCTTGCGCAGGACGAG
>JAGWPY010000151.1 GCA_028870275.1 Gammaproteobacteria bacterium | reverse complement strand
TCGGCTCGATCCACCGTGCGACGCTGTTCGCCGCCGCCGTGACGCTCGTGCTCGCCGCGCTCTACTACTGGTTCGTGCACCGGCCCGTGCGGCGCCTGCCCGGACCGCCCACCGACGCCTCGAGCGACTCCCGAGACGGACGGTCAGAATAGGGGAGCGACCGTCCTTTTGAATGGCACTGGCAGGTGCATCTGCCAACGCCATTCAATAGGACGGTCGCTCAGGCTATTTGGACGTGCCTCGCGATCATCGCGCCGGAGGCTGATGGGCCGGGCAGGCGCCGCACGGGCCGGCGCGAGCGGGCCGGTCAGGTCTCGGCGTGCGGTGCGGGCGGCGGCGGGGCGGCGACGCTCGGGAAGTGCATGAAGATGGCGCTCACGGCGCGATTGATGCGCATGTCGGCATCGCTGCCGGTGAGGCCGGTCACGTTCGATTCGACCGAGGCATGCCAGATCGCCCGGTGGGTCTTCGCGTTGAAGAGGTCGACCGAGATCCGGCCCTCGTTGCGCACCGGCGCTCCGTAATAGCCGTAGCTGCCCCAGGGTCCCGGGCCCCAGGCGGGTCCCCAGCCCGGGCCCCAGCCCCAGCCGGCGCCCCAGTTCCAGCCCGCGAATTCATCGGCGACGACGCGCGAGCCCATCGCATAGCCGACCACGCAGTCGGCGCTCTTCGGGTCGGTCGCGCGGCGCAGGCCATGCGCGGCCAGGTTCGACTCGATCGCGACGCGCAGCCGGTCGGTGTTGACCGGATTCGCGTAGGCGCCGCGTGCGCCGCTCGTGTAGTGCTCCTGCGCCCAGGCATAGGTCTGGCAGGCCGAGACGCTCTCGTTCGGGTTCATGTCGGTCGTGACCGGCATCGTGGTGCAGGCCGACAGCGACAGGGCGGCGACGGCTCCGGCGGTCGTCGTCAGGGATCTCTTGCTGACCATCATGTTCGTCATCCTCTGGCGGGCGCCCGTCTACGGCAGGCGGGCACTGATTGCGATTCTACCCGTATGCTTTGATCCGCAAACCCGGCGGGAAGTTCATCGCCGTCGGGGCCCCGGCGTGCGGGCCGCCCGCTGGGCGGCCGCCGCCGAGGACCTTCGGGAGCCGGCGGGCTGAGCGCCGCCGGCTACTCGCGTGCCCTCAGGCACCGCCCGAGTCGGCCGGGAAGGTCATGCCGACCGTGCTGTAGCCGCCGTCCACGTAGAGGATCTCGCCGGTGATCCCGGCCGCGAGATCCGAGCAGAGAAAGGCGGCGGCGTTGCCCACGTCCTCGATCGTGACGTTGCGGCCGAGCGGCGAGGCATTTGCGACCGCGCCCATCATCTTGCGAAGGCCGGAGACGCCCGCCGCCGAGAGCGTCTTGATCGGTCCGGCGGAGATTCCGTTCACGCGTACGCCCTGGGCGCCCAGATCGGCGGCGAGGAAGCGCACGTTCGCCTCGAGGCTCGCCTTGGCGAGCCCCATCACGTTGTAGCTCGGCACCGAACGCACCGCGCCGAGGTAGCTCAGGGTCACGATCGACCCGGGGCGGCCCTGCATGAAAGGCAGGGACTCGCGGGCGAGCGCCGTGAGGCTGTAGCTCGAGATCTCGTGCGCGAGGCGGAAGGCCTCGCGCGTGGTCGATTCGACGAAGCGCCCGGCGAGCGCCTCGCGCGGTGCGAAGGCGACGGCGTGCACCAGGACGTCGAACTGCGACCAGTGGCCGCGCAGCGCCGCGAAGCCGCGCGCGATCTCCTCGTCCGAGCCCACGTCCATCGGGAAGGTGATCGTCGAATCCAGCTGCCTGGCGAGCGGCACGACACGCTCGCCCATGCGTTCGAGGTAGGAGAAGGCGAGCTCGGCGCCCTCGCGGTGCATGGCCTGGGCGATACCCCAGGCGATCGAACGATCCGTCGCGAGCCCGACGATCAGAGCCCGCTTACCCTTCATGAATCCCATCGTTGTTTCCTTCTCATCCTTCCCGGCGATTTGGCGCGACGTACAGAACGAGCCGCTGGCCCGCGCGGATCAGATGCCGCCGGTTGAGCCCGTTCCAGTGTTTGAGTTGTTTCATCGAGACCTGGAACTGGCGGGCGATGCTGTAGACCGTGTCGCCCTTGCGCACGCGGTAGGTCAGCCGCCGGTTCGAGTGCAGCCGCTCGCCGCGGCCGCGGTAGTGGCGGTAGTGCGGGGCGTAGCTGCGCATCGACACCTGTTCGATGTAGAGGCGCTGGCCGGCGATGATCCGGTCGTGCGGGCCCAAGTGGTTCAACCGCGCGAGCGTCGCGACCGGCACGCGATGGCGCCGTGCGATCGCGCCGAGGGTCTCGCCGCGATGCACGCGGTAGACGATGCGGCGATGGAAGCGTCCATGGCGCGCGTACTGAGGCCGGTCGACGCGCTCGGCGGCCACCAGCACCGCGTGCGGCACCTCGGCGCTCGCCTGCGGGATCTTGAGGCTCTCGCCGGTGCGCAGCCGCCAGCCGTGCAGGTCGTTCAGCTTCATGATCACCGCGGGCGTCGTGTCGAAGCGCCGGGCGAGCAGGCGCAGGGTCTCGCGGCGGTGGACCACGTGCTCGACGTACTGCATGCGCCCGTCCGGCGGCAACGCCTTCAGTTTCGCCTCGAAGGTGTCGGCATCGTCGATCGGCACCAGCAGGCGGTCCGGGCCGTCGGGGTCGGTCGCCCAGCGGTTGAACCCGGGATTGAGCTCGACCAGTTCGTCGTAGCTCACGCCGGCGAGTTTCGCGGCGATCTTGAGGTCGATCTGTCCGCCGGGGTGCACCACCGCGAAATACGGCTCATTCGGGATCGGCGCGAACTGCAGGCCATAGCGCTCGGGCTCGGCGATCAGCCGCTTGAGCGCGAGCAGCCGCGGCACGTAGGCGCGCGTCTCGGCCGGCAGCTTCAGGTGCCAGAAGTCGGTCGGCAGGCCGGCGGCTCTGTTGCTGTCGATCGCCCGTTGCACCGTGAGCTCGCCGACGTTGTAGGCCGCGATCGCCAGTTCCCAGTCGCCGAACTGGTCGTGCAGGGCCTGGAAGTAATCGAGCGCGGCGCGGGTCGAGTCGATCACGTCGCGGCGGCCGTCGAACCACCAGTCCTGTTTCAGGCCGAAGCGCCGACCGGTGTCGGGGATGAACTGCCACAGGCCCGCGGCGCGGCTCGGCGAGTAGGCGAAGGGCTGATAGGCGCTCTCGACGATCGGCAGCAGCGCGAATTCCATCGGCATGCCGCGCGCTTCGACCTCGGTCACCACGTGGTAGAGATAGAGCTCGGCGCGCTGGAAGGTGCGCTCGAGGAAGTCCGGGTTGTGCACGAACCACTGCAGCTGCTCGTCGATCGCGGGTTCCTGCACTTCCGGCAGCGCGAATCCGGCGCGAATGCGGTCCCACAGATCCGAATAATCCGCGGCCGCCGACTGCGGCGGACCGCCCAAGCTCGCGACCTTGGGCAGGGCGCTGCTCGCGGCCGGGGCGGTGGGCAGCGCCGGTGCCGTCGGGGCCGGGGTGGCGGTGACCGGCGGGATCACGGTCTTCGCGGGTGCGGCCGGCTGGGCCGGGCGATGGGCGCAGGCGGCGAGGGCCGCGAACGAGGCGGCGAGCGCGATCCGGCGCAGTCGGGCCGCGAGCCTCACCGGAAGCCGTCCTTCCAGCTGCGCAGCACCGCGAACACCTCGCCCGGATCGGCGAGCGTGCGGCCGGCGTGCCGCTCGGCGGCGCCGCGGACCGTCGGGCGCTCGCAACGCAGGAACGGGTTCACGTCGCGCTCGACCGCGATGCTCGAGGGCAGGGTGGGCTGATTGGCCGCGCGGCGCGTGGCTACCGCGGTCCGATAGCGGCGCAGTTCCTCGTTCGCGGGTTCGACCGCGAGCGCGAAGGCGAGATTCGCCGAGGTGTATTCATGCGCGGCGTAGACCGCCGTGTCCGGCGGCAGAGCCGCGATCCGATGCAGAGAGTCATTCATCTGTTGCGCACTTCCTTCGAAGAGCCGGCCGCAACCGGCGCTGAACAGGGTATCTCCGCAAAACAGGGCGCCGTAACCCAAGTACCCCACATGACTTAACGTATGGCCTGGCAGCGACCAGGTCTCGAACACAAGTCCCAGTTCCGGAAATCCGACCTGCGTCCCATCGCTGACGCGCTGCGTCAGGTATGGGATGCGCCCATCGTCGGGACCGGCGACCGGCACCGCGCCGGCGACTTCGAGCAACCGGGCCACGCCACCGATGTGGTCGGGGTGATGGTGAGTCAGTAGAATTCCGGCCAGCTGCAGATGACCCGCGGTGAGGGCGTCGAGGACCGGTGCCGCATCGCCTGGATCGACCACGAGGACCCGGCCAGGGGCGTCTCGCGGCTCGATCAGCCAGATGTAGTTGTCGCTGAACGCCTCGACGGGCGTGACGCGGATTGCGGAGTGGTCGATTGACATTTTGCCGCGTATTTAACCTGTAACATCCGCATTCCGCTAGCTTTCTCACGAAGAGGTCATCTTTTGGAATCCGCCTGGACGCCGACCGACCCCTGGCTCGCGACCCCCTTGGGCGCCCGGGTATTGCGCGACGAGGCCGCACTCGCCTCCCAGGTGCTCGACGACGTGTTCGGCTTCGAGTTGTTGCAGGTCGGCAGCTGGGGCGAGAATCGCCCGCTGCTGCGTGCGGCGCGCACGCAACACACGACCGTGGTCGCGCCCCGGGTCGAGACCGGCGTGACGCTCTGCGCCGCGCTCGAGGAGCTGCCGCTCGCCTCGGACAGCATCGATGCGGTGCTCCTGCCGCACACGCTCGAGCGGGTCGAGGACCCCTATGCGGTGCTGCGCGAGGCCGAGCGGGTGCTCTGCGGGGAGGGCTGTCTCATGATCTGCGGCTTCAATCCTTGGAGCGGCTGGGGCCTGCGCCGGCTGTTCGCCCGGGGGTTCAAGCGCCCGCCGTTCCCGCCGGGCACGCGCCGCCTGCTGTCGGAGCGGCGGCTGCGCGACTGGGTGGCTTTGCTCGGCTTCGACGTGGACCGGGTCTATGGCTACCTGGGCTCGGTGCCGCGCGCCGGCGGTCGCGCGCCGCCGGAAGGCGGCCGTCATCCTGCCTTGGGCGCCGGTGCATACTGGCTGAAGGCGCGCAAACGCGTGCCGACCCTCACTGCCCTCAAGCCGCGCCGCCGCGCCCGCAAACCGGTGCTCGCACCGGCTGCCGAACCGACCACGAAGATCCCGCATGCCCGACGTTGAGATCTATACCGACGGGGCCTGCCGCGGCAATCCGGGACCGGGAGGATGGGGGGCGCTGCTGATCGCCGGAGCGACGCGCAAGGAGCTCTGCGGCGCCGAGGCCAAGACCACCAACAATCGCATGGAACTGACCGCCGCGATCGAGGCGCTCGCCGCGCTCAAGCGGCGCTGCGCGGTGACGCTGCATACCGACTCGAAGTATGTCCTCGAAGGCATCACCGAGTGGCTGCCGGCCTGGAAGGCGCGCGGCTGGCGCACGGCGAGCAAGGGGCCGGTCAAGAACCAGGATCTCTGGGAGAAGCTCGATGCGCTCGCGCAAGAGCATGACATCGACTGGCGCTGGGTACGCGGCCATGCCGGTACGCCGGGCAACGAACACGTCGACCGGCTCGCGAACCAGGCGATCGACCGGCTGCTGAAGGGAGGATGAGGGGCGCCATGCGGCAGATCGTACTGGACACCGAGACGACCGGCCTCGAGGTTGGGCAGGGCCACCGGATCATCGAGATCGGCTGCGTCGAGATCGTCAACCGGCGCGTGACCGGCCAGCAGTTCCACCGCTATCTCAACCCGGATCGCGCGATCGACGAGGGTGCGCAGGCGGTGCACGGCCTCGGCAACGAACAGCTCAGCACGGCGCCGCGATTTGCCGAGATCGCCGCGGAGTTCCGCGCCTTCGTCGAGGGCGCCGAACTCGTGATCCACAACGCGCCGTTCGACCTGGGGTTCGTCAACGCCGAGTTCGAACGCGCCGGCGCGAACCTCAGGATCGAAGAGGTCTGCCGCGTGCTCGACACGCTCACCCTCGCGCGGCGCCTGCACCCGGGTCAGCGCAATGGCCTCGATGCGCTGTGCCGGCGCTATTCGGTCGACAATTCCCGGCGCGAGTACCACGGGGCGCTGCTCGATGCGCATCTTCTCGCCGAGGTCTACCTGGCGATGACCGGCGGCCAGGCAAAGCTCACGCTCGGCGCGCAGTCCGAGGAGGAGAGCGCGCGCGAGGACGGCGAGGCGGCGGCACCGTCGGTGCGCGCCACACGGCGTTTCGTGGTGCGCCCGGCCGATGCCGCGGAGCTCGAAGCGCACGAGCAGATCCTGGCGGCGATCGACAAGAGTTCGGGCGGCGCGACCGTGTGGCGGAAGGCCTAGGATCGACGATGAGGGTACTGGTCACCGGCGCCGCCGGATTCATCGGTTACCACACGGCGCGCGCGCTGCTCGAGCGCGGCGACGAGGTGATCGGCCTCGACGATCTGAACGCCTACTACGATCCGGCGCTCAAATGCGCGCGGCTCGAGCGGCTGCGATCTTGCGCGAATTTCCGCTTCCTGCGCATCGACGTCGCCGACCGCGCGGCGATGGAAGCGATGTTCGCACGCGAACGGCCGCAGCGGGTCGTGCACCTCGCGGCGCAGGCCGGGGTGCGCCACTCGATCGGCCATCCGCATGCCTATGTCGAGACCAACCTGACCGGGTTCCTTCACGTGCTGGAGGGCTGCCGGGCGGGCGGCGTCGAGCACCTGGTCTACGCCTCGACGAGTTCGGTGTACGGCGCGAATACCCAGCTGCCGTATGCCGAGACCCAGGGCACGAACCACCCGCTGTCCTTGTATGCCGCGACCAAGAAGGCCAATGAGCTGATGGCGCACAGTTATGCGGCGCTCTACCGCCTGCCCGCGACGGGGCTGCGCTTCTTCACGGTCTACGGGCCCTGGGGCCGGCCGGACATGGCGCTGTTCACGTTCACACGCCAGATCCTCGCCGGCCAGCCGATCGAATTGTTCAACGAAGGCCGGCATCAACGCGACTTCACCTACGTCGACGACATCGTCCATGGCGTCGTCGCCGCGCTCGATCACATCGCCACGGCCGATCCCGCCTGGGACTCCGACGCGCCGGACCCGTCGAGCAGCCGCGCGCCGTACCGGATCTACAACATCGGCAATGCCCACGCCGTGCCGCTGTTGCGCTACGTCGAGGTGCTCGAACAATGTCTCGGACGCAAGGCGTCGATCGAGATGAAGCCGATGCAGCCCGGCGACGTGCCGGAGACCTGCGCGGACGTCGGCGCGCTCGAGCGTGCGGTCGGCTACCGGCCGGACACGCCCATCGAGGTCGGCGTGCGGCGTTTCGTCGACTGGTACCTCGAATATCATCACCGCTGAATCCGTCCACGAGTCTTCGAACCGTTCAACGAGCCTTCGCGAGGATCCGCCGCCGATGAAACCGCTGCACTCGACCCTGCCTGCCTGGCGAGCGCTCGCCGCCCATGCCGAAGCCTTGCGCGGCGCGCACCTGCGCGACCTGGTCGGCGCCGACGACCGGCGCTTCGCCCACTCGAGCGTGGAGTTCGCCGGGTGGCTGCTCGACCTGTCGCGCCAGAGGATCACGCGCGAGACTCTCGCGCTGCTCGCCGAGCTCGCGCGCGCGGTCGATCTCCCCGCGAAGGTCGCGGCGATGTTCCGCGGCGATCCGATCAACGCGACCGAGGGCCGGGCCGTGCTGCACACGGCGCTGCGCTCGAATTTCGCGGGCAACGCGACCATCCAGCACGAAGTGCAGGCCGCCCGGGCCGCGCTCGAGCGGTTCGTGGCCGCGGTGCGCGCCGGCGAGCAGCGCGGCGCGACCGGCCGCCCGTTCCGTCAGGTCGTCAACGTCGGTATCGGCGGCTCGGACCTAGGTCCGCTGCTGGTCTGCGACGCACTGCGCCACGAATGGAGCGGCGGGCTCACGCCGCACTTCGTCTCGAACGTCGACCGGACCCAGCTCGACGATCTAGCGCGCACGCTCGATCCGGCCGAGACGCTGGTGATCGTCTGTTCGAAGACGTTCACGACCCAGGAGACGCAGGCGAACGCCCAGGCCGCACGCGCCTGGCTCACCGGCGCGCTCGGGCCCTCGGCCGCGGGCGAGCATTTCGTCGCGGTCTCGACCAACGCCGCGGCGATGGACGCGTTCGGCATCCGCGCCGACCGGCGCTTCACGATGTGGGACTGGGTCGGCGGCCGATACTCGGTCTGGTCGGCGGTCGGACTGATCGCCGAGCTCGTGATCGGCAGCGAGCGCTTCGGCGAGTTCCTGCGCGGCGCGAGCGAGATCGACGCGCACTTCCTCGACACGCCGTCCGAGCGCAATCTGCCGGTGCTCATGGGCCTGATCGGCGTCTGGAACCGCAGCTTCCTAGGGTTGCCGACGCTCGCGGTGTTGCCCTACGAGCAGCGTCTCGCACGTCTGCCGGCCTACCTCCAGCAGCTCGAAATGGAGAGCAACGGCAAGTCGGTCACGCTCGAGGGGGTGCCGGTCGATTACCCGACCGCGCCGGTCGTCTGGGGCGAGCCCGGCTCGAACGCCCAGCATTCGTTCTTCCAGATGCTCCATCAGGGCTGGCCTTCCGCGGCGCTCGACTTCATCGCGCCGCTCAGCGGCTCCTGGGGGACGACCGACGCGCAGGACCTCGCGCTGCAGAACTGCTTCGCGCAGCTGCAGGCGTTCGCGTTCGGCATGACGGGTGCCGAGGCCGAGGCGCAGATGCGCGCCGGCGGACTCGATGCGCGCGAGGCGGCGCGGCTTGGTCCGCATCGCACCTACGAGGGCAACCGGCCGAGCTCGCTGCTGCTCTATCCGCGCACCACCGCGCGCACCTTGGGCCAACTGCTCGCCCTCTACGAGCACGTGACCTTCGTGCAGGGCGCGGTCTGGGGCATCAACTCGTTCGACCAGTACGGCGTCGAGCTCGGCAAGAAGCTCGCCGGGGCGATTGCGATCGAGGGCGGACGCGCGCCCGGCGGGCCGGGGGCCGAGGGTATCGCGGCGCTGATCGACTACGTCGTTAGGCACCGCTGAGGCGGGCGGCGTCGGAGCCCGCCTGGAGATTCAGGCAGTGGCGCAGCCAGCGACCAGCGAGAATGGTCGCTTCCCGTCGCGATGGGGTCGGGAGGAAGAGGAGCGGATGCTGAATCTATGCCGTGAGCGTCCGCTCGACGTGGCGCGCTGGCGGGAGTCGGGCCCGGCCCATTTCCTCGCCGGTCTCGCCGTCCTGGTCGCGAGCGCTCCGCAGGTCGATCGCGGAGCCTGGCTCGCACTCGCCGAGGCCTTGGAGCCCGGCAGCACCACCGTCGAGAGCTTCCAGCAATGGCTGCGCGACAGCCCGGTCAGAGCGTCGCGGTTTTTGCCGATGCTCGCGGAGCGGATGCGCGAGTGACGCGCGGCGCTGATCGACGACGTCGTCAGACACCGCTGAGGCGGGCGGCGACCGCGGGCGCGGCCGCGCCGACCAGCAGATGCCAGCGCCCGGGCGCCGGCGTAGCGACACCGCGTTCGAACTGACGGTGCAAGGCCTCGAGGTCGACGATCGCATCGTTGTGCAGCACGAGTAGCACGCGGCCGGCAATGGCCTCGATCGATTGCGCGTTCGCGCGTCCGCCGAGCGCCGCGAGCGTCGCACCCGCATCGAAATCCGCGGGCGGCGGCACGGAGTTCGGCGTCGACGGGTCGTTCACATCGGGTGCCGACGCCGACGCCACGCGGCCGGCGAGCGCGGCGCGGATCTCGCCGGCGACCTGGTCGGCGATCGGCCCGACCACCACCTGGACCGACCCGGCCGCGAGCACCAGCGTGCCGCTCGCGCCGAGCGCGCGTAACGCATCGCGATCGATCAAGGTCGGATCGGAAAGACGCAGGCGCAGGCGCGTGGTACAGGCGGCGACGCTCGCGAGGTTGGCCGGTCCGCCGAGCGCGGCGACGAAACCCTCGGCACGCGAGGCACCGTCCACCGGCGCGCGCGGTGCCGGCGCCGCCGTTGGATCGACGGGTTCGCGGCCGGGCGTGCGCAGATCGAAGCGCACGATGAAGAAGTGGAACAGCCCGTAGTAGAGCGCGAAATAGCCAAGGCCGATCGGCAACAGGAGCCAGGGCCGCGTCGCCCGTCCGTAGTTCAACAGGTAGTCGAACAGGCCGGCCGAGAACGTGAATCCGAGATGCACGCCGGCGAGGCGCATCAGCACCATCGCCGTGCCGGTGAGGAGCGCGTGCAGGGCATAGAGCGAAGGCGCGAGGAACATGAACGTGAACTCGATCGGCTCCGTCACGCCGGTGAGGAACGAGGTCAGCGCGATCGAGGCGAGGAGCCCGGCGACCGCGGCACGCCGCTCCGGCCGGGCCGTGCGGTACATCGCGAGGCAAGCCGCCGGCAAGCCGAACATCATCACCGGGAAGAAGCCGCTCATGAACGCCCCGGCGCTCGGATCGCCGGCGAAGAAGCGGTTCAGGTCGCCGGTCACGCCGTGATAGTCGCCGAGCAGGAACCAGGCGATGTTGTTCAGGATGTGGTGCAGACCGGTGACGATCAGCACGCGGTTCAGCACACCGTAAGCGAACAGGCCGAGATAGCCCGAACCGAGCACGGCGCGGCTGAGCGCGTCCATGCCGTGCTCCAGGATGGGCCAGCTCCAGCCGAACACGCCGGCGAGCAGCATGCCGACTGCGCCCGCGGCGATCGGCACGAAGCGGCGGCCGGCGAAGAATGCGAGGTAGCTCGGCAGCCGCACGTTGCGGAATCGGTTGTACAGGAAGCCGGCGATCAGCCCCGAGAGAATGCCGATCGGTACGCTCAGCTTGGCGATGGCCTGGGAACGGTAGGCCTCGTCGGCGAGCGCTCGCAGGGGCGCCGTGAGCCCGGCGAGCGTGCTGGGCGGCACCTGCAGCAGCGCCTCGGCGCCGTGCGTGGTCACGAGGTAGCCGACCACCGCGGCGAGTCCGGCCGCGCCATGGTTCTCCTCGGCGAGACCCACGGCGACGCCGATCGCGAACACGAGCCCCAGATTTGCGAACACGGCGTTGCCGGCCGCGGCGATCCAGGCGATGTCGAACAGATCGGGTTGTCCGAGGCGCAGCAGCATGCCGGCGATCGGCAGCACCGCGATCGGCAGCATGAGCGCGCGGCCGAGCGGCTGCAGCGAGGCTAAGAACCTATTCCACATCGTCGTGGCCTCCGCGGCGGCTCCAGTCGGCGACGAGCCGTCGCACCGCGGCCCCGTCGATGCAGTCGAGGGCACGTTCGGCGAGGCGCGCACAGGCGGCGAGCTCGAGTCCGCGGATCAGGCGCTTGAGCCGCGGCACCAGCGCCGGCACCGCGGACAACTCGTGCACGCCGAGCCCAAGCAGTACCGGGACCGCGAGCACATCCGAGGCGAGCGCGCCGCAGACCGCGACCGGCCGGCCGGCGCGACGACCCGCCTCGGCCGTGGCCGCGATCAGGCGCAACACCGCCGGGTGCAGCGCATCGAGCGCGGCGGCGAGCGTCGCATGGCCGCGGTCCATCGCGAGCACGTACTGGGACAGGTCGTTGGTGCCGATCGAGAAGAAATCGGTCTCGGCGGCGAGCTGGCCGGCGAGCAGCGCGGCCGCGGGCGTCTCGACCATCACGCCGATCGGCGTGGTCGTGCCGGCCCCGACCGAGGCCCGCGCCTCCTCGAGCGCGGCACGCACGTTGCGCACTTCGCCGAGGCCGCTCACCATCGGCAGCAGGATCCGGCAGACTCCGGCGGGACGCACCCGCAGGATCGCGCGCAGCTGGGTGGCGAGCAGCGCCGGCTGATAGAGACTGGTGCGGATGCCGCGCAGGCCGAGCGCCGGATTCTCCTCGGGCGGCAGCGGCAGGTAGGCGATCGGTTTGTCGCCGCCCGCATCGAGCGTGCGGATCGTGAGCGGCCGACCGTCGAGCGCAGCGGCGATCCGCTGGTAGACCTTGGTTTGTTCGTCCTCGTCGGGCGCTTCGGCGCGGTCCAGGAACAGGAACTCGGTGCGCAGCAGGCCGCAGCCGTCGGCACCGTTCGTGAGCGCGAGGCGTGCGTCCTCGAGGCTGCCCAGGTTCGCATTGACCGTGACCGGCACGCCGTCGGCGCTCACGCAAGGAGCGTGCGCGGCGGCGAGATCGGCCGCCCGTTCGGTCTCGCGTGCGGCGAGCGTCGCGGTCGTGTCTCGCAGGCGCCTAGGATCCGGATGCGCGATGAGCTCGCCCGTCTCCGCGTCGAGAATGACCTCACTACCGGGCGCGATCGTGAGCACCGCGGGTCCGAGCGCCACCAGCAGCGGAATGCCGCGGGCCGCGGCGAGGATCGCCACATGCGAGGTGGCACCGCCCGCGGCCATCGCGACGCCGGCGAGCCGATCGTGGTCCAATTCGAGCCACTGCGAGGGCAACAGCTCCTCGGCGATCAACACCGCCTGCAGCGGCAGCTCGACCGCCACTTCGGCCGGCAGGCCGGCGAGCGCGCGCAGCACCTGAGTTCGTAGATCGCGCAGATCCGCCGCCCGCTCGGCGATCCGCGTCTCGCCGCTGGCGCGAAGCGTGGCGGTCGCCGCCTCGATCGCCGCTCGCCATGCGGACCCGGCGCTCGCGCCCTGACGCAGGGCGTCCTCGGCCCGATCGGTGAGCTCTGGATCCTCGAGCAGCGCGCGGTGCGCCTCGAAGATGCCGCGATGCGCCTTCGCGCCTGCGGCCTTACGCTCGATCCGCTCGCGCACTGCGCTGAGCGCGCCCGCGAGCGCGGCGCGTTCGGCTTCGAGACCCTGGCCGATCGCGGCGATCTCCGGGTCCTCGGTGCGCCAATGCACGGCGACGCCGAGCGCGACGCCGCGCACCGCGGCGATGCCGCGCCAACACGCGTTGACCGACGCGGCGGTCGCACCGGTGGGTGCCGCAAGGACGGTCGTCGCGTTGCGTGGCGCGGCGT
>JAGWPY010000021.1 GCA_028870275.1 Gammaproteobacteria bacterium | reverse complement strand
TTGGCGAGTTCGACGTGACGGCCGTGCAGAAGATAGTAGGCGCTGATCGCCAGAACGAACACCGCGCCGGTCACGTAGCCGGCGCTCACCGTGTGCACGAATTTCGCCTGAGCGACCGGATTGAAGATCACCGCGGTGATCGAGTCGAGTTCCATGCGCATCGTGTCCGGGTTGAAATGCGCTCCGGTCGGGTTCTGCATCCATGCGTTGGCGATCAGGATCCACAGCGCCGACAGGTTGCTGCCGATGGCGACCAGCCAGGTCGTCGCGAGGTGCTGGATGCGGCTCAAGCGATCCCAGCCGAAGAAGAACAGTCCGATGAAGGTGGCTTCCAGGAAGAACGCCATCAGTCCCTCGATCGCGAGCGGCGCCCCGAAGATGTCGCCTACGTAGTGGGAGTAGTAGGCCCAGTTCGTTCCGAACTGGAACTCCATGGTGATGCCGGTGGCCACGCCCATGGCGAAGTTGATACCGAACAGCACGCCCCAGAACTTGGTCATCTCGCGCCAGATCGGCCGCGAGGTCATCACGTAGACGCTCTCCATGATCGCGAGCAGCAGCGACAAGCCGAGCGTCAGCGGCACGAACAGGAAGTGATACATCGCGGTGGCCGCGAATTGAAGTCGCGACAGATCCACCAGGGTCGAATGATTCATCGCATGGCCTCTCGGTTCGAAGGTCCGGTCAGGGCTGCGGCGACCGCGGCGGAATCGGCCGGCGGACGGTGGGCGGGTCCGAAGAACATCAGGTAGAGCACGCTCAACAATCCCGCCTTGAGCGCGAGCGCGAGCAGTACGTCGCGGGCGGCGGCCGGACGGGGCGCATGATCGGATCCGCGGCGCATGGGCTCGGTCATCGACGAACTCCTCGGGACCGGCTGATTTCCTCGGGACGACGCCGACAAGCTATTAGGGATCCCTAATTTTCGCAAGTCTGCAACCGACCGATCGGCCTAGGGACATTCCGAGAATCGGCTGCCGCAAGGCGCATAAGGGAAGGTACGGAGCGGCGGCCCCTGGCCGGGGATCCCGGCGGCGGGCGCAGGGAGGCGCCGGGCCCGCGGCTTGTCCCGCGCGACCGCGGCCGCTAGCATCGCCCCTCCACGGAGGAGCGCTTCAGGCGATGACGACCCCAGACAGCGATGCGTTCGGCCGCGTGCTCGAGGCGGGTTACGCGCGCCTGCCGGAGCGATTCTACGCCCGCGTACGGCCGACGCCGGTCGTCGGGCCGCGGCTGCTCGCCTGGAACGAGGCGCTGGCCGCCGAGCTCGGTCTGCGGACCGATGCGCTGGATCCACGCGCTCTGGCCGAGCTCGTCACCGGCAACGCCTTGCCGGCGGGCGCCGAAGCGATCGCGACGGTGTATGCGGGCCATCAATTCGGCCAATTCGTGCCGCAGCTCGGCGACGGTCGCGCCATCCTTCTCGGCGAGCTGCGCGACCGCGCCGGCCGGCCGCGCGAGATCCAGTTGAAGGGCAGTGGGCCGACGCCGTTCTCGCGGGCCGGCGACGGCCGGGCGGCGCTGGGGCCCGTGCTGCGCGAGTATCTGGTCAGCGAGGCGATGCACGCACTCGGCATCCCGAGTACGCGAACGCTCGCCGCCGCGGCGACCGGCGAGAGCGTGCTGCGCGAGCGCGCCCTGCCGGGCGCGGTGCTGGCACGCGTCGCCTCGACCCACGTTCGCGTCGGCACCTTCGAGTACTTTGCCGCGCGCAATGACCGCGCCGCCCTCGATGCGTTGTGCGGTCACGTGCTGCACAGGCTCTATCCGCACCTCGTGGATTCGCCGCGGCCGGCGCTCGGTCTGCTCGAGACGTTGATCGAACGCCAGGCCGGACTGGTCGCGCAATGGATGGCCGTCGGTTTCGTGCATGGTGTGATGAACACGGACAACACCAGCGTGGCCGGTGAAACGATCGATTACGGTCCCTGCGCCTTCCTCGATGCCTACGATCCGGCCACGGTGTTCAGCTCGATCGACCGGTTCGGTCGCTATGCGTACGCGAACCAGCCCCACGCGGCGCACTGGAATCTGGCGCGCTTCGCCGAGACCCTGTTGCCGCTGATCGATCCCGACGTACAGAGGGCCGCCGATCTCGCCAATCAGGCGCTGGCGCGCTTCGAATCCCTGTTCGAGACACGGCGGCTCGCGCTGTGGCGACGCAAGCTCGGTCTCGCGGTGCCGCTCGAGGGCGACGCCGAACTCGCGGGCGACTGGCTCGCACTACTCGCGGCCAACGGCGCCGACTTTACCGTGGCGTTCCGCAGTCTGGCGCGGGCGCTGCCGGAGCGCGCGGCCGACGCGGCGGCCGCGCCCGGCATTCACCCGGGAGATCTGCTCGCCGATGCCGGCGCGTTCGATCCCTGGATGCGTCGCTGGCATGCGCGGCTCGCGCTCGAACCCACGACGGCTGTTGCGCGTGCGCAGGCGATGGATCTCGTCAACCCGGCCCTGATTCCGCGCAATCATCGGATCGAGCAGGCGATCGTGGCGGCCGAATCCGGTGATTTCTCGCAATTCACCGCTCTTGCGCGCTCGCTCGCCCGCCCATTCGCCGAACCGAGTGGTCCTTTCGCCGACCTGGCCCTGCCGCCGCAACCGCAGGAGCGCGTGCGGCGCACGTTCTGCGGCACCTGAGCGTCCGCTCCGGTCGGCGATCGCTAGGGGAATTTCCGAGTGGTGGACCCGCTCCGGCGGCGCGATGCTCAGCCTGGAGAGGGCGCTGGTGCGCCCGTTGGCCACCACAAGGAGGAATCTGTCATGAGTCTCATTCGTTGGGAACCCCTGCGCGAAATGGACGAGTTCTTTCGGCCCTATCTGCCGATGTTGTCACGCACGAGGCGCAACGGCGACGTCGAATGGGCGCCGACCTCGAACGTCAGCGAGACCGAGAAGGAATACCTGATCAAGGCCGAGTTGCCCGAAGTCAAGCGCGAGGACGTCAAGGTGGAGCTGTCGGGCGGCGTGCTGACGATCAGCGGCGAGCGCAAGCACGAGAAGCAGTCGAAGGACGAGAACGAACTGCGTGTCGAGAGCTTCTATGGGAGTTTCTCGCGCAGCTTCTCCCTTCCGGACGACATCGACGCCGGCGCGATCAAGGCCGAGTGCAAGGACGGGGTGCTGAAGGTGCACATCCCCAAGAAGCAGCCCAGCCAGCCGAAGGCCATCGCGATCGACGTGAAGTAGGACCGTTGGAGCGGCGCGGACGCGTGAGCGCAGGCAGCGAGAGCGGACTCGGGCGCAAACTCGCTGCGCTGCGCGACCCAGCCGCTTATCCCCATCCGGTCGTCTCGATCGAGGCGATCGAGACCCATTACGCCTGGGTGTTCCTGGCCGGCGACTACGCTTACAAGCTCAAGAAGCCGGTCCGTGTGGAGCGTATGGATCATCGCCGCCTCGAAGCGCGTCTGCACAGTTGCCGCGACGAAGTGCGGCTCAACCGGCGTTTGGCGCCCGACGTGTATCTCGGCGTGATGCCACTGGCGTGCGGTGCCGACGGATCCTTGCGCGTCGGTGGGGAGGGGGCGCCGGTCGAATGGCTGGTGAGAATGCGGCGTCTGCCGCGAGAACGGGCGCTCGACCGGGCCGTCGCCGCGCACGCGGTCACACCGGCGATCGCAATCGGCATCGGCACGCTGCTCGGTGAATTCTACGGCTCGGCCGCGCCGGTGCCGATCACCGGAGACGCACTGCGGCAGCGCCTGCTCGCCCAGGTGGAGGCCGATTGCCTGGAGTTGCGGTCGGCCGATCTCGCCATCCCGCGAGAGCTGCTCGAGCGGGTCATCGAAGCGCAGCGGCGCTACCTCCGCGAACACGGCGCTCAACTCGAACGACGGGCCGCGGACGGTCGCTTCGTCGAAGCACACGGCGACCTGCGACCCGAACACGTGTTCATCGGTTCGCCGCCCTGCGTGATCGATTGCCTGGAGTTCGACCGGGAACTGAGGCTTCTCGATCCGGCCGAAGAGATCGAATACCTCTCGCTCGAACTGGACCTGATCGATGCGGGGTGGGTGGGCGAGATCGTCAGCGCGCGCTGCCACGAGATGATCGGCGACGCACCGCCCGCGGCGCTGGCCGCGTTCTATCGTGGACGCCGCGGCATGCATCGCGCCGTGCTGGTCGCGAGGCACCGGCTCGATCCGCTCTACCGCGACGCCGGCGACTGGCGCGCCGGGGCGATCCGCTACCTGCACCGGGTGGCCGGATGAGCACTGCGCGGGCAGCGGTTGCGGCACGGCAGGTCGCAAGAGCGAATCGGCCGTTTACTTCAGGAAGGTGCGGCGCAGCGTCCGTCGCAGCTGGGCGAGCGGCTGGGTGTTGATCACCTGCGAGGCCTCCAGCCAGGCGCGGCGCGCCTGGCGCACCCCACCGGCGAGCAGTTCGAAGTCGCCGACGCCGTGAGCGTCGCTCGCGATGCAAAACCGCACGCCGGCCGAGGCGGCCTCGCGCGCCATCAGATCGTTCAGGTCCAGTCGCGAGGGTTGGGCGTTGATCTCGAGGAAGCAGGGCCGCTCGGCGGCGGCTCGGAACACGGTCGGCCAGTCGCAGTCGATCGGCTCGCGCTGATCGATCAGCCGCGCGCTCGGATGCGCGAGGATGGAAAGATAGCCGTGGTCGAGCGCCCGCAGCAGCCGCTCGGTCTGCCGGCGACGGGACAGCGTGAAATGAGAGTGCACGGCGCCGACCACGAGATCGAGCCGGCCGAGGATCTCGTCGGGCAGCGCGAGACTCCCGTCCTCGAGGATGTCGACTTCGACGCCCTTCAACAGGGTGATTCCGCGGGCGGAGGCGTTGAACGCGTCGATCTGTCCGATCTGCGCGGCCAGAGCGGCGGCGTCGAGGCCGTGTACGGCGCCGAGATATCGCGAGTGGTCCGTGATCGCGAGGTAGCGAAGTTGGGCCGCACGGGCAGCGCGGGCCATGCCCGCGAGAGTCGCGGTGCCGTCGGTCGCGGAGGTATGCGCGTGCAGGTCGCCGCGCAGGTCCACGCCGGCGATCAGCCGTGGCAGGCGCCCGGCGACGGCCGCCTCGAACTCGCCGCGATCCTCGCGCAGCTCCGGCTCGATGTATGGCAGCCCGAGCGTCGCCAGTACCGACCCCTCGGTACTCCCACCGATGCATTCCGATCCGCGGAAGACGCCATATTCGTTGATCTTGAGGCCAAGGGCCGCGGCCTGGGTGCGCAGGCGGATGTTGTGGTCCTTGCTGCCGGTGAAATAATACAGCGCGGCGCCGAAGCTGGCGGCCGGCACGACCCGCAGGTCGACCTGCAGGCCGTTGCGTAGCACGACCGAGCTGCGCGTCGGCCCCGAGACGAGCGTCGCCTTGGTCTCCTCGTACTGGCGCAACGCCGAATCGACGTCGGTTCCGGGTTGCGCCGCGACGACCACGTCGAGATCGCCGACCGTCTCGCGGCCACGGCGGTAGCTGCCCGCGATCGCGACCTGCAGGACGCCGGGCAGGCTCGCCAGATGGCGCTCGAGCGCACGGGCGTAGCGGTCCGCCACCGACCAGTGGAAACGCTTGCCGCGCTGGGCGAGAGTCGCGAGCGATTCGGCCAGGCGATTCTCGAGCTTCACGCCGAAGCGGGGCACTTTGCGCACCCGATGCTGTTCGATCGCGACGCGCAGGTCTTCGAGGCTGCGGATGTCGAGTGCCTCGTGCAGTGCTCGCGCGCGCTGTGGGCCGACGTCGGGCAGGAACAGGAGTTCGCGTAGTCCCGGCGGAACCGTGGCGCGCAGCCGCTCCAGGGCGGCGCAGCGGCCGGTGGTGGCGAGTTCGCGGATCTTGCCGGCGAGGTCTGCGCCGACTCCTGGCAGGGTGTCGGGGTCGAAGCCGCCGGCGATCCTGCGCGACAAGGGCTCGGACAGGGAGCGCAGGACCTCGGCCGCGTGTCGATAGGCGCGGATGCGGAACTGGTTCTCGCCGCTCAGGGCCAGGAGGTCGGCGAACTCGTCGAAGGCCGCAGCGATGTCCTCGTTGTGGATCGGCATGCCTCTTCCGCGTCCCTTGCGCAGCGATGTGCCCGGCATGTTACGGGGTGCTTCACCGCAGCGTGATCGGGACAATCCGCGACTTCCTAGCGGTCCTCGCTAGAGGCGGGGAGTGCCTGCTACTATTCGAGCGCCGCAGATCGAGCACGAAAAGGGGGTAGTCGTGGACTTGACCGATGCGCAGGTTCGGGCTCTGCTCGATGCGGCCCCTGATGCGATCGTGGCGGCCGACGAGTCCGGCGCGATCGTCTACGCCAACCGGCAGATCGAACGCCTGTTCGGCTACCGGCGCGAGGAGATCCTCGGGCAGCCGATCGAGATGCTGCTTCCGCAACGGTATCGCGGCGCCCATCCCGGATTCCGCCGCGGCTACGCGGCGGCCCCGCGGGTGCGGCCGATGGGCGGCGGACTCGACCTGTATGCGCGGCGCAGCGACGGCTCGGAGTTTCCGGTCGAAATCAGCCTGAGCCCTTTCCCCACGGCCCAGGGCCTGCTGGTCTCCAGCGCGATCCGCGACGTGACCGAGCGCCGGGCGATGCTCGAGGAGTTGCGGGTCGCACGCCGCGAGGCCGATCGGGCCAATCGCGCCAAGAGCGCCTTCCTCGCCACCGCGAGCCACGACCTGCGTCAACCGCTGCAGACGCTCACGCTGCTCAACGACGTGCTGCGCCGGAGCGCATCCGAGCCACGCGCGGCGGCGGCGATCGCGACCCAGGGCGATGCGCTCTCTTCGATGGCCGAACTGCTCAATTCCCTGCTCGACATCAGCAAGCTCGAGTCGGGTGCGGTCGTGCCCGACATCCAGGATTTCTCCGTGCAATCGGTGTGCCGCCATGTGCGGTCCGCCTTCGAGGAACAGGCCCGCTCCAAGGGCCTCGAGTTCGTGGTCGAGGACTGCGACGCCGTAGTGCATTGCGACCGCGGTCTTCTCGAACAGATGATCCAGAACCTGGTCGCGAACGCGATCCGCTATACCCGCGAGGGCATGGTCCGGATGCGCTGCCTGGGGGAGAGCCTCGCCGTGAGGATCGAGGTCCTCGACACCGGGATCGGAATCCCGGCGCACCAGCAGGAGGCGATCTTCGAGGAGTTCTTTCAGCTGAACCGCGCCCCCGGACAGAAGCGCGAGGGCCTCGGCCTCGGTCTTGCGATCGTGCGACGCATCTCCCAGCTGCTCAAGCTGCCGGTCGAGGTGGAGTCGGCGCCGGGCCGGGGCTCACGGTTCGCCGTGACCGTGCCCCGCGGTGGCGAAGCCGCGCGACGCGCGGAACTCCATGCGCCGAGCGAACGCGCCGCGCCCTCGCGGATCGTGCTCGTCGACGACGATCCGGCGGTCGCACGGGCCACGGGCCTCTTGCTCGAGATCGAGGGCCACGAGGTGCGGATCGCGTCCAGCGCGGAGGAACTGCGAGCCTTGATCGCCGACCGGGGCCGGGCGCCTGATCTCGTGGTCACGGACCTGCATCTGGGCGGCGAGTCCACGGGTATCGATCTGGTGCGCGAGCTGCGGACGGCGCTCGGGCGCGAAGTGCCCGCATTGCTGGTCACGGGGGACACCTCGGCGCGCACCGCCGACGAGGTGCGTCGCTGCGGTCGCTGCCTGGTGCTCAGCAAGCCCGTCGAACCGGGCGAGTTCCTCGATCGCATCAACCAATTGCTGCGTCCGGAATGAATCATCCGCACGAGCCCGGCCGCACGCCGCGCAGCGGATCGACCGTGCTCGAATACCCGCTGGCCCTCGAACCGCAGACCGGCGACGGATCGGCCATTCCCGTCGCGCCCGGCGTGCTCTGGCTGCGCATGCCGCTGTTCGCCGCCCTGCCCTGGATCAACGTCTGGGCCATCGAGGACGGCGACGGATGGGCGATCGTCGACACGGGGCTCGACTCCGAGGCGGCGGTCAGTGCCTGGGAGACGGCTCTCGAGAAGGCGCTCGGCGCCCGGCCGGTCACTCGCGTGATCGTCACGCACATGCACCCGGACCACTGCGGGCTGGCGGGCTGGTTGACGGAGCGGTTCTCCGCGCGCCTGTGGATGACGCGTCTCGAATACCTGACCTGCCGGCTGATGGCCGCCGATACCGGCCGGCCGGCGCCGCGCGAGGGTGTGGAGTTCTATCGCGCGGCCGGCTGGGACGCGGCGGCCATCGACCGCTATGTCGAGAAGTTCGGCGGATTCGGCCGGATGATCCGGCCGATGCCGGCGGCGTACCGTCGGATCAGCGACGCCGAGCGGCTGCGTTTCGGCGCCGACGAGTGGCGGGTGATCGTCGGCAGCGGCCATTCGCCGGAGCACGCCTGTCTCTACTGCGAGTCGAAGCGCCTGTTGATTTCGGGCGATCAGGTGCTGCCGCGCATCTCGAGCAATGTCTCGGTCTATCCGACCGAGCCCGACGCGGATCCGCTCTCGGACTGGCTCGACTCGCTCGGCGCATTGCGCAGGCGGGTGCCCGACGACGTGTTGGTGCTTCCGGCGCACAACAGTCCCTTCCGCGGGCTGCACGCCCGGCTCGGCGAGCTCGAGGCGCTGCATGCCGGGTCGCTCGCCCGCCTCGAACGCCTGCTCGAGGTGCCGCGGCGCGCGGTGGACGTGTTCGGCGCGCTGTTCCAGCGGCCGATCGGTCCCGGGGTGCTCGGCATGGCGACCGGCGAGGCGATCGCGCATCTGAACCACCTCGTGCGCCTCGG
>JAGWPY010000150.1 GCA_028870275.1 Gammaproteobacteria bacterium | reverse complement strand
TGACGAAGCGCTCGGCCGATTTGACCGTCTGGCGCCGCAGGTAATCGGCGGGCACCTGCCCGGCCTGGCTGCGAATCACCTCGATGAAGAAGCCCTGCACGCGGTTGTAGCCGAGCTTCAGGCTCGAGAGGCCGCTGCGCTCGCGCTCCTTCGCCTCGAGGTCGAGCAGGAAACGTTCGGTGTCGCTGCCGAGCAGGCGCAGTTCATCGAGCAGGGCGTCATAGCCCGAGGCGATCACGCCGCCGTCGCGCAGCTGCTGCGAGGGCGATTCGGCGAGCGCTCGGGACAGCAGGCCGGCGAGACTCGCATGGGTGTCGATCTCGCCTGCGAGGCGGACGAGCAGCGCCGCCTCGATGCCGGCGAGCGCCCGTTCGACGGCCGGCAGCACGCCGAGCGCCTGGCGCAGGGCGGCGAGGTCGCGCGGGCGCGCCGAACGCAGCGCGACCCGCGCCAGGATCCGCTCCAGGTCGCCGATCGCGGCGAGCGGCGCGGCGAGGGCCGCGTAGGTCGCCTCTCGCTGCAGCCGCTCGATCGCGTCGTAGCGCATGCTGAGCAGGGCGTGATCGCGTAGCGGCCGGTGCAGCCAGCGACGCAGAAGCCGTCCGCCCATCGCCGTCGCCGTGGCGTCGAACACGCCGGCGAGGGTGAGCTCGGGGTGGCCCGAGAGACTCTCGTCGAGTTCGAGATTGCGCCGGGTCGCCGGGTCCATGAGCAGCGCCGCGTCGCGCTCCTCGCGCGCCAGTGCGCGCAGGTGCGGGAGCGAGGCCTTCTGGGTCTCGCGCACATAGCCGAGCAGGGCGCCCGCGGCACCGACCGCGAGCGGCAGATCCGCGCAACCGAAGCCGGCGAGATCGCGCGTTCCGAACTGCTCGCTGAGCGCCCGTTCGGCGGCGGCGGGATCGAAATGCCAGGGTGGCCGGCGGCGCAGCGGCACGCCGAGGCGCTCGAGCAGGGCCGCGAGACCCGCCGGCGCGTCCTCGGCCAGGAGGAACTCGGCCGGTCGCAGCCTCTGCAGTTCTGTCTCGAGGTCCTCGAGACCCGAGAGCTCCATCAGCGAAAACCGTCCGCCCGAGAGGTCCAGCCAGGCAAGCCCGATGCGTTCGCCCGCCGCGCTCACGCTCGAGAGGTACTGGTCGCGCCGCTCCTCGAGCAGCGCCTCGTCGGTGATCGTGCCCGGGGTGACGATGCGCACCACCTCGCGCTCCATCGGTCCCTTGGTCTTGCCCGGTTCGCCGCGCTGCTCGCAGATCGCGACCGATTCGCCGCGACGCACCAGACGGGCGAGATAGGTGTCGAGGGTCGCGACCGGCACGCCGGCCATCGGGATCGGCGCCCCGGCCGAGGCGCCCCGCTGGGTCAGGGTGATGTCGAGCAGGCGCGCGGCGCGGCGCGCATCCTCGTAGAACAGTTCGTAGAAATCACCCATCCGGTAGAGCAGCAGCACGTCCGGATAGGCGGCCTTGATGCGCAGGTACTGCTGCATCATCGGCGTGTGTTCGAGTATCTGGTCGTTCAGGGCCCGGGATCCGCGGTGGCGATTGAAAACTTAGGGTGTCGATCGAGCCCCGGGATTCTAGCAAGCGGCCCATTGGCCGCGGCGATGAACCGAAGCGCGGACGGCGACGCCGGTCGCGTTCACGCGAGGCTGGCGTCGGGTCGCCGATTTGTAGCATGATCGGACTACAAAGTGTTGCAGCGTTCCAACCAAGCCCTGTTTCGCGGCGGCGCGGTTCAAGGTGAGTTCGCTGCATATTCGCAACAACGGTAATAAGAACGAGAGGGATCGACATGCACCATCGCACTTCGCGGCTGCGCGCCCTGCGCGACTCGAGGCTTCGTTCGGCAGGGGTTGCGGGACTCGCCGCCATCCTGCTGCTCGGCCTGCCCGGTTCGATCACGCTGGCCGCCGATGCGGGCGGCACCGCCACCGGCCCGAGCAAGGATCACGGCAAGGATCTGTCGCAGGAGGAATTGCAGCCGATCCTCGTCACCGGCTCGCTGATCCCCCAGGTGGTCGAACAGACGGCAACGCCCGTGACCGTCATTTCCGCGATGGACATCCAGACCAAGGGTTTTGCGACCGTGGCTGATGCGTTGCAGCATAGCTCGTTCGCGACCGGGGCGGTGCAGGGGCCGCAGTTCTCCAACGGCTTCACTCCGGGCGCGCAGACCCTGAGTCTTTTCGGTCTCTCGCCGAGCTATACGAAGTACCTGATCGACGGTCGGCCGATCGCCGACTATCCGGCGCTCTACAACGGCACCGATATCATCACGAGCATCACCGGGATTCCGACGCAGCTGGTCGATCACATCGACGTGCTGCCGGGCGGCCAGTCCTCGATCTACGGCTCGGATGCGATCGCGGGCGTGGTGAACATCGTGCTCCTCAAGCACGTCAAGGGGCCCGAGATCGACGCGCGCTATGGCTGGACCAAGGGCGGCGGCGGGACCGAGCGCCGGATCGGCCTGATCGACGAGTTCCACCTGCACGGCATCGATCTGCTCGCGGGCGGCCAGTACGAACGCACCGACCCGGTCTGGGGCTTCCAGCGCCCGCTCACCAATCAGTTCTTCAGCGGCGGCGGCGCGGCCTCGCCGGCGATCGCCGAGCGCGACTGGCTGGTGTACGGTCTGTTCGGCCAGCCGAACGGCGATCTGTATTACATGAACGATCCGGCGCAGTGCGCCAACGTCGCGAACCAGTTCGGCGGCTCGGTCGGCTTGCGCACCCGCGCAGCGCGCGGCCAGTACTGCGGAACGTTCCGTTCCGGCTGGTTCACGATCAACAACGGCACCGAGGCGACCCAGGGGTTCCTGCGCGCATCGGACGACCTCAACGATCACGTCAAACTGTTCAGCGACCTGCTGGTCGATCACGACGTCACGCGATACAACCCCGGCACCGCATTCTTCTCGACCGCGGACAATTCGAGCGGGCCGTACAACTATTTCTACGATCCGAACTACCCGAACGATCTTCTCAACCTGCAGCAGATCTATTCGCCCGAGGAAGCCGGCAATGTGCGCGGCCAGGACGACAAGAACACCATGAACTCGGTGCGCGCGACGGTCGGCGCGCGCGGCGCCCTCGGGTCGCCGGACTGGCAGTACACCCTCGATTTCACCTACACGGAGAACCGGCTCACCGAGGCCACCCACCTCGCGTTCACCAACGCGATCAACCAGTTCTACGCGCCGATCTTCGGACCGAATCTCGGACCCGATCCGATCTTCGGCAGCCAGCCGACCTACACGGTGAACTACGGTGCGTTCTTCCAGCCGATCACCCCGGCCCAGTACGCGAGCTTCACCGGCTATGCCGACTCCTACTCTCGCACCGAGGACAGCCTCGCCCGCGCACAGCTGACCAACTCGTCCCTCTTCAGGCTGCCGGGGGGCGACGCGGGCATGGCGCTGCTGTTCGAGGGCGGCGGCCAGGGCTGGAACTACGCGCCCGATCCGCGCTACCTGAACGGCGGCGCGTATCTCTACACCGCGACCGCGGGCTCGGGTCACCGCTCGCGTTACGCCGGCACGTTCGAGTTGCGCCTGCCGGTCATGAAGATGGTGACGCTCGACCTGTCGAACCGCTTCGACGACTATCGCGTCTCGGGACAGAGCGTCTCGAAGGACACGTACAACCTCAGCGTCGAATTCCGGCCGCTGCGTACCCTGTTGCTGCGCGGCCGCTACGGCACGGCGTTCAAGGCGCCGACGCTGTCGGATGAGTTCCAGGGCACGAGCGGCTTCTTCCAGTCCGTCACCGACTACTACACCTGTACGAAGGAAGGCTATAACCCGGCCAACCCGGCCAACATCAGCCAGTGTCCTCAGGCCAACCAGTCGGTGTTCGGCACCACTTCGGGCAATCCGAGCCTGCAGCCGATCACCGCCAAGGTCGACGACGTCGGCATCGTCTGGTCGCCCGTGCCGCAGTCCTCGTTCGGAGTCGATTTCCTGCACTGGCACATCACCAACGAGGTGCAGCAACAGGACTCGGACCAGCTCCTGCGCACCGACTCGGCCTGTCTGCTCGGTCAGCTCGATCCGACGTCGCCGACCTGCGTGCAGGCGATCGCCCAGGTCACGCGCGACAGCAACGGACTGATCACGCAGATCTCGACGCCGAAGATCAATATCGCCGAGGAGACGCTGAACGTCCTGGTGTTCAACTTCGACTATGTGCTCGATGCCGGCGCGTCCGGAACGTTCACCTTCAGCGGCGCCTACAGCGACCTGCTGAAGCACAGCCAGGTGAACTTCCCCGGCGACGCTCCCATCGATCTGATCAACAACCCGTTCTACAGCACCGACTTCCGGACCAAGGAGAACCTGTCGGTCGACTGGAAGTTCCATCGCTTCGGCGCGACCGTGTACGCCGAGGGCTATGGGCAGACGCCGAACTACATCGCCCAACAGACGGTCGTCGGCTACGGCGCGCCGGGCGCCGGACGCGTCAGCGCCTGGACGATCGCGAACTTGAGCGCGCGCTACGAGGTCCTCCCGGGGCTGCAGATCTCGGCGAACATCAACAACCTGTTCGACCGCATGCCGCCGACCGACAATACCCAGCCGGGATACACCAACCAGCCGTTCAACCTGTTCAACTACAACAACTATGGGCGCGAGTACTTCGTCGAGGCGAACTACAAGTTCGGCCGGTGAGCGAACCGCCGCGGGCCGCGCGGCCCGCGGCGGCACGGGCCGCGCGCCGGTCACCGCGGTCGCGGACGACCGGCAGCTGCGGCAGCTGGCGGGCCGGGTGGCTCGCCTGGCGATCCGCCGCGGCTGGTCGATCGCGACCGCCGAGTCGTGCACCGGCGGCTGGGTCGCCAAGGCGCTCACCGACGTGCCGGGGAGCTCGGCCTGGTTCGTCGAAGGGTTCGTGACCTACGGCAACGCGGCCAAGCGCCGCAGACTCGGCGTGCGCCGTTCCACCCTCGAGCAGGACGGTGCGGTCAGCGAGGCGGTCGTGCGGCAGATGGTCCGCGGCGCGCTCCGGCGCAGCGGTGCGGATCGGGCGGTCGCCGTCAGCGGAATCGCGGGACCGTCCGGCGCGGTGCCGGGCAAGCCCGTCGGCACGGTTTGGATCTGCTGGGGCTTGCGGCAACGCGGCGGACCACAGCTCGCGGCGGGTTGTTATCGCTTTGCGGGCGGCCGCGAGGCCGTGCGCCGGCAGAGCGTCGCCGCTGCGCTGCGCGGCCTGTACCAGGCATGAACGAAGCCGCGCCACAGCGGCTGTTCTTCGCGATCACCCCGGACCAGGCCGAGCGGGCCAGACTCCGCGCGCTCGCACTGCGGCTGCCGCTGGACCAAAACGCGCGGCGGGTTGCCGCCGAGGACTACCACCTCACGGTCGCCTTCGTCGGCGAGGCGACCGCAGCGCAGTGCGAGATCCTGCGGCGGATCGGCGCCGCGAGCCGCTGCCCAGCCTTCGGGCTGCACTTCGATGCGTACGAGTACTGGCCAAAACCCGAGGTCGTGGTCGTGACCGCGCGCAACGTGCCGGCGGCGCTTCAGGGACTGTGGCGTGATCTGCATGCGCGGCTCGCGGAGGCGGGATTCGCGCTCGATCCGAAGCGACTGCGGCCGCACATGACGCTCGCGCGCGGCGTGCGCACCGCGCCTGCGCTGCCGGCACTGCCGCCGTCGACCGGCGTGGATTGCGAAGCGCGCGCACTCTGCCTGCTGCGTTCGGCTCGGGAGCGCGGACCGCCCGCTTATACAGTGGTCGACCACTGGCCACTACTGTATGAAGCGAGGACGGACTGAAAAAACTCGCTGTTCGGGTGGCTAATGGCGTGAGCGCGCGTCGCGGGATATGAAATAATGGCGGCCACGTTCTTCGAGGAATCCCCATGGAAGAGAATCGCAAGAAAGCGCTGGCCGCGGCGCTCAGCCAGATCGAGAAGCAGTTCGGAAAGGGCTCGGTGATGCGCTTGGGCGACGCCGGCGCCACCTACGAGGTCGATACCATTCCGACCGGATCGCTCGGCCTCGACGTCGCCCTCGGCGTGGGCGGCATTCCGCGCGGGCGCGTCGTCGAGATCTTCGGGCCCGAGTCTTCGGGCAAGACCACACTCACGCTCGCGATCATCGCCTCGGCGCAGCGCAACGGCGGCACGGCCGCGTTCGTCGACGCCGAGCACGCGCTCGACCCGGTGTACGCCGAAAAACTCGGCGTCAAGGTCAACGATCTGCTGGTCTCGCAACCCGACACCGGCGAACAGGCGCTCGAGATCACCGACATGCTGGTGCGCTCCGGCGCGATCGACGTCGTGGTCGTCGACTCGGTCGCCGCGCTCACGCCGAAGGCGGAAATCGAGGGCGAGATGGGCGATCAGCACGTCGGCCTCCAGGCCCGTCTGATGTCCCAGGCGCTGCGCAAGCTCACGGGCAACATCAAGCGCTCGAACACCATCGTGATCTTCATCAACCAGATCCGCATGAAGATCGGCGTGATGTTCGGCAATCCGGAAACGACCACGGGCGGTAACGCCCTCAAGTTCTACTCCTC
>JAGWPY010000149.1 GCA_028870275.1 Gammaproteobacteria bacterium | reverse complement strand
TCGGCCACAAGCACGGCGTCGTGCTCGGCAACCTGGTCGGCCTGATCGATTCGGACTATCAGGGTCCGTTGATGGTGTCCTGCTGGAACCGGGGCCGCGCGCCGTTCACGATCGCCCCGGGCGAGCGCATCGCTCAGATGATCGTCGTGCCGGTCGTCGAGCCGCGCTTCGAGGTCGTCGAGGACTTCGCCGCGAGCGAGCGCGGCGCCGGCGGCTTCGGCAGCTCCGGCCGCGGCTGAAACTGCGCCATCCGCGCCGTTTTGCCTCTGGAGCGGCCGCGCCAGGGCGCCCATGCTGCCGCCATGGGAATTTCCGACTGGCCCGTCGCCGAACGGCCGCGCGAAAAGCTGCTCGCGAACGGCGCGGAGTCGCTGTCGGATGCCGAGCTGCTCGCCATCCTGCTGCATACCGGCATCCGCGGCCGATCGGCGCTCGAGCTCGCCCGCGACGCATTGCAACGATTCCAGTCGCTTCGGCGGCTGATCGCCGCCGATCGCAGCCGTTTCTGCGCACTCGCGGGCCTGGGACCGGCGCGCTACGCGCTGATCCAGGCCGCCGCCGAGATCGCCCGGCGCCAGCTCGGCGAGACGCTCTCGGCGGGACCCGCGCTCGCCAGCCCGCGTGCGACCCGCGACTACCTCTGCGCGCGCCTGCGTGACCTCGAGCACGAGGTGTTCTGTTGCCTGTACCTCGACAACCGCCATCGCCTGATCCGCTTCGAACCGCTGTTTCGCGGCACGATCGACGGTGCGAGCGTGCACCCGCGGGAAGTCGTCAAACAGGCGCTGCGGTGGAACGCCGCCGCCGTAATCGCCGCCCACAATCACCCCTCGGGCGTCCCGGAGCCGAGCCAGGCCGATGAATGGATCACGCAGCGCATCAAGGAGGCGCTCGCGCTGGTGGACATCCGCCTGCTCGACCACATCGTCGTCGGCGACGGCGGCTGCGTCTCGCTCGCCGAACGCGGCCTGCTGCGCTGAGCGCGCCGAATGCACACCCCCCGAATGAACACCCAGGGAAATCCAACCCGTTGATTTGGAGGATTTTTATATCGTCGAATTGCCCGGGGCCGAAGGTCCTGTTGCCCGGGGCTGCGAGCCCTGGTATAAAGCGCGGCTCATTCGAAATCGTCCAAAGCTCAAAGGTTCGATGCCATGTCGCGAGTCTGCCAGGTCACCGGGAAGCGCCCCACGACGGGTAACACCGTCTCGCACGCGAACAATCACAAGCGCCGGCGGTTCCTGCCGAACCTGCACACCCACCGTTTCTGGCTGGAGTCCGAGAAGCGCTGGGTGAGTCTGCGCGTGAGCACGCGCGGGCTGCGCACCATCGAGAAGCGTGGCGTCGAGACCGTGGTCGCGGAGCTGCGCGGCCAGGGCGTGAAGGTCTAAGGGAGCACCGCGATGCGCGACAAGATCAAGCTGGTCTCTTCGGCCGGAACCGGTCACTACTACACGACCACCAAGAACAAGCGCCTCCATCCGGACAAGATGGAGACCAAGAAGTTCGACCCGGTCGTGCGCAAGCACGTCGCGTACAAGGAATCGAAGATCAAGTAGATCTTCGTTCCGCGGGCGGTGCGCCGCCTCGCCCGGGGCGCGCCGCGCGGCCTGCCCCGATGCCGGAACTCCCCGAAGTCGAAACCACGCGCCGCGGCATCGCCCCGGCGCTCCTCGGCCATCGCGTGCTCGAACTGAAGGTACGCGAGCGCCGGCTGCGCTGGCCGATCCCTGCGCTGATCGAGTCCGCCCTGCGCGGCCAGATCGTCCGCTCGGTCGATCGTCGCGCGAAATATCTGCTGATCGGTTGCGACTCGGGCACGGCCATCGTGCACCTCGGCATGTCGGGCAGTCTGCGCGTGCTCGACTGCGACGCGCCGCCGCGCACCCACGATCACTGGGACCTGTGCCTCGAGACCGGCCAGTGCGTCCGCTATCACGATCCGCGCCGCTTCGGGAGCCTGCTGTTCACGCGGCAGGACCCGGACCGTCACCGGTTGCTCGCCGTGCTCGCGCCCGAGCCCTTGAGCGAGGCCTTCGACGGCGCCTATCTGTATGCCGCCTCGCGTGGCCGTTCGGTCGCGGTCAAGGCGCTGCTGATGAACTCGAGAATCGTGGTCGGCGTCGGCAACATCTACGCGAGCGAGGCGCTGTTTCGAGCCGGCGTGCCACCCACGCTGCCGGCGGGCCGCCTCACGCGCGAGCGCGCCGCGGCGCTCGCCGCCGCGGTCAAGCAGGTGCTCGCCGAAGCGATCCGCATCGGCGGCACGACGCTGCGCGACTATGTCGATGCAACCGGCGAGCCCGGGTATTTCCGCCAGGAGCTCAACGTCTACGAACGGGCCGGCCAGCCCTGCCGGCGCTGCGCGACCCCGATCCGCCGCCGCGAACTCGCGCAGCGTTCGACCTACTGGTGTCCGCGCTGCCAGCGCCGCTGATCCGGCGCTCTAGGTCCGACGCATCCGCTTCAACTCGGTCTCGACGATCGGGTGGACGAATTCCGACACGTTGCCGCCGAGCACGGCGATCTCCCGCACCAGGGTCGAGGAGATGAAGGTGTACTGTTCCTGCGGCGTCATGAACACCGACTCGACATCGGCCGACAGGTGGCGGCTCATGTTGGCGAGCTGGAACTCGAACTCGAAGTCCGAGACCGCCCGCAGGCCACGCAGGATCACCGAGAGGCCCTGCTGGCGCGCGAAGTCGACCGTGAGCCCGGAGTAGCCGCAGACCTCGACGTTCGGCATGTCGATGAGCACCCGTCTCGCCATGTCGACGCGCTGGTCGAGCGAGAACATCGGCGCCTTGTTCGGGTTCGCGGCGATCGCGACCACGACCCGGTCGAAGATGCTGGCGGCTCGGCGCACCAGGTCGTGGTGGCCGTTGGTGATCGGATCGAACGTCCCCGGATAGATCGCGTTTCTCTTGTGCATGGACTTATGCCGCTCGTACTCAGGCCGGAATACGGGCGAGATGATAACCCACCTCCCCGGCGATCTTGGATCGAAGCAGCTCCCAGCCCGCGGGCAGCGCCGGCGCGCCGGCGCTGCTGGCACTCTCCAGGTAGACGAGGGCAGCGGGCGCGAGCCGACCGGGTACGGCGAGCGGCGTCAGGCAACGTTCGAGCAGATCGCTGCGAAACGGCGGATCGAGGAAGACCAGGTCGAAGGGCGTATGGTCATCCCGCAGGAACTCGAACGCGTCGGCGCAGCGGACCTCGGCGCGCGCCTCCGCGCCCAGGCGTTCGATCTGTTCGCGCAGGTTGCGCGCCGCGGGCGCGCTGCGTTCGACGAACAACGCCGAGCGCGCTCCGCGCGACAGCGCCTCGAGGCCGAGCGCCCCGGTACCCGCGAACAGATCGAGGCAGCGCGCGCCGCCGATGGCCGGCGCGAGCCAGTTGAACACGGTCTCGCGCACCCGGTCCGGCGTCGGACGCAGTTCCGCAAGATCCGGCACCGGAATCCGCCGACCGCGCCAGGTGCCGCCGATGATGCGCAGCGTGTGCGGCCTCGCGGGCCGCGATGTCTTGGCGATGGTCACGACGGCGGATCATACGCCGAACGGGCGCCCGCACCGGCGACCGCCCGAGCGCGGGCGGGGTCAAATGGCCCGCCGCTCTGCTAAGCTCTGGACGTCATGTCGACCGAATCCACGCCCGCTGCGCCGGGGTTCTTCAAGCGGCTGAGCGCAAGACTGAGCGCCGGCTCTTCCTGGATCGCCGACGGCCTGAAGAGCGTTCTGCCGGGCCGTAAGATCGATGCCGAGGTGCTCGAGGACCTGGAGACGCGGCTGATCGGCGCGGACGTCGGCGTCGAAGCGACCACCCGCATCCTCGACGAGCTCGGCCGGCGGGTCGCGCGCAAGGAGCTCGGCGACGTCGATGCGCTGCTCGCGGCGCTGAAGTCCGCGATGCTGGCGATCCTGCGGCCGGTCGAGCGGCCGCTCGTGGTCGACGCGCGTGCACGGCCCTTCGTGATCCTGGTCGTCGGCATCAACGGCGCGGGCAAGACCACCACGATCGGCAAGCTCGCCCATCGGTTGATCGCCGAGGGCCGCAGCGTGATGCTCGCATCCGGCGATACGTTCCGCGCGGCCGCGCGGGAACAGCTCGCCGTCTGGGCGGAACGCAATGGCGTGCCGATGATCGCCCAGCAGAGCGGCGCCGAGCCAGCGGCGGTGATTTACGACGCGCTGCAGGCCGCACGCGCGCGCGCGGCCGACGTGCTGATCGCCGACACCGCCGGCCGCCTGCACACCCAGGCCCACCTGATGGAGGAGTTGAAGAAGGTCAAGCGCGTCCTGGCGCGGATCGATCCGGGCGCGCCCCACGAAGTGCTGCTCGTGCTCGATGGCACGATCGGCCAGAACGCGGTCGCCCAGGCCGAACAATTCCACGCCAGCTTGGGGGTCACCGGACTCGTGGTGACCAAGCTGGACGGCACGGCCCGCGGAGGCGTGGTGCTCGCGATCGCGCAAAAGCTCGGCATCCCGATCCGCTTCGTCGGCGTCGGCGAATCGCTCGAGGACTTCGGCGAGTTCCGCGCCGGCGAATTCGTCGACGCGCTGCTGCGCGCGCCGGCTTCGGACCACGCATGATCCGCTTCGATCAGGTCTTCAAGCGCTATCCGAGCGGCCGCGAGGCGCTCTCAGGCGTGAGCTTCCAGGTCGGGCGCGGGGAGATGGCCTTCCTCACCGGCCCTTCCGGCGCCGGCAAGAGCAGCATCCTCAAGCTGATCGCGCTCATCGAGCGGCCCACGCGCGGCAAGGTGAGCGTCGGCGACCGGGTGACCGACACGATCCGGCCCCGGGCGATCCCGCAGTTCCGGCGGCAGATCGGCGTCGTCTTCCAGGACCACAAACTGCTCTACGATCGTCCGGTCGCCGACAACGTCGCCCTCCCGCTGGTGATCGCCGGTGTCCCGCGCAAGGAGATCGACAAGCGGGTGCGCGCCGCGCTCGACCAGGTCGGACTCCTCGGCCGCGAGCGCAGCCGCCCGCTCGAGCTCTCCACCGGCGAGCAGCAGAGGGTCGGCATCGCGCGCGCGGTCGTCGGCAAACCGCCGCTGCTGATCGCCGACGAGCCGACCGGCAACCTCGACCCCGACCTCGCGCTCGAGGTGATGCGCCTGTTCAAGCGCTTCAACGACGTCGGCGTGACCGTCGTCGTGGCGACCCACGACCTGCACCTCATCGAGGGCTTCGGCGCCCGCCGCATCGTGCTCGGCGAGGGGCGCGTCGCCGCGGAGTCCCCGGCATGAAGCGTCTCGAGGCCTACTTCGCGCGCCACGCGCAGGTCCTGGTCGGCTCGCTCGGCCGGCTGGCGGCGGCGCCGGTGGCGAGCCTGCTCACGATGACCGTGATCGCGGTCGCCCTGACCCTGCCGCTCGGCCTGCATGTGCTGCTGCAGAATGCGCGCGCGGCAAGCGCGGGCTGGAACGATGCGTTCAACCTCTCCGTGTACCTCGCCAAGTCGGCGAGCGATGCGCGGGCCGGCGAGATCGCCGCCCGGCTGCGCGCGCGCGGCGACGTCGCCGCGGTGAAGGTCGTGCTCGCGCCCCAGGCCCTGGCCGAATTCCGCCAGTACTCGGGCTTCGGCGATGCGCTCGATGCGCTGCAGGGCAATCCGCTGCCGGACACGCTGATCGTGACCCCGGCGATCTCGGCAAGCACCACGGCCGGTACGGCCGCGCTGAAGCAGGCGATCGCCGCGATGCCCGACGTGGACCGGGTCCAGCTCGACACCGAATGGGTCGCGCGCCTGACGGCGATGATCGAGCTGCTGCAGAGGCTGGCATTGGTCGCCGGCGGGATGCTCGGTCTCGGCGTCGTGCTGATCGTCGGCAACACGATCCGCCTGGACATCGACAATCGCCGCGCCGAGATCGAGGTCATGAAGTTGGTCGGCGGCACCGACGGATTCGCCCGCCGGCCGTTTCTCTATGGTGGCCTCTGGTACGGGCTCGGCGGGGGTGCGCTCGCGCTGTTGCTCGTGGCGGTCGCGACCGCGGCACTGTCGGCGCCGATCGCCCGGCTCGCCGGCCTCTACGGCAGCGCCTTTCGCCTGAGCGGCCTCGACGCGGCGACCTCGGGCGGCGTGCTGCTCGCTTCGGGCCTGCTCGGCTGGCTCGGCTCGTGGATTGTTGCGACGCGCCATATCCGCGCCATCAACCCCGCGTAAGCCTCTGTAAAAAAAGAATTTATTGATTGCACCGCGGGCGGAACTCCGGGCCCGTTTAGCACTCCAATGACCCGAGTGCTATTATTCTCTCCAGGCAGATCCGGAGGTTCACACTGATGACCGCTGCGTTGGTTGCCAAACAGACCGGCTTGGTCTTCGCCGGCCCGATGGGGAGTCTCGACGCCTACGTCGGCCGAGTCTCGCAGATCCCGATTCTCTCGAAGGACGAGGAAGTCGCACTGGCGACCCGATTCCGCGACGAGGGCGATCTGGAAGCGGCGCGCACGCTGGTGCTCTCGCACCTGCGATTCGTCGTGCACATCGCTCGCGGCTACCTGGGCTACGGCCTGCCGATGGGCGATCTGATCCAGGAAGGCAACGTCGGCCTCATGAAGGCGGTCAAGCGCTTCGACCCGCAGGTGGGCGTGCGCCTGGTCTCGTTCGCGGTCCACTGGATTCGCGCCGAGATCCACGAGTATGTGCTGCGCAACTGGCGTCTGGTGAAGATCGCGACCACGAAGGCGCAGCGCAAGCTGTTCTTCAATCTGCGCAAGCTCAAGAAGAACCTGGCCTGGCTCTCCGAGGCCGAGACCCGGGCCGTCGCGGCCGACCTCGGCGTCGAACCCGGTGAGGTGCGCGAAATGGAACAGCGCCTCGCGGCGCGCGATCTCGCCTTCGACACCTCCCCGGACGCCGACGAGGACGACGGTGGATATTCCCCGGCGCTCTACCTGCCGGCGAGCAACGCCGATCCGGCGGTCGAGCTGGAGCGCGAGGAGTGGGACGAGGATTCGGCGGAACGGCTCGGCGCCGCGATGCAGAAGCTCGACGAGCGCAGCCGCAGCATCCTGCGCCGCCGCTGGATGTGCGAGGAGAAGGCCACCCTGCACGAACTCGCCGCCGAGTACGGCATCTCGGCCGAGCGCGTGCGCCAGGTCGAGGCCAACGCGATCGGCAAGCTCAAAGGGCTGATGGCGTCCGCCTGAGCGTCCCGCCCGGCTTTTCGGGCGCCTCGCCCCTAGCGAACGCCGCGCTCGAAGTCCGCGGCCGCGCGAAACACCTGGGTATGGAGCTGCGCCGTGCGCTCGCGGGTCGGGGCATAGCCTCCGGCCAGCACGATCGCGAGCGCAAGACCGCGACTCCTGACCGCCTCGATGACCATGCGGTCTCGCGCGCGGATCCCCGCCTCGCTCAGCGCGAGTTTGCCGTAGCGGTCGCCGGCGGCCACGTCGACCCCGGCCAGGTAGAAGGCGAGATCGGCCCGCGCGGCGTCCAGCACCTGCGGCAGATGGCGGGCGAGCGCGTCGAGGTAGGCCTCATCGCCGGTGCCGTCCTCGAGCCCGAGGTCGAGGCTGGAGCGCATCTTCTCGGTCGGGTAATTGCGTTCGCCGTGCATCGAGAACGTGTACACGCCCCGGTCGTCCGCGAAGATCCGCGCCGTACCATTGCCCTGGTGGACGTCGAGATCGACGATCACGGCCCGGCGAATCGCCCCTTCCTCGCAGAGCAGCCGCGTCGCCACGGCGACGTCGTTGATCACGCAGAACCCCTCGCCGTGATCGGCGAACGCATGGTGCGTACCGCCGGCGAGATTCGCCGCCATCCCCTCGACGAGCGCCGTGCGCGCCGCGAGCAGCGTGCCGCCCGTGGCGAGCCGCGACCGCCGCCATAGCGCCTCGGACCAGGGCAAGCCCAGCCGGCGGATCTCGGCCGCGGACAGCTCACCGCTCTCGAGCCGTTCCAGGTAATCGGCGGTATGCACCAGGGCGAGCGCCTCGCGCTCGACCGGCGCCGGCTCCACGAGGTCGGACTCGCGGACGATCCCCTCGGCGAGCAGCTGCTCACGCAGCAGCGGATACTTGCTGACCGGAAAGGGGTGCCCCGCCGGCAGCGGCGGAGGATAGAAGCCGTGATAGCTGCACTTCATCGTGGCGATATCTGAACATAGGCCGGATCGGGACGACAACGAGACCCGCCGTCGCGGTACGATGGCGCCTTTGGGCCGATAGCAAGGCCTTGCGGCCGGAGAGAGAACGATGACGAAGAAGACGCTCGACCCCCTCGACCTGTTCGACGTGCGCGGCCTGCTCGACGAGCAGGAGCGCCTGGTACAGGAGTCCGTCGGCCGCATGGTCGACGAGAAGGTGATCCCGATCATCGCCAAGGCCTTCGCCGAGCATCGCTTCCCGCGCGAGCTCGTGCGCGAGCTCGGCTCCCTGGGTCTGCTCGGCAGCTCGCTCGAGGGCTACGGCTGCGCCGGCATGAACGCCGTATCCTCGGGGCTGATCTGCCAGGAACTCGAACGCGGCGACTCGGCCATGCGCAGCTTCGTGTCGGTGCAGTCGAGCCTGTGCATGTATCCGATCCATGCCTTCGGGTCCGAGACCCAGAAGCAGCGCTACCTGCCCTCGATGGCGCGCGGCGAGACCATCGGCTGCTTCGGCCTGACCGAACCGCACGGCGGATCCGATCCGGCCAATATGAAGACCCACGCCAGGCGGCGCGGCGGCGACTGGGTGATCAACGGTTCGAAGATGTGGATCACCAACGCACCGATCGCCGACGTCTGCATCGCCTGGGCGATGACCGACGAGGGCGTGCGCGGCTTCCTGGTCGACAAGGGCACCCGCGGCTTCTCCGCCGCCGAGATCCATGACAAGTTCAGCCTGCGAGCCTCGGCGACCGGCGCCCTGTACTTCGACGAGGTCGTGGTACCGGAGGAGAACCGTCTGCCCGGCGCGGCGGGGCTCAAAGGACCGCTGTCCTGCCTGACCCAGGCGCGTTACGGCATCGCCTGGGGCGCGATCGGGGCGGCGCAGGCCTGCCTCGCCCAGCTGATCGAATACACCAAGACCCGCGTGCTGTTCGGCCGGCCGCTCGCCGCGACCCAGCTGATCCAGGTGCGTCTCGCCGAGATGGCGCGGCAGATCACCTCGGCCCAGCTGCTCGCGCTGCAGCTCGGCCGGCTCAAGGACCGTGGCGAACTCTCGCCGGTCCAGGTCTCGCTCGCCAAGTGGAACAACGTGCGCGCAGCGCTCGACATCGCCCGCGACTGCCGCGACATGCTCGGCGGCTCCGGCATCAGCGTCGAATACGCGCCGATCCGCCACATGCTGAACCTGGAGAGCGTCGTGACCTACGAGGGTACCGAGTCGATCCACCAGCTCTCGGTCGGACGCGAGCTGACCGGCCTGTCGGCGTTCTGAGGCGCCACCCACGGGCTGGATCGGGCCGCGTGCCGGATCCAGCCCGGTTGACACAAAAAATTCACGGGCGGATCACGCCCTTGTGAATTCCCTCGCGGATTATGCAAAGCGTGGCCATGAATACGCTGCGTCCGGAGGGTGTGATGGATCGAGCGATGACTCCACGGAAAGGAGTGACACGACGTTTGCAGGGCGCTGTGGCGCTCTGCGCCTGTGCCGCCCTGTGCGGCGCCGCGGCGAGCGCCGGCGCGGCGACCGTGCTGCCGTCCAGCCCCAACCTCGCCCCGGCGCCGGGCTCGACCCTCGGTTACTCCTACCAGTTCCTGGGCTCGAGCACGCCGAGTTCCGTGTCGGGCAACTACTTCCAACTCGGCGTACCGGGCCTGTATTTCTTCAATGACTATTTCTCGACGCCGCAGACGACCCAGATCGGTACGAGCGCCATCGGCCCGTACGACTTCATGGACAGCTACGTGTTCACGGTCGGTGCGAACGCCCAGGGCGACGTGCTCACCGCGACCCTCGGCCTCGCGCCGAATTACTCGATGTCCGACCTGCAGTTCCGGCTGTACGAGATCACGAGCTCGGCGGTCGTGCCGACCCCGGGTGGCATCCCATCCGGTAGCACGCTGGTGCAATCCTGGGTCGGGTCGGCG
>JAGWPY010000020.1 GCA_028870275.1 Gammaproteobacteria bacterium | reverse complement strand
GGTCGCCTCGCCGGCGCGCCCAAGAGTGGGGCTCGATCCCCGGCCCGGCGTGAACGATTCGTGGCCCGGAGCGACTTCCAGGACGTTGTGGTAGGGGCCGAGCGTGCCGAATTCGGGATTCGCGCGCAGCACCGCGAATATCGACGCGAGCGCGGGTTCCAGATCGAGTCGATCCGCGTCCCGCGCATGCCAGGTTTCGCGCGGCACCGGGCAGTGGACGGTGATACGGCGCACCGGCGTCAATCGCAAAGAGTCTTTCAGCGGCATGTCGCCCATCGAGCTCCGAGGTTACCACGACCGCGGTGCCTGGGGTTACGGTAGGATTGCACGACCACGTGGGAATCGACGAGGTGAGTGCGCGATGTCGTCCGATAGTGCGATCCGACGGGACGTCGGCCCGATCGCGTTGATGTTCACCGGGCTCGGCTCGATCATCGGCTCAGGCTGGCTGTTCGGGGCCTGGCGCGCCGCACAGCTCGCCGGCCCCGGGGCGGTGTACGCCTGGATCATCGGCGCCCTGATCGTGCTGTTCGTCGCGCTGACCTTCGCCGAACTCGGCGCGATGTTCCCGGAGTCGGGGGGCGCGGTGCGCTATGGGCACTACTCGCACGGCTCCCTGGTCGGATTCCTATCGGGGTGGGCGGCGTGGATCGCGATCGTCGCGGTGATCCCGGTCGAGGCCGAGGCCTCGGTGCAGTACATGAGCTCATGGCCCTGGGTCTGGGCGCACGGTCTGTACCTGCGTGCAGCGAACGGACAGGGCGAGCTCTCGAGCGCTGGCCTCGCGATCGCGGCGGCGCTGGTGGTCGGCTATTTCCTGCTCAACTACTGGGGAGTGCGCCTGTTCGCGCGCGCCAACAGCGCAATCACGTTCTTCAAGCTGATCGTGCCGGCGGGCACGGCGCTCGTGCTCATGGCCACCCGCTTCCACACCGGCAATTTCCGTCTAGGCGTCCACGGCGGCGCACAGACGCTCGATCCTGCGGCGATCCTCACCGCGGTCGCGACCAGCGGCATCGTCTTCAGCTACAACGGCTTCCAGAGCCCCGTGAACCTCGCGGGCGAGGCTCGCGAGCCCGGACGAAACATCCCGCTGGCGATTCTCGCCTCGATCCTGCTCAGCACCGTCGTCTATCTTCTGCTCCAGGTCGCCTTCCTCGGCGCCGTTTCGCCGCGGGCGCTTGCGGCCGGGTGGGCCGGACTCGAATACAGCTCCCCGTTCGCCCAGCTCGCGCTCGCGTTGAACCTGAACTGGCTCGCGCTGCTGCTCTACGCGGACGCCTACATGAGCCCGAGCGGTACCGGCACGACCTACACGGCGACGACCGCGCGGATGATCTATGCGATGCAGCGCAATGGCACGGCCCCCGCGGTGCTCGGACGCATTCACCCGCGCTTCGGCGTTCCGCGGCCGGCGATGTGGTTCAATCTGGCGGTCTCGTTCGTGTTCCTGTTCTTCTTCCGCGGCTGGGGCCGGCTCGCCGCGGTCATTTCCGTGGCGACGATCATCACCTACCTGATCGTGCCGGTGAGCGTGCTCAGCCTGCGGCACACGGCGGCGGGGCTCCACCGGCCATTGCGACTGCCGCGGTTGCGCCTGCTCTCCGCGACGGCCTTCGTGCTCGCCACCCTGATGCTCTATTGGGCCCGTTGGCCTTACACCGGCGAGATCATGCTGCTGCTCGTGTTGCCGATGCCGCTCTATCTGTACTACCAGGCGCGAGAGGCCTGGCGGGATTTCGGCCGGCACCTGCGCGGTTCGACCTGGCTGCTGGCGTATTTCGCCTCGATCGCGCTGCTGTCCTGGGCGGGAAGTCCGCAGTTCGCGGGGCACGGCTATCTCGCTTACGGTTGGGATCAGCTGGTCGTCGCGCTCGCCGCGCTCGGCTTCTTCGAATGGGGCGTGCGCAGCGGTTGGCGCACGCCCGCGCTCGTAGAAGCCGATGCGAGGGGCTCTGCGGCGGCGAGCGGAGCAGGGCATTGAGCCGCCGTCCGCGCCTCGGCGCGCAAGGGCGCGCCGCCGCGCTCACGGTCGTCGCTTTCGCCTGTTTCGCGCTGCGGCCGGCGGCGGCGGCTCCGGCTGCCCCCGTCTGGGTGCAGTATGGACCGGAGGGTCGCGCCGAGGTGCGCGCGGTCGTGCGCGGCGGTACCTGTCCGATGTTGCGCATCGACGGGGGCGCGCGCGCCATGGATTTGCGGGCCGCGCCTTCGAGCGATTTTCCGCGCGTGTGCGCGGCCGAATTGCCGCCGGATGCGCGCCACGCGTCGGTCTTCGGCCGCGCGCTCGCGCTACCCGTGGCGCATCCTCACCGCATCCTGGTGATCGGCGATACCGGCTGTCGCATCAAGGGCGGAGCGGTGCAGGACTGCAACGATCCTCGCCAATGGCCGTTCGCGAGACTCGCGGCCGAGGCGGCCCGCCTGCGGCCCGACCTGATCATCGACCTCGGCGACTATCTGTATCGCGAGAGCGCCTGTCCGACCGGGGACCGGCGCTGCGCGGGTTCGCCGCATGGCGATCACTTCGCGACCTGGAGGGCCGATTTCTTCGCGCCGGCCGCACCACTGCTCGCTGCGGCGCCATGGGTCCTGGTGCGCGGCAATCACGAGGACTGCCAGCGAGCCGGCGAGGGCTGGTTGCGCATGATGGGCCCGCAGCCGTTCATGGCCGACGCGCGCTGCGCGACCCACCTGCCGCCCTACACGGTACCGATCGGTCGGATCAACCTCGTCGTGATGGACGACGCCGACGCCCCGGATACGAGGGTCGCCGCGGACGCGGTCGCGGCGCACGCCCGCGAGTTCGCCGCGCTCGCGCAGTCGCCTGCGCCGACCTGGTTGTTGATGCACCGGCCGATCTGGGGCGCGATCTCGGGTCCCCTGGACGTGCCGGTCGGCGGCAATCGCACGCTGATCGCCGCGCTCGGCCGCAGCGGTGTTCCCGCTCCGGTCGAATTGATGCTCGCCGGGCACATCCATGCGTTCGAGATCCTGAACTACGCCGGCGCGCAGCGCGCGCCCGCGCAGCTCATCGCGGGCTTCGGCGGCGACCGGCTCGACCGCACGCCAGAGAACCTCGCGGGTACCTGGTTCCAGGGAGGATCGGCGGTACGAGTCGCCTCCGGGGAATCGATTCCCGGATTCGGTTTCGTGATGTTGCGCGCAGGCGATCGAGGCTGGGCGATCGACGTGCACGACGTGGACGGCCGGATCGAGCGGCGCTGCTGGTTCCGTGAACAGCGCTTGGGCTGCGCCCCTCTCTGACGGGCTACGGCGCTTCCCGACCGGCGGCGGCGGCGCGCAATCTCGTCTCGGTTGCGATCATGTGCGCGGCGACCGCGCCGAAGACGATCACGCCGCCGACCAAGGTGCTGCGCGACGGCGTCTCGCGGACGGCGAGCCAGACCCACAGAGGTGCGAGCGGCGCGTCCAGGGCACCGATCAAGGCGGTCTCGATCGGCGGCAATCGCCGCGCACCGAACGTGAACAGCGGCAGACCGATCGCGAAGTTCACGACTCCGAACGCGGCGAGCAAGACCAGTTCCCGGGGACTCGCAGCGAGAGGGGCGCCGAACGGCCAGCTGAACGCCGCACTGAGCAGCGAAGCGAGGAAAGCCGTAAAGATGATCGGAATGCCGGGATACCTGCGCACCACGACCATCGTCACCGCCATGGTCAGGGTCATGCCGAAGGCGAGCGCATCGCCGAGCCAGCCTCCGGCTCCACCAAAGCCCACCATCACGACCACCCCGGAGAGGGCCAATGCGCTCGCCGCGAGGGCGCTGGCCGAAGGCCTCTCGCCGAGTATCCACCAGCCGATCGCGCCGGCCAGGAACGGAGCAGTCGCATAGATCACGGCGACGTTCGCCACCGACGTGTGGCGCAGCGCGGTCAGGTAGAAGATCATGCCCGCCGCAGCCTGAACCACGAACAGCACGCCGATCCAACCCATCGCGCGCAGGGCCGAAAGCCCGCCGCGTTCCGGCAGCAGCGGCATGATCAGGCCGAGCCCGGCGGCGCCGAATACGCCCCGCCAGGCGAGCAAGGTCCAGCTGTCGACCGGAATCAGCCGAGTGAACAGGCCGCCGAGACTCCAGGCGATGGCCGAGCCGGTGACGGCCAGGAAACCGAGTCTGTGGCCGGCGGATTTCATCAGTCTTGCTGCTCCGGATGAGAGGGGGGCGCATTCTGCCACGCTGAGCCGCTGCGGCGAAGTGAAGCTGAGGTAGGTAGTTTTCCCGAATTCGCGCTCCAAAAGATGTATCTAGAATAGATCTTGAAGCCCGACCAATCCGGCGGTGCGTCTTTTCGGAGCCACCATGGCGAACTCGAAATCCTCGATGGCCGCAGTATTCGCTACCACGGTCGGAATTCTCCTCGTGACCGCAACCGCAGTTGTCCGGGCCGCGCAGGATCACGGCAAGCCCGTGGCGCGGCGCGGTACGCCGATCGAGGAGCGGCTCGTGCCGCCTCCGGCCGTGCCGCCGCCCATCCACCGCGATCATCCAGCGCGCGTGATCGTCCGCCTGGAGACCCGCGAAATCGTTCGCCAGATCGCCGACGGAGTGCGTTACACGTTCTGGACCTTCAATGGCAGCGTGCCCGGGCCCCTGATCAGGGTCCGCGAGGGGGACACGGTCGAGCTGCATCTGAAAAACGACGCATCCTCGCGCATGGCTCACAACATCGACATGCATGCGGTGATGGGCCCCGGCGGTGGCGCTGCGGCCACCGTGACACCGCCTGGTCGCGAGAGCGTCTTCTCGTTCAAGGCCCTGCGCTCGGGTCTGTTCATCTACCACTGTGCAACCGCGCCGGTGCCGATGCACATCGCCAACGGCATGTACGGCCTGATCCTCGTCGAACCGCCCGGGGGGCTGCCGAAGGTCGACCACGAATACTACGTGGTCCAGGGGGATTTCTATCTCTCGGGCGGCTACCATGAACCCGGGCTGCAGACCTTCGACATGCAGAAGCTGCTGCTCGAACAGCCGACCTACGTGCTCTTCAACGGACGCGAGGGCTCCATGACCGGTCCTCGAGCGCTCACCGCGAGCGTCGGCGATCACGTACGGCTGTTCGTCGGCGACGGCGGACCGAATCTCGCCTCGAGCTTCCACGTGATCGGAGGCATCTTCGACGACGTGAATGTCGAAGGCGGCACCCTGGTCAATCACCACGTGCAGACCACGCTGATCCCGCCCGGTGGCGCCTCGATCGTCGAACTCGAATTGCCGGTACCGGGCACGTTCCTGATGGTCGATCACGCGATCACCCGCGCCTTCATGCAGGGAGCGCTCGGCGAGATCCGGGTCACGGGACCGCCACAGCCGCAGATATACGACCACGTGAGCGGCGGCGAGCCGGTTCCGGCGGGCGCCGCGGCCGCCTCGGGACCGCTCGATGCGATGGCCGACGGGCGGCGTGTGTTCAATCAGATCTGCTCGGCCTGTCATCAGGGCAACGCCATGGGCCTGCCCGGCGCCTTCCCGCCGCTGGCCATGTCGGACTTCCTGAATGCCGCCCCCAAGCGCGCGATCGGCATCGTGCTGCACGGCCTCAGCGGCAGGATCACCGTGAACAGCACCGGCTACGAGTCGGTGATGCCGGCGCTGGGCGCACAGCTGAGCGACGAGGAGATCGCTCATGTGCTCACGTTCGTGCTCAACAACTTCAACAATCGCGGAGGTCACATCGATCCGAGCGAGGTGCGCGCGGTCCGAGCCGGCGGCCCGGGCCAGTGACCCGCGCGATCGCACGCGCGTCGCGGTTGGCCGTCCCGGCGTTGATCGTGGCGATTTCGGCATGTGCGCTCGCTCCAGCATGGTCGGCGACGGACGTCGCGCCGGCCTATCGGATCGTGCCGGGCGGGAACTTCGAGAGCGTGCTGGCCGGCATGCACGGACCGGCTTCGGTGCGACTGCGCCCGTTCTCGATGCGCGTCGAACCGGTCACGAACGGCGAGTTCCTGCGCTTCGTTCGTGAACATCCGCGATGGCGCCGGGACCGCGTGCCGCCCGTGCTGGCATCCCGCGCCTATCTCGCCGCATGGTCGGCGTCGCCACGCGCCGATCGCCGGTGGCGTGACCGGCCGGTCACCGGGGTGAGTTGGTACGCGGCGCTCGCCTACTGCGCGAGCGAGGGCGCGCGTCTGCCGACCTGGTTCGAGTGGGAATTCGTCGCCGCGGCCGATGCGCACCGTCGCGATGCGCGTGAGGTGCCGGGTCGGGATCAGGTTTTGCTCGACCGGATATTCGCGGATGGAGACCGTCCGCCCGCGCCGGTCGGCGCCGGGAGAGCCGACGTCTATGGCATTCGCGACCTCCATGGACCGGTCTGGGAATGGACTTCCGACTATGCCGGCATGCCCGGTGGCTCGCGGCCACACGAGGCTGCGGCGGGCGCACGATCCTGCGCGGCAACGGCGCTGGGCTTTGCCGACAAGCGCGATTACGCGCTGCTGATGCGTGCCGCATCGCTGTCCGCGATGAGTCCGGCCGACGCGTCCTCGCACGTCGGATTCCGCTGCGTGCGCGGTGTACCGGCAGGTTCGGGTGGTCGATGACGAAGTGAGTGCTGCTCCCGGGCCCCCGCTCGTGTTAGCGTAAGAGCATGCAAATGAGCGAGCGCGATGCGGGCCTGCGCCGGGCGGTTGGCCCCTGGGGCTTCACCGCGAACGGAGTCAACTCGATCGTCGGCGGCGGGATCTTCGTCGTGCCGGCCGCGCTCGCCGCACAGACCGGCACATGGGCGATCGTGGTTCTGCTCGCCTGCGCCCTCGCCGTCGGCGCGGTCGCGGTCTGTTTCGCCGAGGGCGGCAGTCGGGTGCCGAGCAGCGGCGGCGCTTACGCGTACATCGCCAACGCGTTCGGTCCGATGAATGGTCACATCGTCGGTACGATGCTCTGGTTCAGCAATCTGCTGGCCGACGGCGGCATCGCCGCCGCACTCGGCGACACCGTGGCGAGTGTCGCTCCGCCGGCCGCGGCGGCGGCGGTCCGCGCGCTGGTCATCGTCGGTGTGATCGGCGGCATCGCCGTGGTCAACCTGCTGAGCGTTCGCGCCGGCGTACGGCTGCTCGGCGGCGCGACCGTGATCAAGATGCTGCCGCTCGCCGCGTTCCTGCTGTTCGGCGCGAGCGGCGTCCGCGCGGCCAACCTCGGCCTTCACTCGGTGGGTACGGCGAACCTCGCGGGGATCGGCCGAGCCGGGATCCTCGCGGTGTTCGCC
>JAGWPY010000148.1 GCA_028870275.1 Gammaproteobacteria bacterium | reverse complement strand
GCGGATCGGCGCTCCCGCGCCGGACTCCGACGAGGAACTGGAACTCGAGTGGGTCGATCTCGAGGTCGCGGTGCAGCGCGTGCTGCAAGGCGAGATCGACGACGGCAAGACGGGGGTCGCGCTGCTGCGCGCCCAGCACCGGCGCGCGACTGTGACGCAATCGAAGTTTTCACCCGCCCAGACTTGACCTCGGGCGGTCGCGATCCGATATAGATCGCATGATGAACGCGAGAAAGCCGCCGTCCAAGGATGGCGCCGATCGGAGCGCCGGCGTCCCGACGCCGTCCGAACGCCGCACCGATCGACCGAGCGGCCGGGTCCAGTTCGACGACCGCGGCAATGCGGTCTGGGAATGGTCGGTGACGACCGGCTCGTTCGGTCGCGAGGCCCCGAGCCAGCCCCTGCGTCGGCTCGAGCATCCGGGCCTGTCGATCGTCGAGGACGCGCCGCCGGCCGCCGCGATCCGATCGAACCCGAAAGGCGTGCGCGGCGGCTACGATCCCTACGACAGCGGTGACCTGGAGAAGACCGCGCGCACGCGCCGCAAGGACCTGCGCAAGCTCTCGGAGTGGATCGAGCTCAAGAGACTCGCCGAGCAGAACAAGAAGGACGCCGGCGAATAGCCTCTCAGGCGACCGCGTGCCGCAGTTTCGCGGCCGCGCCCATCCGATAGAAGCGGCGCAATTCGCGCAGCAAGGCCTCGATGCGCGCACCGCCGCGCCTGAGGAAGCGCCGCTCGAGTCGTCGGCAGTACTGCGCCGCGCAGCGGTTCGCCGTGCGGTAGCGCTGCAGTTGCTCCCCCTCGAGCCCGGCCGCGTACCCGACCGTCCCGAACAGCCTCTCGAACACGCGCCACGGATAACCGCCGCCCTGCTGGGAGGCGATCAGGAAGACGCTGGTCCAGTACTTGTCGACCTCCGCCTGCGTCTCGAGCTCGAGCAGCGAAACGGGCGCATCGGCGTGCAGCCGCCAGGTGCAGTACAGGAAGTGGCTCACGCCCTCGAGCGCGGTGCAATAGTCGGCGAGATTGGTGTCGTTGAGTTCGCCGAACGGATCGGCGCGCTCGAGCCGTCCAAGCACCTCGGCGTCGATGTACAGGGCGACCGCGGCACCATCCGCGGACTCGGCCAGCAGGAGCGACTCGTCGACGGGCAGCGGCGCGCGCTCATCCTCCCAGTGCCGCAGCAGGGAGCGGTCGGTGATCAGAAAATCGTAGACGTCGAACCGCGTCTCGACGTCGTAGAGACGTCCCAGCAGCGACTGCATGCCCCTGAGGATCATGCGACCTCAGTGGGCGAGCACCGCTCCACCCTGCCGCGACGGGTGCACGCCCAGCCTCTCGAGCAGCGCGCGCGCCCGCCGGCTGTCGGTCTTCAGCCAGATCTCGTACAGGCGCAGCAGGTCCGCATCGCTGTGTCGATAGGACATCTCACTGACCTCGTTCAGCGCATCGACCAGTCCCTGGAAACAGCGGGCGAGCTGACCATACAGCGCGGCGACGGTCCGTCCGGAACGGCTCCGCTGCATCGCGTCGGCGAGCGCCCCATAGGCGTTACCGCCCATCGCAATGTGGTAGTCGACGTCGACCAACCGTCGCGCGAAACTGCGCGCGAAGAATCCGGCGACGAACAGCGAGACATCGCCCAGACGCTGCAGCGCCCGATGCTGCGCGGTGGCGTTCGGCGCATCGAGCGCGTCGGCGAGCATCTGGGCGAGCGGGCGGATGCGCAGGCCCTCGCTGGTACGCTCGTACAGGGATTCGGCGCGCGAGAATTCGGTCAGGACGTTGACGACGTAGGCCTCGGCCTGTTCGTCGATGCCGACCTTCTGATGTTCGCTCGCCGTATGGAAGGCGTCGCGGAAGAACTCCCGCAGGGAACTGACCGCCACCAGAGAATTCGCCGATGTCGCTTGCATCTGCGTCGTCCTTTGTGACCCACGATCATCCTATCGGCAGACGGTACCGTTCGTGAAGTGACGGAAGTCGGGAAAATGCGCGGGAATTTCCATCAGCACTCGGTCGCGATGGCTGCCAGGAGCGGCGGCGTGCGCGGTGCGCACGCGCCTCAACACAGTTCGTCGAGCCCGCGGATCTCTCGTTCGGGCGGCGCGAGATCCGCGGGCCAGGGACGCGCGTGGCGGTTGATCCACACCGCCTGGAGGCCGGCGCGGCGCGCGCCCTCGACGTCGGCGTAGGGATCGTCGCCGACGTGCACGATCTGCGCGGCGTGCGCCCCGGCGCGATGCGCGAGCGCCGCGAAGATCCGCGGATCGGGCTTGGCCGCTCCGACCGAGCGGGCGCTCAGATGGCCGCTGAAATACCGGGCGAGCCCGCAAAGCCCCAGGTCGGCGTTGCCGTTGCTGAGCGCGTACAGCGGACCTCGAGCCGCAAGTAGCGCGAGCGCCGGGTGGACGTCGGCGTAGCAGTCGACGCGGTTGCGGGCCGCGTAGAACACCTCGAAGGCGCGCTCGGCCTCGCCCTCCTCGTAGCCCGCCTCGGCGAGCTGCAGCGCGAGCGCGCGCAGGCGCAGGAAGCTCAGGTCGTGACTGCGATCGGGATGGCGCGCTGCCACGGCGGTGCGCAGAGCCCGCATCGACTCGATGGTGTGCTCGGCGACCGCTCGCGGGTGGCGCTCGCGCAGCCATTCGTACAGCTCGCGCTCGGCCGCCTCGATGACCGGCGCGACCGGCCAGAGCGTGTCGTCGAGATCGAAACTGAGGATGCGCGTTACAATGCTCATTTTCCGCAAGTCGCCTCGGAGGAACCATGGGGGAACGGCCGCTGCTCGTGCTCGGCAGCAAGAACTACTCGAGCTGGTCGCTGCGTCCCTGGCTATTCTGGCGCAAGGTCGGCCTGGATTTCCAAGAACGGGTGATCCACTTCGACGCGGCCGATTACCGCGACCAGATCGCCGCCGTCTCGCCCTCGCACCGCGTACCCTGCCTGATCGACGGCGACCTCACGATCTGGGATTCGCTCGCGATCTGCGAATACGCGATCGAGCTCAGCGGCCGCGGACTGCCGCGACCGCGCGCGGCCCGCGCGCTCGCTCGGGCGGTCGCCGCCGAGATGCACTCGGGCTTCCAGGCCCTGCGCGCCCAGTGTCCCATGAACGTCCGCGCGACCGGCCGGCGGGTCGCACCGACCCCGGAACTGCTCGCCGACGTGGCTCGTGTCGATGCGATCTGGACCGAATGCCGCACCCGCTACGGCGCGGACGGCGGCTGGCTGTTCGGCGAGTTCAGCCTCGCCGACGCGATGTTCGCGCCGGTCGTGTTCCGCTTCAACACCTACGGCGGTGCGCTCTCGCCGGTTTCACGGACCTACCTCGACTTCGTGCTCGCCGACCCGGAGATCGGCCACTGGCGGACGGCGGCCGCCGCCGAGGGTCATCCGCTCGCCGATACCGACCGGATCGGGGCCTGAGGTTCCCGCGACCGCGATCCGCGCCGCGCCCGGGCGCGCGGCCCGAGCGCTTCAGGCATGCGCCGCGCGCCAGGCGGCCGGATAGCTCGCGCCGAGCTTGATGATCCTTTGCAGCAGATCGGGGTAGGCGATGCGCGCGCTGAGCGCCGACTGGGCGAAGTCCTCGCCGGCCGAGAGGTTCGGATTCGCGTTCGCCTCGAGCACGAACAGCTG
>JAGWPY010000147.1 GCA_028870275.1 Gammaproteobacteria bacterium | reverse complement strand
CCGATCCCGCGCTTAGCCAGCCAGCGGTCGAGGTCGTCGCGGGCCGCGGCGCTCACGCAGAGCGAACCGCCGCGCAGGGTCGTGAATTCTCCCACGGGGGTGCGCCCGGACCAGCAGCGGGGTACGAAGGTGGCGAGGCGCCGCCATTGATCGGTCGCGTGCTCCTCCGGCAGCAGCGGATGATCGCGTACGTCGACGATGCAATCCGCACCTAAGCCCGCGCGTGCAAGCAGGCGACGCTCCTCGGCATTGTCGTCGCAGAGCCAGACCGCGCCCGCACCACGCGCTCGCAGGCCTCGCACCAGTCGCCACTGATCGGTGGCCAGCCAGTACGGGGTCTTGCGGCTGCGGAGCGTGTGGATCTCGCCGACGCCCGGCTGGCCGCGCAGGAGAGGTTCGCTCCAGGGTCCCGAGGTCACGAGGTCGACCGGAGCCCGCCAGCGCGCGTGCAATTCGCGAATCAGCGCGGTGAGCAGCACCATGTCGCCGAACGCGCCGCAGCGGACCACCAGCGGACGTTCAGAGGACCCGCGCGCGAGCGTCATCGGCTCAGGCCTGCGCCGCGGCGCGAGGCGTACCGACCACGATGCCGAGGCTCGCGCGGCGCCATCCCCCGAACCGGTAGTAGACGAGGGCCATGATCATCGAGACGATCGAGGCGAGCGGAAAGCTCCACCAGATCGCCTCGGCATGCAGCCGGTTCACCATCAGGTAGGCGAACGGCACGCGGATGCACCAGAGCGTGCTCACCAGGATCGCGAGCGGCGCGAACACCGCGCCGCTCGCCCGCATCACGCCGAACAGCACGACCGACACGCCGAAGAACGCGAACGACCAGACGGCGCGGGCATTGAGGTGCACCGCCAGCGCGAGCGCGGGTCCGTGAGGAGGCAGGAACCAGCCGAGCACGTGGCGGTCGGCCGCATAGATGAGTGCGATCAGTGCGCCGCCGAGCAGGAAATTGCAGGCGACCGCCGCGGCAGCGATCGAATCGACCCGGTTCCATCGACCCGCGCCGATGTTCTGCGCAACCATCGACGAGCCGGCGGCCGCGATCGCGAGTGCGGGCATCTGCACGTAGCTCCACAGCTGCATCGCGGCGTTGAAGGCCGCGGTCTCCTCCGATCCGAAGCGGTTCACGAGCGCGGTCAGGGCGATCATGCTGGAGGAAGCGACGAACATCTGCAGGCCCATCGGCATTCCCTTGGCGACCAGCGCTTTCACGAGCGTCCAGTCGATGCGCAGCAGTCCGAGGTCCTGCCGATGAAGGAACAGGGGGTGGCGCTTGCGTCGCAGATGCACGAGCAGCGCGACCAGGCTGCTCGCCTGCGCGATCAGGGTGGCCGTTGCCGACCCGGCGACGCCGAGGCGAGGGAGCGGGCCCACACCGAAGATCAGCAGCGGATTGAGGCCGATATCGAGCACGACGCTGACCACGAGGAAGACGAACGGTGTCCGCGAGTCGCCCGCGCCGCGCAACGCGGCCATCACGAAGAAGAAACTGCTGATGAACGGAAATGCGAGGAAGATCACCCGCATATAGGCCGATGCGGCCGCCAGGGCATCCGTCGGCGTATGCAGCGCGCGAAGCAGCAGCGGTGTGCCGGCAAAGCCGAGTGCCGCGATCACGCCCGAGAGCAGCAGGAAGAACGAGGCGCTGGTGCCGACGACGCGCTTCGCCTCGTCGAGGCGACCCGCGCCGGCGAATTGGGCTATCAGCACCGTCGTCGCCATCGAGATGCCGAAGATGGCCGCGAGCAGCATGAACATCACGACGTTGGAGTTGCCGACGCCCGCGAACGCCGCCTCCCCTAGGAAGCGGCCGATCCACACCGCGTTGACCGAACCGTTGAGCGACTGCAGCACATTGCCGGCGAGGATCGGCAGGGCGAAGTCGATCAAGGCGTGCGGAATGGATCCTTCCGTGAGCGAGGGCTTCGGTCTCAAGACTGCTCCGTAATGGCCGGGGGCTGCGCGCTCGACAGTGTACCGCGCGGGCGGCGCCGAATCGGTCTGCGGGGCCGAATTCGTCGGCGGATGGTATTCTTCGCAGCCGGGGCCGCGCGTTTCGCGCAGACGGCCGAGGCGGATCATCGGGCATGATTCTGGTCATCGACGTCGGCAACACGCGGCTGAAATGGGCCTGGCTCACCAGTGCCGGGCTGACCGATCAGCAATCGATCGTGCACCGGGGCGCGAAGGCCTCGCTGTGGACGACGGCGGTGTTCGCCGCCGCGCAGACGCCGGAGCGGGTGCTGGTCGCGAACGTCGCCGGCGAGAAAATCGCCAAGACCATCGCCCGGCAGACTCGCAAGCGCTTCGGTCTGCGTCCGGAATTCGTGACCTCGTCCAGCCGCTTCCAGGAACTCGCCAACGGCTATCTCGATCCGGCGCTGCTCGGCGTGGATCGCTGGCTCGCGCTGGTCGGCGCCTGGACGATCGCCCGCTCGGCGTTCTGCGTTCTGGACGCCGGTACTGCGGTCAAGGTCGACGGCGTCGACGCCACCGGCCAGCACCTCGGCGGCCTGATCGCGCCGGGCATCCACATGATGCGCGAGTCGCTGTTCGCCAGAACCAGCGATATCGCCCGCGCCGCGGTGCAGAGCACGCCCTCGATGGCGGGCGTACTGGCGAACAATACCGTGGGCGCCGTCTCCCGAGGCGCGGTGTTCGCGCTCGCCGGTCTCGCCGAACGCGCGATCGAGACCATTGAGCAGTCCGCCGGCGTGAGGCCTCGCCTCTTTCTCACCGGCGGCGACGCGGGCATGGTCGCGACCGCGCTGCGTAGTCGCGGCGAGATCGTCCCGGACCTCGTACTGCGCGGCCTCGCGGCGATCGCGGCTCAACCGCGCCAGCCGACCTAGAAGCGGTAGCCGACCTCGATCGGCACGAACTCGACCGGCGTCGAGGCGGAGATGCGGTGGAAGCGCGCCTCGATGAACCACGATGCGCCGGACGGCAGGGCGAATTCCACGCCGCCGCCCGCATTCCAGCCGAACTTGGTCAGGTCGTGCGAGATCACCACGGCGTTGCCGTACCCATAGCCCCCGTCGCAATAGCCCCAGAACGGGTCGCAGTAATAGTAGCCGCCGTAAAACGGCACGGTCTGGGTCAGCTCGATGCGCGTGTGGTACACGCCGACGCCGGCGATGGCGTAGGCACGCACGCCGTAGGCGATCGGAACGTGGTAGGTCGCATTGCCGCTGAACGACCAGATCTGACCGGTTCCGCCGTCGATCTCGATGTTGGTGCTTTGCTGGCCAAGCGCGATCAGGCGGCTCGAGGCGTTGTGATCGCGGTAGTCGAGGTCGAACCGCCAGTCGAGCGGGCTCGACTCCGAGGGCACGAACGTCAGCCCGCCGCCGATCGCGTAGCCCCCCTGCAGATAATCGCCGGTGGTGCCGACCGGCTCGCTGAGTCCGCCCATCACGTCCCAGTGGGCGCCGGGTCGATCGTCGAAGGGCGCGCCGGCCCGGGCCACGGCGGCGGTGCCGGCGGTCATGACGATCGCGAGAATCATCGAGGTCGATTTGCGCATGATCATTGAGTTTCCCACTGACGAATCCTCTAGAAGCCGATCCAGGGTCCGCTGACTCCGGCGGGCGCACCGGACTCGAACGCGACGTAGACCGGCTGCCCGTAGAAGAAGGGCATGCCCCAGTCGAACGCCCCTTGCAGACCGGTGCCGGCCGGACCGGCGAGGTTCGGCAACGCCGCTGCATTGGTCGCGAAGTCCGCGTCGGCGTTGTCCACCGAGAAAGACAGGACGGCCTGCGTGCCGGCCGCGCCCTGCACCGATGCCTGCAGATTCTCCACGGCCGACGGGCAGTAGAACGCCGGCTGGTCGGTGCAGGTCGGAATCGTATCGTCCGTGAAGAAGTAGCCGTTCGAACCGGTATCGAAGAAGCTCGACGGATAGCTGGTGCCGTTGAAGAACGTGTCGAGCGTGCCGTAATTCGGATCGAGCGTGAAGATCGTCGCCGAGGCGGGCAGGACATTGTCGGATTGCGTATCGATGCCGAACAGCAGCGTGCCGCTCACGGTCGCACCGGGCGCCGTGACCGCCGGCAGATCGATCACCACGCCGTTGTTGTCGGCGGCAAACGCCGCCACCGGATTGCGCAGCTGACCCGAAACGGGTTGCGCGACCGGGGTACAGGTCCCCGTGACCGGACAATCGTAATAGGCGCCGGCGATCGCCGCGTTCGCGCAGGCGATGCCGCAATCCGTCAGGAAATTGCCGATTCCGAGGATCGCGTTCGCACCGAAAGTGGCCACGGTGTTCTCCTGCGGACCTTGGACGCAGGATGCGGGAGCCGCTCCGGCGGCCGGATCGCCGATTACCTGCACGGGGATCGAGGCCGCGGTCTCGTTGCCGATCACGAGGTCCGCCGAGCGCACGCTGCCGAAGCTGTAACCATCGGCGAACTGCACGCACTCGTCGAGCGGATTGCCGAACGCATCCGTCGCCTGCGGCAGGTCGCTGCTTTGCAGACCGGATCCGAGCGCCGAGGCAAGCACGCGGAATCCGCTCGAACCGGTGTCGACCTGGACGTGGTCGATGGTCTGGCAGCGCGTCGAGCTGCCGGGCGCGCACAGCGTCACGCTCGTATAGAGGGTATTGACGGTACCGCCGGCCGCGGCCGGCCCGGCATCCACCGTCACAGCGACCTGGTTCAGGCCGTTGCCGCCGCTCGGTGACCCGCCGCCGGAGCCACCGCCCCCGCCGACGCCCACGAAGCTGCCGGAATTGCCTCCGCCGCAGGAGGCGAGTGCGCCGAGCGCGATCGCGATCATCGCAGCGCGAGCGCCGAACAGAACTCCATGGCGAACGTTCGTCATGATCTCGTTCCTATGTGCGTTTCAGCGCAGCTCGGCCGGCAGCACGCCGGCCGGCACTCGTCCGGGCAGATAGGCATGACCGAATGCGCTGCGCTGGTAGCGCACCACCGACACCACCAGGTCCGGCGCGCGCAAGACGACCAGATGATGGCCACTGCGATGCAGGGAGGCCGCCGCCAGATACCGGTCATAGTAGGTACCGAGCAGCTGCGCGAGATCCGGCATGCGGTTGCCTTGCCAGGCGACCGCGAACACGCGACCGCGACGATCGGCGTACTCGCGCACCACGCCGCCATGGGGCCCGGCGATTTCCTGGACCTCATAGGCCTGCATCGGCTTGGCCGCCAGGGTGCCGCGCATCGCATTGGAGTCCGCCGCGATCGAGGCCTCGTCGCCGCCGAGCGCCGCCGACGCGATGCGCGGCATCGCGCATGCTGCAATGCAACCAACGGCGGCCCAGGCCAGTAATCCACGCCCAAGTTCATGACGTGGACGGATCGGTCCATCCTTCGACAGCATGCGGGCACCTCGTGGCCGAAGATGTGCGGCCCCGGGTCGTTGGACCGCTGCGGGCGGGCGCCGGTTCCTTGAAAAGACCGTCCGCGGCTCCATACCAGGACCGACAGGCGGTCAGATCCGCCGCTGCGGAGCCCACATGAGCGAATCGCTCCATCTCGTCTGCGCCCATTGCGACTCGATCGTACGTCTGCCGGCGAACCGCCTCGGCGAACATCCGCGCTGCCCCAAATGCCATCAGCCGCTGTTCGACGGCAAACCCTACGAGCTGACCGCGGCGAATTTCCAGCGCCACACGACGGTCAACGAGCTGCCACTGGTCGTCGATTTCTGGGCTCCCTGGTGCGGTCCGTGCCGGACCATGGCGCCGTTCTTCGAGCGCGCGGCGCAGGAACTCGAGCCGCGGCTGCGGTTTGCGAAACTCAATACCGACGAACAGAACGAGCCGGCGGCGCAACACGGCATCCGCAGCATTCCCACCCTGATCGTGTTCCGCGGCGGACGCGAGATCGCCCGTCAATCCGGCGCCATGGACCTGGCGCGACTCACTCGCTGGCTGCAATCCTCGATCGGCTGAGTTCCGGCCCGCGCGCTCGCGCACCTTTCATCCCGATCAGCGGTCCACCAGATGCATCGTGCGCTCCGGATAGCGCTCTCCCGCGGCGACCGCGCGCGGCGCGGCCGCGTCGATCTGGGCGAGTTCGGCCGGTGTGAGCTCGATCGCGCTCGCGGCGCAGTTCTCCTCGAGACGATCGCGACGGGTCGTGCCGGGAATCGGCACGATGTCCTCGCCCCGGGCGAACAGCCAGGCGAGCGCGAGCTGGGCCGGCGAGCAGCCGCGGGCGGCGGCAATCGACTTGATCTGCTCGAGCAGGGCGAGATTGCGCGAGAAGTTCTCGGGCCGGAACCGCGGTGAATCGCGGCGGTAGTCGGCGGCGGCGATCTCGCCGTGCGACCCGAACCGGCCGGCGAGGAATCCGCGGCCAAGCGGACTGTACGCGACGAAGCCGATCCCGAGCTCGCGCACGGTCGGCAGGATCGTCTCCTCCGGATCGCGGGTCCAGAGCGAATATTCGGTCTGCAGCACGCTGATCCGATGCACCTTGTGGGCGCGGCGGATGGTCGCGGGCGCGGCTTCCGACAGGCCGAGGTGCCTGACCTTGCCCTGGCGCACCAGTTCGCCCATCGCGCCGACGGTCTCCTCGATCGGCACCGCGGGGTCGACCCGGTGCTGGTAGTACAGATCGATCGTGTCGACGCCGAGGCGGCGCAGCGAGTCCTCGCAGCAGGCCCGCACATAGTCGGGACGGCCGCAGACGCCGCGTGGCGTTCCATCCGGATCGCGCATGATGCCGAACTTGGTGGCGAGAACCACCCGATCGCGGCGGTCGCGGATCGCCTTGCCGACCAATTCCTCGTTCTCGAATGGGCCGTACATGTCGGCCGTGTCGAGCATCGTCACGCCCAGTTCGAGAGCGCGATGGATCAACGCGATCGCCTCGGCGTCGCTGCCCGCGCTGCTCTCGTAGAAGTCCGACAGTCCCATGCAGCCGAAACCCAGCATCGAACTGACCAGGCCGGAACGGCCGAGATGCCGATTGTTCATCGGGCGATACTCCTCATCGTCCTTTCGAGAATCCGAAGGCCACGAGCGCGGCGCCCAATCCGATCGACAATCCGCCGCTCCAGGGCGGCACCGGCTGCCGCTCACGCACCGTCGCCTCGAACTCGCCGAACTTGAGCACGCTGCGATCGCGCGGATAGGTCGGCGCGCCGATCAGCACATAGAATCCGGCCGCGACCAGCAACAGGCCGCAGATCTGCAGAATCCACTTCGTCATGACACCCCCGAGCGGCCGCGAATGGCCGTCGACCGGGCGATTGTAGTCGCTCGCACCGCGCTTGTCGGCCCACGCTCGCACCGCTACCCTGACCGCGAGGCAAGAGCCTGCGCTGCCGCCCGCCGGCCGGAGGTGAAGATGAAGATCGACGTGAGCGAATTCCGCGTACGCGCCGGCGCAAGGGTCAAGCTAGGCCGGTGGCCGACCCGCATCGATCCGGTCTACCGGGACGCGGATCACTACGCGAGCATGCTCGCAGACCACGTCGCCGAGCTGCGTCGCCAACAGGCGATGCTCTACGCCTCGGCGAGCTACGCATTGTTGCTCGTCTTCCAGGCGATGGACGCCGCCGGCAAGGACGGCGCCATCGCTCATGTGATGTCCGGGGTGAACCCGCAGGGCTGCCAGGTGTATAGCTTCAAGCACCCGAGCCCGGCCGAGTTGCAGCACGATTTTCTCTGGCGCACCACACGCGACCTGCCCGAACGCGGCCGAATCGGCATTTTCAACCGCTCCTATTACGAGGAAGTCCTGATCGTGAGGGTGCACCCGGAGATCCTGGCGAGCGAGGGCGTGCCGCAGGCGGCGGCCGGCAAGGCCGTCTGGCGCAGCCGCTATCGCTCGATCGTCGATCTCGAGAAACACCTGCACGCCAATGGCACCCGGATCGTCAAGTTCTTCCTGCACCTCTCCAAGGAGGAGCAGCGCCGCCGCTTCATCGAGCGCATCGACGAGCCCGCGAAGAACTGGAAGTTCAGCCGGGCGGACATCGAGGAGCGGCGGTACTGGAAACAATACATGCACGCCTATGAGAAGTGCCTCGAGGCGACCAGCACCGACGAGGCCCCCTGGTACGTGGTGCCTGCGGACGACAAGCGCACGGCGCGTCTGATCGTCTCCAGCGTGATCATGGAAAGCGTGCGCGCCCTGAAGCTCGAGTTCCCGAAGACCAGTCCCGAGCGGCGGCGCGAACTGCTCGCGCTGCGGCGGCAGCTGACGCGCTGAGGAGCGTGCGCGCCGCCGGGACGGCCCGCTCTCAGGGCACGAGCACCGCGGCTCCTTCGAACCGGCCGGCGCGCAGGTCGTCGAGGGCTTCGTTCGCCTCGCGCAATGCGTAGCGCGTGGTGCGCGTGACGATGCCGGCCTGCGGCGCCAACCTGAGGAATTCCAGGCCATCGCGCCGGGTGAGATTCGCGACCGTGACCAGTTCGCGCTCTCCCCAGAGAAGCCGGTAGGGCATGCTCGGCAGATCGCTCATGTGGATGCCGGCACAGACGACGCGGCCGCCCTTGCGGACCGCGGCGAGGGCCTGCGGTACCAGCGCGCCGACCGGCGCGAAGATGATCGCGGCATCGAGCGGCGACGGCGGCCGGTCCAGGGACCCACCGACCCACGCGGCACCGAGCGACTCCGCGAAGCGCTGGGTCGAGAGGTCCGCCGCACGCGTGAACGCGTGGAACGCCCGGCCCTGCCAGCGCAGCAGTTGCGCGACGATGTGGGCGGCGGCGCCGAACCCGTACAAGCCGATCCGCTCTCCCGTGCCTGCGGCCGACAGCGCACGCCAGCCGATCAACCCCGCGCACAGGAGCGGCGCGATCGCGACGTCCTCCCCGGCCTCGCCGAGGGGAAAGACGAAGCGGGCGTCGGCGATGGCCGTGGTCGCGTAGCCGCCGTCGCAGGTATACCCCGTGAACGTCGGATCATCGCAGAGGTTTTCGCGCTGCATCGCGCAGTAGGGGCAATGGCCGCAGGTCGAGCCCAGCCATGGAATCCCGACCCGCTCGCCGAGCGCGAAGCCCTCGACCGACGCACCGATCGCCTCGATCCGACCCACGATCTCGTGTCCCGGAACGAGACCGGATTTGACCTCTGGCAGCTCGCCGTCGACGATGTGCAGATCGGTGCGGCAGACTCCGCAGGCGGCGACGCGCACCCTGACCTCTCCGGGCCCAGGGTCGCGATCGGGCTTTTCGGTCCCGAGGAGCGGCGCCCCCGGGCGCTGCATCGCCATGCAGAAACTCACCGACCGGCCCCGTGCTCGGCGGACAGTGAACGCAGGACCGCCGGCAGCAACTCGGGCAGATCCTCGGCGATCAGCCCCGGACCGAATGCGGCTGCGGCCGCGCCGTGCATCCATACCGCCGCCGCGGCCGCCGGCCAGGCCGGTACACCCTGAGCGAGCAGCCCGGTGAGCAGTCCCGCGAGCACGTCTCCGGCACCGGCGGTCGCCAGCGTCGGCGGCGCATTCGCGTTGATCGCGACCCGACCGTCGGGGGCGGCGATCAGCGTATCCGCGCCTTTCAGCACGATCACCGCGCCACAAGCCGCCGCCGCGGCGCGCGCGCGAACGATGCGTGCGCCGGCGACCTCGAAAACGCGGCGGAACTCGCCTTCGTGAGGCGTGAGTACGCAAGGACCGCGAATCGCCCGCGCGAGCGCGTTCGGCTCGGCGGCGAAACAGCCGAGCGCATCGGCGTCGAGGACCACCGGACGGCCGGTCGCGAGCAGGGCCTCGGCGCGAGCACGGGTCTGCCCGCCGACCCCTGCGCCGGGACCGATCAGGAAGGCCGATAGACGCGCATCGGCGATCAGCGCCATGAAATCCGCTTCGCCGCTCACCGGCCGTGTCAGCACGCTCGGCGATTCCGCGGCGTAGATCGACCAGGCGGATTCGGGCGCGGCGACCGTGACCAGTCCCGCGCCGACCCGCAGCGCGGCCCGCGCGGCCAGCCGGATCGCGCCGGTCAGCGGAAATCCGCCGACCAGCAGCGCGTGGCCGCGCGCGTACTTGTGATCGTCGGCACGCGGCCAGCGGAGCTGGCCGGACCAGAGCTCGGGTCCGTTTTCGAACGTTTCCACGCCGATCGACTCGAGCACCGCCGCCCCGATGCCGATGTCGGCGACCACGAGTTCGCCGCAGAGGGCTCGTCCCGGATAGAGCAGGTGCCCGGGCTTCTTGCGGAAAAAGGTCACGGTGAGTGCGGCGGGGACCGCGCCCCGGTTCTCGCCGGTATCGCCGTCGAGACCGCTCGGTACGTCCACCGCGACGATCGGCAGATGCCGCGCCCTCGCCGCGTCGAGCGTGGCCGCGGCCTGGCCCTCGAGCGTGCGGTTGAGACCCGCGCCGAACAGGGCATCGACCACCAGTCCGGCGTCGCCGATCGCCGCGGGCGACAGGGGCTCGATCGATCCCGACCATGCGCTCGCGTGTTCGCGCGCGGCCGCGCCCATCCGCTCGACCGCGCCGAGCAGCGCGACGCGAACCGGCCAGCGACGTTCGGCGAGACAGCGGGCGAGGACGAAACCGTCCCCGCCGTTGTTGCCCGGGCCGCAGAGCACGACCGTCGGCCGCATCGCGAATCTCGCGACGATCTCCTCGGCGACCGCGGCCCCGGCACGGGCCATCAAGGTCGAGACCGCGGTGCCGGAGCTCACCGTGAGCCGATCGGCCTCGCCCATGCGAGCCGCATCCAGGAGGGCCAGGCGGTCGATCGAAGAGGACATGGCGGCTCCAGTGTATCGCTTCGCGGACCGCGCGCGTGATCCGCGGAAGCCGAGACTCGACGCGCCGGGGCCGATCGCGCTATCGTCCGGCGCCGGCGATGCGGCGATCGGCCGACGGGCGGCGCGCGGGGGGAAAGACCGGTGATGGGCCATGCGATTCCGAGTATCGATGTCGGACCCCTGTTCGGCGGTCCGTCGCAGGCGCGCGACCACGCCGACCGGCAGATTGCCGCGGCCGCGGCCGACAGCGGATTCTTCGTCGCGATCGGCTTGCCGTCCGAAATCCCCCTGGGCGCGGCGGCGCGCGCCGACCTTCTGCGGATCTTCGCCTTGCCTCAGAACGAGATCCGCAGGCTGTGGCGGCAGAAGTTCGATCCCTCGAACTCGAACGTCTATCGCGGCTGGTTCCCGTTGCAGAACGGCTTCCTGACGCGCAAGGAAGGCATCGACATGGGACCGGATGTCGCCTACGGATGCGAAGTCGTGCATCCCGGCGATCCGCTGCGTGAACCCACTCCGCTGCCACCCGAGGAGGCGCTCGGCGGCTGGCGCGCGAGCGTCTCCGCGTACTACCGCGCCATGGAACGCACCGCGAACTCGCTGATGCACTCGATCGCGCGTGGACTGGGTCTTGGCGAAGGGCATTTCGACGCCGCTTTCGCGCGCGGTGGACTGTCGACGCTGCGACTGATTCATTACCCGCCGCGCACCGATCTCGCCGAAGTCTCGGCCAACGACCCCGGGGTCTGGGTCGACCACGCAGGAGAGCGCCGCTACGTCATGGGTGCCCCGCACGTCGATTCGGGCTTTTTGACGCTGCTCGCCCAGGACGGCGTCGCCGGCCTGCAGGCGCGCCACCACGATGGGGCCTGGGTCGACGTACCACCGCTCGAAACCGGTCTCGCGGTGAATTTCGGCCGGGTACTGGAACGATGGTGCGGGGGACGGATCAAGGCCACCGAACATCGCGTGATCGGCACCGGGCAGAGACGCCATTCCATCCCGTTCTTTTACGAAGCCGGTGCCGAGGCGCAGATCGCGCCGTTGCCGATCGCCGGGTCGGCGCCCTTCGAGCCGTTCCTGTTCGGCGATTACCTGTGGGCGACGACCACGCAGTTCGTCGAGTTCCGGGGCATGGAGGCGCTGCGCACGCCTCTGCGCGCGCGGGCCTGATTCTCAGCGCAGCGGCAGAACCTCGAGCAAGGGCGCGTGGCACGCCGCGGCGAGAACGGCCGCCGGACAGGTCCGCGGCTCGAGCGCGCGCGTGAGGCACAGTCGCAGCTCCGTGAACCGCGGCGGCGTTCCGTGCCCACAGAACACGGCGAGCGACCGGGCGCCGAATGCGGGGTTCGCGCGCTCGATCTCGGCCGCGAGCTGCGATGGACGGAGCAGCCGCGCCACGGCCGGTGCCCGCAGATGGGGCGGCACCACGAACCGCGTCGCGGCGCGGCGCAGGAGCGCGAAATAGCTGCCTGGATCGAGACCGCTGCAACTGCCATGGGCACGCCACTCGTGGAACGCGAGCCTGCGGTCGGGCAGCAGATTGCCCAGGGAGCGGGCGAGATCCGCCGGCACGCGCTGGCGAGTGCGGCAGTATTCGATGCGCCCGTGCTCTCGTTGCGGCCACAGACCGTGAACGACGAAACCGTAGGGTCGCGGCCCATGGCATTCCGGGTCACCGGGCCGCCCGGCACAGAAGGCGGGCGACCACGACCAGGACAGCAGGTAGGCGTCGAACTCTCCCGGACGACCGGCGGCGCCGTACCCGCGGTGATGCGCCGCGACGGCTCCGGCCGCCAGGAGTGCAAACCCCGCGATGACACCGCGGGCGAGTGCGCGTGCGCGGGCGGACTTCCATCCCATCCGTAGATCCTCCCGATCGAACATCGGTTCATCGTAATGCATCACCGCACCCTCGTCCCGTCGATGCGGGCGGACCGAGGGCACGGTACACTGTCGCGGCGCCGGCTTAGCTCAGTTGGTAGAGCGCCAGTTTTGTAAACTGGATGTCGCGGGTTCGATCCCTGCAGCCGGCACCACTACGGCGCCACTCGACGGTTCCGCCCGATGAATGCACAGCAACACCCGCGGCGGTTCGCGAAGGGACCCAAGGCCGCATTCGCCCTGATCGCCGCATGTACCTGCGCGCCGGCCCGGCCCGCGCCGGCCGCGCATCGCCCGCCTCCCGCGGCGCAAGCCGCCTCCGCCGCCACGCGCAATCCGGCCAGGGCGTCCGGTGCCGCGCCTGGCGCCGCGGCGGCGGCTCTGCCGGCGCCGATGGATGCCGAGCAGTTGCTCGCGATGCTCGATCGCGCGATCCGCTGGTACCGAACTCAGCAGGCGGACCGCTCGCTGGCCTCGCGGCCGAGCGACTGGCTGATCGTCTCGCAGAACGCACGCACGGCGCGCCTGATCCTCGCGCAGGCCTTCGAGATCGCCCGTGCCGACGCCCGGCTGCTGGCGAAAACCCCCGGCTCGGCCGAGCCGTCCGGACAATCCCTGGCGCCGAACGCGCGGTTGGTCCAGTTCAGCCGCAAGCTCGCGGCCGACCGCAGCTCGATCGACGCCGAGATGGCGGCGAGCCGGCAGGATCTGGCACGGGCGCATGGTCGCGCCCGTACGGCGTTGCAGGCCAAGCTCTCCGAGCTGCAGGGCGAGCGGGATCTCGCCGACGCGCGCATTTCCATCATCGACGCGATGCTCGAGTTCGCAGACGGCAAAGGCTCCGCGGATGCGAGTGCCGGATCGCTGAAGGCGCAGATCGATGCCATGGCGCTCGCGCTCGGCGGCGCGGACGGCGCCAAGGGCGCCGCGCCACCCTTGGAGCCCGCGACGGCGGTCACGGTGCCCGCCGCGGGGGCGGGTACCGGTGGTCTGTGGCAGCTCGCGCACGAGGTCTGGAACCTGGCCGATCGGCGCGACAAGATTGCCGCCGAGGAACGCGCCGCCGCGGCGTTGCAGGACTCGTTCGCCGCGGATCGCGCCCCGCTCATCTCGCACGTCCGGGCGATGGCCGCACGCGGCGACGCGCTCGCGGCCGCCGCCGATTCGGCCGATGCGAGCACCCTCGTGCAGATGCGGCCGCAGCTCGATGCGTTGGCCGGCCAGTTCCGCGAGATGTCGGGTCTGCTGGTCCCGTTCGGCCGGCTGAACGTGCTGCTCGATCAATATCGGGGAAACGTGCGCAGCTGGCACGACGCGGTCGGCCGCCAATACCGCGAAGCGCTGACCTCGTTGGCGATTCGATCGGCGATTCTGCTGACCGTGCTCGTCGGAGTGTTCATCGCGGCCGAGTTCTGGAAGCGCGCGGTGTACCGTTACTCCCACGACGCGCGGCGCCGCTATCAGCTGCTGCTGGTTCGCAGCATCGTGTCCTGGGCACTGGTGCTGCTGATCGTCGGCCTCGCGTTCGCGAATGAGATCGGTTCGGTGGCGACGCTCGCCGGGTTGATCACCGCCGGGCTCGCGGTCGCGATGCAGAGCGTGCTGGTGTCGATCGTCGGCTATTTCTTCCTGATCGGCAAATACGGCATCCGCGTCGGCGATCGCGTCCAGATCGGCGAGGTCACCGGCGAGGTGATCGACCTGGGACTGGTGCGCATGCACCTCATGGAGCTCGGTGGCCGGACGCGACCCGGACCCACGGGCCGTGTGGTCGCATTCGCGAACTCGGTCGTCTTCCAGGTCTCGAGCGGTCTGTTCAAACAGATCCCCGGGGTCGAGCTCAACTGGCACGAGGTCAAGCTCACCCTGCCCACGGGCTCCGATCCGGTCGTGCTGAAAGCGCGTCTGCTCGCGGCGGCGAACGCCGCGCTCGGTGAATACCGCGCGGACATCGACCGCCAGGCTGCGCGCATCGAAGAGGCGACGGCGTCCAGGTCAGGGGGCCGTACCGAGCCCCAGGTGCAGCTGCAGTTCGGCGCCAACGCCGTCGACGCGCTGGTGCGATATCCCGTGTATGTGCCGCACGCGGCCGAGATCGACGAGCGCGTCTCGAAGGAGATCGCCCAAGTCGTCGGCGAAGCCCCGGCTCCCGCCTGAGCGCCGGAGTCGCCTCCGCTAGAGTCCGAGGTCCGAGAGCCCCGGATGGCCGAGCGGCCTCGGACCGGCCGGCCAGTGGAATTTGCGCTCGCGCTCCGCGATCGGCAGGTCGTTGATGCTCGCGAAACGTCGCCGCATCAACCCCCGTTCGTCGAACTGCCAGTTCTCGTTGCCGTAGGATCGATACCACTGGCCGGAATCGTCGTGCCATTCGTAGGCGAAGCGCACCGCGATCCGGTCGCCATGGTGGGCCCACGGCTCCTTGATGAGCCGGTAGTCGAGCTCGCGGCTCCACTTGCGCATCAGGAACTGCACGATCGCTTCGCGGCCGTGGATGAATTCGCTGCGGTTTCGCCATTGGCTGTCGGGCGTGTAGGCGCGCGAGACGCGCTCTGGGTCGCGCGTGTTCCAGGCGTCCTCCGCCATTCGTACCTTGCGCGCCGCGGCTTCCTCGTCGAATGGCGGCAACGGCGGCCGCGGTTCCTCGGTTTGGCTCATGACTCGCTCCCTTCCTCGTTTGCAGCGGAGAGATCGCCGCCGTAGACGTGCAGGAAATTCCCCAGCATGCTGACCAGGAACAAGGCGACTGACGCCGGGATCACGTCGAGTACCTCGTGCCAGCCGAGCCAGTCCGTCGGCGTGTCCAGCCAGCGCGCCAGTTCGGCCAGGCGGCCGCTACCGCCGTCGTCGACGCCCGCGTAGGCGAGCAGAGCGCGCAAGCCGTCGCTCACGCCGATGTGCGGCCATTCCCCCTCGCGCAGCCAGCGGTAGGTCTGCACGGCGATCGCCAGCAGGAACGCCGCGAATGCGGTGTAGGCGACCAGGCCGCCGGCGATGCGGAGAATTCTCGCGCTGATCTTGGCGTTCACGTTCGCGGACACTCCGTGATCTGCAGTCTGACGATCCGGCTGCCGTCCTCGTCGAAATTGGCCGGCGTCAGGTTGGGATCGCTCGACTTCAGATCGACGTCGATCCAGTAGACCTCGCCGGTTCTCTTGCGATCCGCGGTCGCCGGCTGCAGGCCGAGCGAACGTGCCAGCCTCACCCGCGTTTCGGCACCCTGGGATTCACTGAACAGACCGAGCGACATCACCGGTGCGCCGCGCGGTCCGGGCATCTCCAGCGCATCGTCGATCCCGGCGGCCTCGAGCCGTGCGCGCAGGTGCGCACGCGCCGTGGGCGACGAAGGCAGTGCCACGTAGACCCAGACCCCGGCCCACACCTCACCTTCGGCGACGCGCTGGCGGGGCTGATATCCCGCCCCGCGCAAGGTCGCGGCCGCACGAGCCGTCTCGGCGACGTCGAGAAACGGTCCAATGCTGAGGCAACGTGAGCCGTCGGTCGGGGTGCTCGCGGCGACGCTCGCGACCGGCGGCAGCGCAGCCGCCGGCGCGGGCTGAACCGGTGGCGCGGCGGCGACCGCCGCCGATGCCTGGCTCGCAGTGGCGCCAGGGAGCGCACTCGCCGCTTCCGAGGCGAGTCGCAATCGCGGAGCCGCAACCGGCGTGGTGGTCTCGATGGCAGGCCCGCTCCTGCGTGACCAGAGAAAGTAGGCGACGTTCGCGAGAACCAGCGCCAGGACCAGGGCCTTCATCGCCCTCATCGGAGGTCCTCCTCGAGCCTCAGGCTCACGTCACCGGAGAGGAAGCGACGCACGGCCCCGTCGCATTCGAGTCGGAGCGCTCCGTCCGCGGCGATGCCCCGCGCGATCCCGGCGACCCTCTCGTCGGTGCCGACCACCACTGCCCGCCGGCCGGCGAGCACGTCGAGTTCCGCCCAGCGCTCCCGGTACGGCGCGAAGCCCTCGCGCTCGAACCGCTCGAGCAGGTCGAGCAGCCCATCGAGCATGAGACCGGCGATGCGGTTGCGCGACGGCGGCCTTTCACAGGCGTCGGCCAGAGCGGCGGCGCGCACGCCGGTGCGCTGGATCGAGGCGCGTGCCGCGGGCGATAGCCGAAGGTTCACGCCCACACCGATCACGACGTGGACTGGCCCGTCGGCCTCCGCGCGCAGATCGACGAGGATCCCGCCGAGTTTCGCAGTGCCGAGCCAGAGGTCGTTTGGCCATTTCAAACCAATACCGCGCGCGCCGCCGAGCTGCAAGGCGCGCGCGATGACCACGCCGGCGGCGAGACCGAGCGACGGCAGATCACGCGGCATCGCGGCGAATTGCCAGGCGGTCGACAACGCGATGGCGTCGCCAAAGGGGGCGAGCCAGCTGCGGCCGCGCCGGCCACGACCGGCCCGCTGGATCTCGGCGCTGCACGCGTCGGCCATGCCGAGGGGGGGCGGACCGGCCTCGAGCAACCGGGTGTTGGTCGAATCGGTTTCGAATGGCAGCGTCAGCCGGCGCAGGAGCGATCGTCGCGCCGGGGCGATCGGCTCCACCAGCCGGGTCTCCTCGAGCAGCTCGATCGCCCGCTCCAGCTGGTATCCACGCCGCGGCAACGCGGCAACCGCGATGCCGTCGGAACGCAACCTCTCGATGGCTTTCCAGACGGCCGCACGCGACACGCCGAGGCTCGCCGCGAGCGCCTCGCCCGAGTGCACCTGGCCGTCCGCGAGCGCAGCGACGAGCGCCCGAGCGCTCAGAGCGCCCGAGGTCTGAACAGCCATAGACGTCGCACGCGGTGTTCGCTGCCGGAGCGCATGCGCGCGATGTTGCCGCGATGCGTGTAGATCACGAAAGCGGTCAGCAGCGCACAGAAGCCGAGCAGTGCCCGGTTGCCCGGCACCAGGAACCAGGACGCGGCGGTCGCCGCGACGCCGGCCAGCATGGTCGCAAGGCCGACGTAACCCGTGGTCATGACCACCAGCAGCCAGACGAGGATCATCGGCACCAGTAGTATGGGTGCGATCGCGGCCATCACGCCGACGATCGTCGCCGCGCCTTTGCCGCCACGGAAGCCGAACCAGACCGGGTACACGTGGCCGACCACGACCGCCACGGCGCAGGCGAGCTCGAGCCAGGTACGCGACACGGACGGGTCCGCGCCGATGTAGGGGAGATGCCAGGTCGGCAGCCACGCCGCCGCGAGCGTTCCCTTGAGCGCGTCGAGCACGAAGACCGCGAGCCCGAAAGCCTTGCCCTGAGTGCGCATGGCGTTGGTCGCGCCGGCGTTGCCGCTGCCCATCGAGCGGATGTCGACCCCGCGCAAGCGCCCGAGCACCAGACTGCCGAGCAGCGCACCGAGCAGGTAGGCCAGCAGGGTCTTGACGCCGAGTTCCAGCATCGGTCGATTATGACACTCTACGCGCGCGCCGGCAGATGGATTTCCGCGAGCATGCAGCGCACGCCGCCGCCGCCGACCCGCTCGATGGTCGG
>JAGWPY010000146.1 GCA_028870275.1 Gammaproteobacteria bacterium | reverse complement strand
GGTGCCGACTACCGTCTCGTGATCGTCGGCGATGCGAGCATGAGTCCCTACGAGATCACCGAGGTCGGCGGCAGCGTGGAACACTGGAACGAGGAGCCGGGTGAGACCTGGCTGCGGCGCCTGCTGCGGGCCTACCCCCGACACGCCTGGATCAATCCGCTGCCGCGCGAGGCCTGGCAGGCGACCCGCTCGATCCAGATCACGCGTGAGCTGCTCGAGGGCCGCATGCATCCGCTCACGCTCGCGGGCCTCGACGAGGCGATCGCCGAGCTGTCCTGAGCGCCTGCGCTAGCCGCCGCCGCGCAGCCCGGCGTGGCGCGTGAGCACCCGGTTGTGCCCGCGGCGAAAATGCGCCGCGAGACGTTCGACCACGTAGACCGAGCGGTGCCGCCCGCCGGTGCAGCCAATCGCGACGGTCAGGTAGCGGCGGTTGCCGGCAGTCGCCTCCTCGATGCGTCGGGCGAGAAACGCGGCGAGCTCCTCGACCAGCGGTCCGACCTGGGGCTGGCGCTCGAGGAACTCCCCGACCGCCGCGTCGAGACCGGTGAGATCGCGCAGAGCGTGCTCCCAGTAAGGATTCGGCAGGCTGCGCACGTCGAAGACGAAATCCGCGTCGCCGGGGATGCCGTGCTTGTAGCCGAAGGACTCGAACAGCACCGACATCGCCGCGGTACGCCGTGGATCGACCCGCGAGCGCACCAGCTCGCGCAGGTCGTGCATGCCCATCGAGGAGGTGTCGATGATCAGATCGGCCGCGGAGGTGATCGGGTCGAGCAGGCCGCGCTCGGCGGCGATCGCCGCGTGTAGATCGACGCCTTCGGCGAGCAGAGGATGCCGGCGCCGCGTCTCCGAATAGCGCTTCAGGAGCACCTCGTCGTCGGCCTGCAGGAAAACGACGTCGCAGTCGATGCCGCTGCGGCGCAGTTCGCGCAGCGTGCCCGGCACGCCCTCGATCTCCACGGCCAGATTGCGCGCGTCGAGGCCGACCGCGGTGCGCGTGTACAGGTCCTCGGCGCCGCGCATGCAGTGCGCGATCAGCGGCTTCAGCAGCGCCGCCGGGATGTTGTCCACGCAGTAATAGCCGAGGTCCTCGAGCATGTGCAGCGCAACGCTCTTACCCGAGCCGGACAGGCCGCTGACGACGACCAGGCGCATCGACACGGCCTCAACCCGCCGCCCGGGTGGCGCCTGGTCGTCCGGCGGCCATCATCCCGAACGGGCCTTGAGCACGTCCTCGGCGTGATGGTCGCCGATCTTCTCCTTGTGCTTCTTCACGCAGCGGTTCAGCTTGTCGGCGAGCGCATCGATCGCCGCGTACATGTCGCCGTCGGTCGCTTCGGCGTGGATCCTGCTCCCGCGCAGCATCGCGTTGGCCTCCGCCTTGTGACGCAGTTTCTCGATCGTGAGAACGCAGTGCACGTCGCTCAACTGTTCGAAGTGGCGCGAGATGCGCTCGAACTTCTTCGCCACGTAACCGCGCAGCGCCGGGGTGATTTCCACATGATGACCGCTGAGATCGAGCTGCATGATGGTCTCTCCGTTCGACTACGAATCGATGAACCTAACCCGGTCGCGCCGCCGCGCGTTTGCGCTCGTTCGACGGTGCGATCTGCATGGCTTCCCGGTATTTCGCCACGGTGCGCCGCGCGACCGGAATTCCCTCGGCCGAGAGCATTTCCGCGAGCTTGCTGTCGCTCAGCGGGCTCTCCGCGCTCTCCTGGCCGATGATCTTGCGGATCTTCGCCCGGATCGCGGTCGAGGACATCTCGGTGCCGTCCGCGGCCTCCACGTGGCTCGAGAAGAAATAGCGGAATTCGAACACGCCGCGAGGCGTGTGCATGTACTTCGCGGTCGTGACCCGCGAGATCGTCGATTCATGCATCTCGACCGCCTCGGCCACGTCCTTGAGGATCAGCGGACGCATCGCCTCTTCGCCGCTCTCGAAGAAGCGCGCCTGGCGCTGGACGATGCAGCGCGCCACCTTCACCAGGGTCTCGCTGCGGATCTCGAGGCTGCGCAGGAGCCAGCGCGCCTCCTGCAACTGGGTGCGCAGCATCGCGTGGTCGGCGTTTCGGGAGATCAGGTTCGCGTAGCTCTGGTTCACCCTCACCCGAGGCACGGTCGCCGGGTTCACTTCGACGATCCAGCCGTGGTCCGAGCGGCGTACGAAGACGTCCGGCACCACGTATTCGGCGGGCGTGCCGCTCACGGTCGCACCCGGGCGCGGGTGGCAGGAGCGTACCAGGGCGAGCGCCATTTCCAGATCCGTCTCGCTGCAGCGCAACTGCCGGCGCAACAGCGTCAGCTGTTGCGCCGCGACGAGATCGAGATGTTCGTTGGCGATCCGCAGCGCGAACTCGCGAGCGGGCGTCGCCGGGTCGAGTTGCCGCAGCTGCAATGCGATGCACTCGCCGAGGCTGCGCGCCCCGACCCCCGCCGGCTCGAGCGACTGTACCGCCGCGAGCACCCGCTCGACGTCGGCGACGTCTGCGTTGATCTCCGGCAGCAGGCTCGCGCGCAGGGTCTCGAGATCCTCCTGCAGATAGCCATCGTCGGAGATCGCGTCGGCGATCACGCGGGCGATCGCCAGGTCGACCGGGGACAGGCGGGCGAGCTCGAGCTGTTCGAGCAGCTGCTCGCGCAGCGTCATTTCGTGAGCATCGCCGAAGTCCGTCGGCCGATCGTCCTCGCCCGACCAAGAGGACCCGGTCGGCCCCGCGCTGCGGTCGTCCCAGCCCTCGTCGGCGATCTCCACTTCGGGCTCGTCGTCGAGCGAGCCCTGCCGGTTGTGATCCTCGGTCGGATAGTCCCGGGTCGGGACCTCGGCCTCGCCGCCGCGGACCGACTCCAGGGCGCTCTCCGCGGGTGACTCCTCATCCGACTCGAGCATGACGTTGCTCTCGAGGGTCTCGCGGACGTGAGCCTGCAGGTCGAGGGCCGGCAGCTGCAGCAGGCGGATCGCCTGCTGCAGCTGCGGCGTCATCGTCAGCTGCTGGCCGATTCGCAGCTGCAGGCTCGGCTTCAACATGTTGGAACGACGCCCGTCAGAGCTTGAAGTCCTGGCCCAAGTACACCTCACGGACCTGGGCGTTTGCAAGGATCTGTTCCGCAGATCCCGAGGCAATCACCCCTCCCTGGCTGACGATGTAGGCCCGGCTGCAGATGCCGAGGGTCTCGCGCACGTTGTGGTCGGTGATCAGCACGCCGATGCCCTTGTCCGACAAGTGCTTGATTATCCGCTGGATGTCCGCGACCGAGAGCGGATCGACACCGGCGAACGGCTCGTCGAGCAGGATGAAGCGCGGTTCCGCGGCGAGCGCCCGGGCGATCTCGACGCGACGGCGTTCGCCGCCGGAGAGGGAGATGCCGAGGCTGTCCTGTACGTGCTCGACGTGCAGCTCGCCGAGCAGTTCCTCGAGGCGGGCCTCGCGCGCCGCGGCGTCGAGTTCCGGCCGGGTCTCGAGGATCGCTCGGATGTTGTCGGCCACCGTGAGCTTGCGGAACACCGAGGGCTCCTGCGGCAGATAACCGAGACCCATCTTGGCGCGCCGGTGCATCGGCAGGCGCGTGATGTCGCGTTCGTCCAGCAGGATCTGGCCGTGTTCGCAGGCGGCGAGGCCGACGATCATGTAGAAGGCCGTCGTCTTGCCGGCCCCGTTCGGTCCGAGCAGCCCGACGACTTCACCGCTGGAGACGTTCAGCGACAGGTCGCGCAGCACCTCGCGCGACTTGTAGCTCTTGGCGAGATTGCAGGCCTGGAGCACGCTCATGGCTTGTCCGCCGCCGGCGGCGTGATCGTGATGTGGATCCGGTGCGAGCTCTGATCGGCGGCCGCGGCGACCACGCTGCGTGCCGCGATGTCGTATTTCAGCGTCTCACCGCTGATCTCGTTCTGTCCGTCGGTGAGCCAGGCGTCCTTGGACATGCGCACGATCCCGTCGCGCACGTCGTAGTCGATGCGCGCCGCATGTCCGCGTACGATCCTGCGGGTCTTCGGGTCGACCTGGGAGAACTGTGCCGGGGTGCCGTCGACCACCGCGCGCGCCAGCCGCTTGTCCGCGAAGGCGATCTCGGCGGTTGCGGACTCGAGCCGTCCCTCGTTCACCGCGATGCGCACGTTGCCGCGGAAGACCCAGTGGCTGTTGTCGAAATTGAGGCCGGTGGCGTGAGCGAGATCGGCCGAGATCGACATCGCTCCCTGGGAGATGTGCACCTTGCGGAACACCAGCTCGTTGGTCTTGTAGTCGATTTCCGAGGACTGCGCCTCGAGCGAGATCGGTGCGCGCGTGACCTGAAGCTGCGCGCGCGCGGCCGGAGCCGCGGCGGCGCCCGTGCCGGCCGCAGGAGGCGCGGCGCCGGCCGCGCCGGCGC
>JAGWPY010000145.1 GCA_028870275.1 Gammaproteobacteria bacterium | reverse complement strand
CGGCTTCATGATGAACAGCCAGGAGCTCGAGACGGCCGTGCGGCTTGGCCTCGGCATCGTGGTCGTGGTGCTCGAGGACGGAGCCTACGGAATGATCCGCTGGAAACAGGCCGTGCAGGGTTTCGCAGACTTCGGCATGCAGTTCGGCAATCCGGACTTCGTCAAATACGCCGAGGCCTACGGCGCCCGGGGCACGCGCGTCGCGGCGATCGCGGACCTGCGGCCGACCCTCGAGGCGGCGTTCCGCTCGGGCGGCGTGCACCTGGTCGCCGTGCCGATCGACTATTCGGAGAACCAGCGGGTGCTGGTCGATGAGTTGCGCGATCGCGGCGGACGCGCCTGAATGGCCGCGCCGCCGATCGCCGCTCAGAATTTCTGTGAGACTCCGACGAAGACGCCGCGTCTCGCCCCGTACTGCGGCGCGCCGACGCCGATTCCGGTGCCGTTGCGTATCTGATAAACGGCATCGAAAAGATTGATCAGATCGAGTCGGGCGGTCAGCGGCCCGAGATTCTCGACCCTGAACACGTGGCTCAGGCCGAGATTCACCTGCGTGTAATAGGGCAGGTGGGCGCCGTTCGGTATGCCGGAACCGCCGTAGGCGGTCGTGACGCCCGTGGGCAGCGCGAGGTCGGCCCGCAGGCCGGAACCCCAGAGCAGATCGGCGCTCACCCGCGTGTGATCGACCGCGTAGGCGATCCCACCGGAGGCCGTGAGGCGCTGCTCGTGGTCGAGATCGATGAAGTTGCGGGCGATGTAGGCGAGATCCGCCGGGGAAAAATTGAACTGCGACGACTCGATCTGTTTGCCCAGCGCCCGCTGCGCCGCGAAATTCACGTAGGCCTGCAGGTGTTCATGGGCGTAATTGGCGGTGAACTCCGCGCCGTACTGCTTGCCGTAGCGATAGTTGAACGGAGTGAGGATGATCGGCGCGCCAAACTGTCCCTCGTCGATCAGGTCGGTGGACTGCTTGTAGTAGGTGTCGACGCCGACCCGCAGGCGCGAACCGACCCGCTGGGTCAAGCCGACGTCGTAATAGTTCGCGCGCTCGGGACGGGGCGCGCCGTCCTGAGTGTTCGGCGGCGCGGCGCTCGTGTTCGCGAACGCCGCGACGTCCCCGGCCCCGACCAGCTCGAACGGCGGCGGCGAGAGGTACCGCGAGTATCCCGCGTGCACGGCGGTCCCCGGACGCGGCGTCCAGACGGCGTTGACACGCGGGCTGATCTGATGGGCGCTCGTGTAGGCCGTGAAACGATCGAAGCGCAGGCCATAATTGACCGTCAGCCGTTCCCAGGGCTTCCATTCGTCCTGCAGATAGAGGCTCTGGATCCACTCGGTTCGGGATCCGCTCTGCTGGATCGTCGTCGGCACGTCGCCGAACGGCACGCCGCTCGGATCGGTGGGCAGCACCGCCGAGCTCGCATCGCTCACCGAGTGATCGGTCTGCAGGAACACGCCGGCGCGCAGGGAATGCAGCGCGTTCAACCGGTAGACCGCGTCGGATTGCGCCGCGTAGGCGACGTTCTGCTTGAAGGCGTGCTGTGCGATGCCGTCGAACAGCAGATCGCCGAGCGGATCGGGTATGAAGGTCAGGCTCGAGTAACGGGCGATCACAGAACTCTGCAGGTCGAGCCGACCGGCCGAATGCTGCCAGCTGCCGGCGCCGAACTGCGTGACCTCTCGCTGATTCTCGTTCAGGTTCTGACTGGGGAAGGTCGTCTGTCCATCGACCGAGAGTCCAAGCGAGGGCTGTTGACCGTAGAGGTCGGGTATCTGGAACCGGCCGACCGAGCTGCCGAGCATCAGGGCGAGGCGATCATGGTCGTCGAGGACGTCCTCGAGGTAACCGAAGCCGTGGTACTGCGTCGTATGGTCGTGGATCGGATTGGAGCGGCCGTCGGGCGACTCGATACCGAGGTCGTTGCGGAGCATGTCGCCGGAGACGAAATAGCTCAAGGGTCCGATGCCGCCCGCGTAGTCGACACTCGGTTGCACGGTGCCGTGGCTTCCGCCGTAGAGCGAGAGCGAGCCGCCCGGGATCTCCAGTCCGTTCTTGGTGGTGATGTCGATGATCCCCGCCGTGCGCAGTCCGAACTCGGCCGGCAGGGCGCCGGTGATCAGACTCATCGAGCGGATCAGGCGTGGATCGAGCGCCTGGCCGAACACGCTGATACCCTCGGGCAGTACGATGCCGTTGATGCGATATTGCAGGCCGTCGTGTTCGCCGCGCACGTGAAACTGTCCGAACGAATCCTGGGTCACGTCGGGCGCCTGCAGTACGACCTGGTTGAGGAGCGTGTTGTCCCCGCCCGGTGTCGCGGCGATCGCGCGCGAATCCATCGTGTAGACCGAGGCGCCGGTCTGGGTCTGTATGCCCGCCCGACGTTCGTCCAGGTGCCGTGCGCTGACGACGACGGTCTGCAGCTCGGTAAGCGCAGCGCCCTGCGCGGTATCGGCATAGGCCGCGGTGAAACAGGCGAGCGACCCAAGGGCCGCAAGGCCGAAGCGCGCCAGGCGCGCGAATCTGGTTCGAATCAATGTACCCACTCCAGCAATGATCGACAGACCGGCCGGGGCGTGAGCCCGGGCCGGATCGGAAGCAAGGTCGATCAGCTGAAGAAGGGAGGTCCGCGGCTGCGGGGCCGCGGCGCCGTCGAATCCGGCACGCGCAGCTGTGGTTCGCGATGGCGAGCCGCGGTCGCGAGCGCGAGCGTCGGCGTCGGGTAGGGGTGACTGCAGGCCGGCACGACCACCTGTGCGAAAGCGGGGCACAGGGCGCAAGGCGCTTCGGTCTGCGGCGACTTGGCCACCGCATGCGTTGCGCCCAAGGCGCTCGCCAGATGGCCGAGTTCATGCAGCACCGCGCCCTGCTGCGCGGTGAGCAGCAGCAGCAAAAGCGCCAGCGGTCTGAACAGGGTCTTCACGGCGATCGGATACGGATGTCGTTCGTAATCAGTAAGACTAACATTGCACCGCGTTGCGACCAAGGCCGAGCCTGACCCGCCTTCCCTTCGGCTAAACTGCGCCCCGGGTTCCCACGCCAGCAAAGGTTCGAGGGCCGTCGCATGCAAAAGTTTCCAATCATCGGCTCATTCGTGGCGTTAGCCGCGCTCCTCACGACCCTCTTGCCCGGTGTCGGTCATGCAGGGCCCGTGACCCCCGCGGCTCCCACACCGTCGGCGGCGGCGGCCGTGCGTCGTGCGGATGCGGGTCTGGCGGCGGCCGCCAGCGCCGCCAATGCCGATGCCTGGCTCGCCTATTACGCCGATGACGCCATCCTGCTGACTCCGCAGGGCGGTCTGGTGAAGGGCAAAGCCGCCATTCGCGCGGCGCTGGGGATGCTCGTGCAGCGCGATCCACAAGGCCTCGCCTGGCAACCGCAGCGGTTGCGGGTCGATGCAAGCGGGGACCTCGCCTATCTGCACGGTCCCTATCATTGGACCTTCTCCCGGCCCGCCGCGGATCGCGGTGAATCCGATCAAGGCATGCGCTCGGAGATCTGGCGCCGGCGGTCGGACGGGACCTGGATCTGCCTCGTGGATCTCTGGAGCGCGGGTGCGGGTCCTGGCGCGGGCGCGAATGCGGGCGCGGACGGGGCGGCCGCTTCGGCCGGTGCGGAGGATGCGGTCACGACGGCTGGGGCCGCGCGGTCGGCGGTCGCGAGCCCCGTCTCCGCGGCGATCCACGATCCCAAGTACGGCGACGCACCCGTGCACTATCGTCAGGCGATCGTCGGGTATTTCGACGCGCATCTGCGCGACCCGGAGTCGGTTCGCTTTCGGGAGGTGAGCGCGCCCGAGCGCGGTTCGCAGCGCATGATCACCGGGGCGCTGTTGATGCACGAGGTGCGTCGTCATGGTTGGGTCGTGCGCGCGACCATCGATGCCAAGGACGCGCGCGGCACCTATGTCGGCGACAAGACCTACCGCTTCCTGTTCCGCGGCGAACGGATCGTCAACGTGGTCTCGCCTCTCCCGAGCGGCGAGATGAAATAGCCCGCTTGGTCGAGGGCCGGCCGGCGGTGTCGCCCCGGGGGATGTCAAGGAATCTTCCAAACGGCCGATAAATCGGCGGGCAGGTTTGCGGCGCCGACCCGGCGTTCAGCCCCCGCCGAACGAGGTACGTGGCACGATGGACGATTCTTCGCTGCTGCTGCTCGGTCCCGTGCTCGCTGCGTCCGGCTGGCTGGTCCGGCGGCGCTTCGCCGCGCGGCGGATCCGCGCACTACCGCATGCGCGGTCCCGGTCCGAGCGGGTCTGCCCGACGGTCGATCCCGCGCGACTCGCCCATGCGCATGTTCTCGCCAGCGAGAGACTCTGGCGGCTCTGCTATGCGAGCAGGCCGCAGGCACCGCCGTCGGAGTCGATCAGCCGCCGGGTTCGGGAGAACGTCGAGGCCCTGCTGCGGGTCGACGTATTGAAGCTCGAGTTCTTCCCGCGCCGCCCCGCGCTGTTGCCGCAGCTCATGCAGGCGCTCGACGACCCGCGCTCGGCCTCCGAACGAATCGCGCGCATGATCGAGCTCGATCCGGTGCTCGCGGCCGACGTGCTGCGCATGGCGAACTCGAGCCTGTACCGAACCCCCGCCGGACGCATCGGCACCGTCAGGCGCGCGCTCGCCGTTTGCGGACTCGACGCCCTGCGCGCGATGCTCGCGACCGCGATGCTGCGCCCGGTGTTTCGGGCAACGAGCCGCAATTTTCCGCGGCTCCCGCGACTGTTGTGGCGACGCACCGAGCTCGCAGTGCCGATCGGTGAGCGCTACTCCGCGGCGCGCGGCATGGATCGATTCGAGTCCGCGTTCGTGGTTCTGGTGAACGCGCTCGGACCCCTGGTCCTGCACGGCGCGATCGGTGACGTGTATTCTCGCAATCCGCGGTTCGCCGTCGACGCGAAGATGTGCGCCGACCTCACCCTGCAGCTCGCGCCGCAGGTCGCGCAGCGCGTCGTCGCGGAATGGCAGATGCCGGAGAGATTCGCGACGGCTCTGTCCGGCTCGGGATCCGGTCCGCTCGCCGAGGTACTGGCGATGGCCGAGTTGCTCGGCACCATGGTCTTGCTGGATTCGCAGCACGCACTCGAGGCTTCGCAGCGGCGGGACTGGCTCGAGGGGGCGGGGATCGACGCGCAACTGGCCGCGGATCTCGGCGCACCGTCGACAGCGTCCGACGCGGACGATAAGGTGTCGGGCGTTCGTTGACGGTACACACGGAGGGACGATGCGATTCGCGGATTTCCATCCCGGTGCGCGCTTCGGCGCGGGCCCGCGCCGGGTCGGCGCCGAGGAGATCGTCGACTTCGCGCGACGCTACGACCCACAGCCGTTCCACGTCGATGCGGCGCTCGCGGCGGCGAGTCGCTGGGGCGGGCTGATCTCGAGCGGCTGGATGACGTGTGCGATCGCGATGGAGCTGGCGGTGGACTGCGTTCTTGCGGGCTCGGAGTCGATCGGGTCGCCCGGCGTCGATCATATCCGCTGGGAAAGCCCGGTGCGGCCTGACGATGAGCTGCGGCTGACGATCACCGTGCTCGAAAGCCGGGTTTCCTCGTCCGGAACGACCGGCATCGTGCGCTGGTCGTGGGAGCTGCACAATCAGCGCGGCGAGCGCGTGCTCGATCTGAAGGCGGCGAGCTTCT
>JAGWPY010000144.1 GCA_028870275.1 Gammaproteobacteria bacterium | reverse complement strand
CGGAGATCACCAGCACGCCGATGATCGCCCTGCCGATCAGCCGAGGATCGTCGCCGGCGACCTCCTCGGAGAGCGTCGAGATCGCGTCGAAGCCGAGAAAGGACATCACGCAGATGGAGGTGGCGGTGAGCAGTGCGCCGCCGTCGAATGACGCGGAATTCCAGAACGGCGCGAAGCTCATCGAGCCCGTTCCCTTGCCGTGAACGATCGCGGCGACGCACAGGGCGATGAATCCCGCCGTGACGATCGTCTGGATCGCGACCGCCACCATGTTGGCGCGCGCCGTCACCGTCAGCCCGAACCAGTTGACGCCGAGGGTGGAGAGCACCATCAGGACGATCCAGACCGAGCGATCGACTCCCGGCACGAGAGTGCCGAGCGCCACCGCGATCAGCACAAAAACGAAGGCGGGGATCAGCAGGTAGTCGAGCAGGATCAGCCAGCCCGAGAGGAACCCGGCGAGCGGCCCGAGCGCGTGGCGTGCGAATCCGTACACCGAGCCGGCGCTCGGCACCTGCTCGCTCATGATCGCGTAACTCTTCGCGGTGAAGTACATGCACACGCCGCCGAGCACATACGCGAGCGCGATCAGTCCTTTGGAGGCGTCCCAGACGAAGCCGATCGTCGAGAACGGCGCAATCGGCGCAATGTAGGCGAGACCGTAGAGCACGAGGTCCCAGTAACCGAGGGTCTTCCTGAGCGTGCTCACCTGCGCCGCACCCGCGCCGCCGCCCGGCGCCTCACCCGGCTCCGAGGAGCTCGTCGACCGCGGCGGCGAACAGCCGGTCGTGGCGGGCGACGTCCTCGGCCGTGGTCGCGGGCGAGATCAGGACCATGTTGTGGAACGGCGTGATCAGCACGCCGCGATTGAGCAGATAGAGATGCAGGTACGACTCGAGCTCGCGATCGGCGGCCGCATGCGCTTCGCTGCCGTTCAGCGCCGGCGTCGCCCGAAAGGCATACTCCACCCGGCAGCCGAGCTGGACGACGTTCCAGGCGAGGCCCCGATCCTCGATGACCGAGGCGATTCCACGGCACAGGTCCGTGGCGAGCGCGATCATCCGTTCGAAGGCATCCTCGGTCAGCACCCCTTCCAGGGTCGCACGCATGGCCGCGGCCGAGAGCGCGTTGCCCGCGAGGGTGCCGCCGACCCCGCCCGTATCCTCGTAATCGACGCCGGACTGCGAACGCACCCGTTCGGCGATCGTCCCGCTCATGCCGAGCGCGCCGCAGGCGACGCCGCCGCCGATCGACTTGCCGATGGTCAGGAAGTCCGGCTCCAGGCCCCAGGCCCGCGTGCAGCCGCCGTAGCCGACCGAGAAGGTGTGGGTCTCGTCGATCACCAGGAGGCTGCCATAGCGGCGCGTCAGGGCACGCAATTGGGCATGGTAGCCGGCCTGCGGCAGCACGATTCCCATGTTGGTCATGGCCGGTTCCGCGAGCACGCAGGCGACGCTGCCGTCGGCCAGCGCCGCCTCGAGCTGCGCGAGGTCGTTGAACTCGACCGCGCGGGTGGTCGAGGCCGGATCCACCGCCGGCCCGACGTTGCCCTCGCGCGAGCGCGTCGCGCCGCTCGGGTCGCGCACGGCGAAGGTTTCATCCACGGTGCCGTGATAGCAGTAGCTGAACACCAGCACCCTCGGCCGGCCGGTGATCTGCCGCGCAAGGCGCAGCACCGTGCGGTTCGCATCGGTCGCCGAGAGCGTGAACTGCCAGTAGGGGAGGCGGAAACGGCTGGCGAGATTCTCGGACGCGCGCAGGCTGTCCTCGGTCGGCAGCATCATCGTGGCGCCGTGGGCGATCTGTGCGCGCACCGCCTCGACCACCGCCGGCGGCGCGTGACCGCCCATCGCACCGGTGTCGCCGAGGCACAGATCCACGTAGGAATGACCGTCGACGTCGAAGACGGCCGCACCGCCGGCGCGGGACGCGTACAGCGGAAATCCGCCCGGCCAGCGCGACATCCACGGCATCGGCACACCCGAGAGCATCGAACCCGCCGCACGCTCGTGCATCGCGCGCGAGCGCGGATGCAGCTCCGCGAAACTCTGCAACTCGCGCGCCTGCAGCGCGCGTAGACGCTCGCGGTCGATGCCGCGGCGGCCCTTCCGCGGATTCGTCGCCGATCCGGCTCCGGCCGAGGGTCCGGCTCCGATGAGATCTTCGTTCGCCATGTGCGCGCTTCTCCAGCAGCCGTCGGTCCGTGTCGCGACGCGTTGACAGCGACGAATGCCGCGACTAGCATCGACATGGACGACGAAATCAGTCGCCAATCCGATATTTCGTGACGATATTAGTCGACCTCTGCGAGCCATACAACGAATTGCCATGACCCGTTCGCGGCCACCGGCTGATCCCGGGCTCGACACCGTCGACGTCGCGATCATTCGCGAGCTCCAGAAGGACGGGCGCATGCCCTACGGGCGGCTCGGCGGACGGGTCGGACTGTCCGAGGCCGCGGCGCGACGGCGCGTCCAGCGCCTGCTCGATCGGCGCCTGATGCAGATCGCTGCGGTCACCGATCCGGTGCGGCTCGGCGCCAAGGCCATGGCCATGGTCGGAGTCAAGTCGCGCGGCGACGCGCGCAGGACCGCCCGGGCGATCAGCGCGATTCCGGAATCGATCTACGTGGTCGCGACCGCCGGCGTCTACGATCTCCTCGCGGAGATCGTCTGCGAGAGCCACGAGCACCTGTTGCGAGTGATCAACGAGAAGATCCGCGCCATCGACGGCGTCGCCGACGCCGTCGTCTTCGTCTATCTTGGCACCTACAAGCACGTGTTCACGTATCCGGTCAGTTGAGGGAGAAAACCGACATGCATCGCCGCCTTCGTTCGCCCGCCCACGCCGCCACACCGACGCTCGCCGCCGCGATTGCCAGCATCGCCATGGCCTCGGCATCGACCGCACGCGCCGACGCGCCCGACGCTTCGGCCGCCGCCGGATCCGGGACCGATGCCCTGCAACAGATCGTGGTCACCGCCGAGCGGCGCACCGAACGGTTGATGGACGTGCCGATGAGCATCGCCGCGTTCGGCCGGCAGGCGCTCGAGAAGCAGCAGCTGCACAACATCGACGATCTGACGCGGGTCGCGCCGGGAATCAACTTCCTGCGCAACGGCAACAGCGTGTCGGGCAACTACAACGACGAGGGCTCGGACATCGCGATCCGCGGCATCGATTCGACGGCCGGCGCCGCCACCACCGGAATCTACGTCGACGACACGCCGATCCAGACACGGCACCTGAACTTCGGCACGGTCAACCCCTTCCCCTCGCTGTTCGATCTACAGCGGGTCGAGGTCCTCAAAGGACCGCAGGGCACGCTGTTCGGCGCCGGATCGGAGGGCGGCACGATCCGCTTCATCACGCCCGAGCCCGGCCTGCACAGCTACAGCGGGTTCGCACGCGCGGAACTCGGCCAGATCGACGGCGGAAGCCAGAACTACGAAGCGGGCGCGGCGTTCGGCGGACCGATCATCGACGGCAAGCTGGGCTTTCGCGTGAGCGCCTCGTACCGGCGGGACGGCGGCTGGGTCAACCGCGTCGCCTACAACCCGCCGCCGAGCACCCTCGTGAACTGCTCGCCGTGCTACGGCGCGGCCCCGGCCACGGTCTACTCCGGATCGCCGACGGTCGCCGCGATCACCGAGCGCAACGCGAACTGGAGCGATACCGCCACGTTCCGCGCCGCCGTGAAGTGGAAGCCGGTCGACAGCCTGGCGGTGACGCCGTCGATCTACGTACAGACGCTGCACATCAACGACTCGAGCGTCTACTGGTTGAACCTGTCGGACCCGGCGCGCAACGTCTACAATGACGGCAATCTGCAGCGAAATCCCAGCACGGACCCCTGGTACATCGGCGCCCTGAAGGTCGACTGGAGCCTGCCGGAGGCGCAGATCACCTCGAACACCTCGTACTTCTCGCGCGCGCAGCACTCGATCTCGGACTACTCGCAGTGGGTGCCGACGATCTTCCTGTACAACCAGTACACCGCGCCGACCGACACGAGTTCGGCCTACTTCACCGACCGGCAGGACAACTTCACCGAAGAACTGCGGGCGAGCTCGGTGGACGAAGGCAACCCGCTGCAGTGGACCGCGGGCCTGTACTACGCGCATGTGCACGAGAACTCGACCGAGCAGATCTACAGCGTCGATGTCGGCGGACCGACGACGCCGGGCAACGCCTATCGACAGCCCCAGTTCAGCATGATCGACAAGCAGGTCGCCTTGTTCGGCGAGCTGTCCTACAAGATCACGCCGCGGATCAAGGCGACCGCGGGCCTGCGCTACTCTCACCTGAGCTACACGGGTGCGATCAACGAAAGCGGCGCATTGCTGTCGAACCTGACCATCGTCAGCACCAACTCCGGCAGCGACAACCCGGTCACGCCGCGCTTCGTGATCGATTATCAGCCGGACGCCGACAGCCTCTACTACGTCAGCGCCTCGAAGGGCTTCCGGCCCGGCGGCATCAACGCGAGCCTGCCGCCGAACTGCACCGCGGGCCTGCCTCAACAGCCGCCGACCTTCGCCTCCGATTCGCTCTGGCAGTACGAACTCGGTTCGAAGAACACCTTGTTCCAGCGCCGCCTGCAGATCAGCGCCTCGATCTACTACATCCGCTGGAACAACATTCAGCAGTTCGTCTACCTCACCTGCGGACTCGGCTTCGACTACAACCTCGGTTCGGTCACCGGCAAGGGCGGCGACGTCGAGCTGTCCTGGCGGCCCACTGAGAACCTGACCCTGGGTCTCACGACCGCCTACACGAGCGCCGCCTACTCGAACGACGTGTCGCTCGCCGGGGTCTACCCGCTGGTCACCCAGGGCGATCACCTGCCGAGCGCGCCCTGGAACGTGACCGCGAACGCCGAGTACGTGTTCACCGCCTTGCCGCACCGCCCTTACCTGCGCGCGGACTTCCAGCACTCGACCGCGCAGAACTCGCTGGTGCCCTACCAGGATCCGGCCAACGCGCCGAACGACGACCCGACCCTGCCGGGACTGCCGCAGGTCGACATCGTCAACCTTCGCGGCGGACTGCACTTCGGCGGCCTGGACGTGTCGCTTTGGGTGGACAACGCGTTCAACTTCCACAAGCCGACCTTCGTTTCGCGTGATCTCGCGACGACGCCGCTGAACGGGTTCCCGGTGAATTTCGACACGAACTACTTCGCGCGCGGCTATGCGCCGCGCACCTACGGAGTGACCACCAACTACAGCTTCTGAGTCGGGGGCGGCGAAGCATGTCGGCGGCAGGCACGGCGCTGGTGACCGGAGCGGGATCCGAGCAGGGTATCGGCTTCGCGATCGCCCGGCGCCTCGCCGCCGCGGGCTACGCACTCGCCCTGACGAGCACCACCGACCGGGTGCACGAGCGGGCGGAGGCGCTGCGGCGCGAGGGGTGCGCGGTACGCTCCTACGTCGCGGACCTGACCGACTACGCGGCGGCACGACGACTCGCCGAGGCGGTCGGGCCCCTGGTCGCGCTGGTCAATAACGCCGGCATGAGCTCGGTCGGACGCCCCGCGGTGAGCCGGCCGTTCGCAGAGTACGCCGAGGCGGACTGGGACAGTGCGATCGCGGCCACTCTGAAGACCGCGTTCTGCGCGACGCGCGCCTTCCTGCCGGCCATGATCGCCGCCGGCTACGGGCGGATCGTCAACGTGGGATCGGTGACCGGACCCTATGTCGCGATCCCCGGTTCCTCGGCCTACGCGGCCGCGAAGGCCGGACTCGATGGCCTCACGCGCGCCTTGGCGCTCGAGGCCGGCCCGCACGGTGTCACGGTCAACGCGGTCGCGCCCGGCTGGATCGCCACCGGGTCGTCGACCGCCGACGAACTCGCCGCGGGCCGGCAGACCCCGGTCGGGCGGCCCGGCCGGCCCGAGGAGATCGCCGCCGCGGTGGCGTTCCTCGCCTCGCCGGACGCGAGCTACGTGAACGGAGCGACGCTGGTCGTCGACGGCGGCAACATCCTCCAGGAACACAAGCGGGGCGGCCCGGAACCTCACCCATGAGAGCGATCCTGGTCACCGGTGGGGCGAGCGGCATGGGCCTCGCCATCGCGCGGCGTTTTCTCGCCGGGGGCGACCGGGTCGTGATCGCCGATCGCGACGAGCCCCGTCTCACCGCGGCGGTCGAGTCGCTGGATCCCGAGCAGCGACGGGTGCTCGGCGTGCCCACCGACGTCGCCGAACCGGGCGAGTGCGAACGCCTGGTGCGAAGGACGGTCGAGCGCTTCGAGCGGATCGACGTGGTGGTCAACAGCGCCGGCGTCTGGGTCGAAGGGCCCGCCGAGGAGGCGACCGAGGCGCAGTTCGACCGAGCGGTCGCGGTGAACCTCAAGGGGCCGTTCTTCGTGATCCGCCACGCGATCCCCCACCTCGAACGAAGCGGCGGCTGCATCGTCAACATCGCATCGGACGCCGGTTTGGTCGGCAACGCCGGGGCGAGCATCTACTCTGCATCCAAGGGCGGACTCGTGCTGCTGACGCGATCGCTCGCGCTCGAACTCGCCCCCCGCGGCATCCGCGTCAACGCGGTCTGTCCCTGCGACGTCGCCACGCCGATGATCGAATTCCAGGCGAGCGAATACGGCGGTGGCGACCCGGAGGGCTACAAAGCGCGGCTGCTCGCCCGCTACCCGCAGGGTCGGCGAGCGCGCTTCGCAAGCGCCGAGGAGATCGCCGAGTTCGCGCACTATCTGGCCTCGGCGCAGGCGGCTCCGATCACGGGCGCCGCCCTGCCGATCGATTTCGGACTGACGGCGGGCTATTGAGCCGCCGCCCCGACCCAAGCCTCGACAGGAGTCTCCCGATGCACGCCACCGGCCTCGTCTCCCATGAACGCTATTTCTGGCACGATCCCGGCAGTGGCGCGGGATTCGACGCGGTCAGCGAGTACGCCGAGCCGGAACCGCACCCCGAGAGCCCCTCGACCAAGCGGCGACTCCTGTCGCTGCTCGCCGTGAGCGGTCTCGGCGACTCCCTGGTGCCGATCCCGCCGCGCGCCGCAACCGTCGAGGAACTGACCAGCTTCCATACGCCGCGCTACGTCGAGTTCGTGCGCTCCCTGTCCGAGCGGGGCGGCGGGCCGATCGGCGACAGTGCCTCGATCGGCCACGGCAGCTACGAGATCGCCCGGCTCGCCGCGGGCGGCGGCATCTGCGCCGTCGACGCGGTGGTCTCTGGACGGGTCGCCAACGCCTATGCGCTGGTGCGGCCTCCCGGCCATCATGCGGAACCGGACCGCGGACGCGGCTATTGTGTGTTCGGGAACGCGGTGATCGCGGTCAAGCACGCCCAGCGCGTGCATGGGCTCGGCAGGATCGCCGTGGTCGACTGGGACGTCCACCATGGCAACGGCACCGAGACCGCCTTCCTCTCGGACCCGTCGGTACTCACGATCTCGGTGCATCAGGACCGCTGCTTTCCGCTCGACTCGGGATTCATCGAGGTGACCGGCGAGGGCGCCGCCGCGCACACCAACCTGAACCTGCCTCTACCCCCTGGCAGCGGCCACGGAGCCTACGTAGCCGCGTTCGAGCGCGTGGTGATACCGGCATTGCTGCGCTTCAGGCCGGAGCTGATCGTGATCGCCTCGGGGCTGGACGCGAACATGATGGATCCGATCGGCCGCATGCTCGCCACGAGCGAGACCTACCGCATCATGGCGCGCCTGGTGATCGGCGCGGCCGAGGCGATCTGTCGGGGGCGGATCGTGGCGATGCACGAGGGGGGCTACTCGAATGCCTACGTGCCGTTCTGCGGCCTCGCGGTGATCGAGGAACTCTCCGGCCGGCGCACACCCGCCGCCGATCCCTACCTCGGCGAATTCATGGCGATGGCGGGCCACGAGTTGCTGGCCCATCAGGAAGCGGTGATCGACCGCGCGGCCGAACTGGCGTTGCGCACGCCAGCCGGCCGCGGTGTCTGAGATATCGGAGCCCGGGCTCGCTCAGAGCTGGCCGAGCAGATGCTCGGCCGAGGAGACCTTGAACTCGCCGGGCTTCTCGACGTGCAGCTGCGTCACCACGCCATCCTTCACGACGAGGGCGAAACGCTGACCGCGCATCCCCATGCCGAAGCCCTTCGCGTCGAGCTCGAGACCGAGCGCCTTCACGTACTCGCCGTTGCCGTCGGCGAGCATCAGTACCTTGTCGCCGACGTTCGCGCTCTTGCCCCAGGCGTTCATGACGAACACGTCGTTCACGGCCATGCAGGCGACCGTGTCGACGCCCTTGGCGCGCAGCGCCTCCGCCTGATCGACGAAGCCCGGCAGATGGCGAGCGTCGCAGGTCGGGGTGAACGCGCCCGGCACCGAGAACAGCAGGACCGTCTTGCCCTTGAACAGATCCTCGGTCGAGAGCTTCTGGGGACCGTCCTTGGTCATCCGCGTGAAGCCGCCCGCGGGCATCCGGTCACCGACTTTGATGGTCATCGCGTATCTCCTTGGAATCGGCTCAGCTGAGCGTCGCCGCGTACAGCAGCCAGAGCTTCTGGATATTGTCCGGCATGGACGGCAGACCCTTCAGGTGGGCGAGCGCCTTCTTCGCCGCCGCCGGGTTCTTCAGAGCCTGATAGGACAGGCCCAGGTAGACGTAGGCTTCGCCCAGGTTCTTCACCTGACCCTTGGCCAGACCCTTGTTGATGATCTGCACGGCGCTCTCGAAGTTGCCGAGGCCGTAGTAGACCTCACCCATCTTCACGTCGAGCTGGCCCGCCGGGCTCTTGTCCGCTTCCTTCTCGAAGCTGGCGAGTCCCGCCTTGTCGGTCGCGACGCGCTTCTGCAATTCCTTCAACAGCCGGTTCACGCGGTCCTGCTGCGCGGGCGCCACGCTGCCGCTCGCGATCAGCTTCTGCACGACGTTCTGCGCCTCCTCGGGGAGGGCCGCGTCGCCGAGCAACTGCGCCATCTCGATGTAGTCGCTGGTCTCGCGCATCGAGTTGGTGTTGTACATCAGGCGGTAGATCATCAGGATGTTGCGGTCTTCCTTCTCGTTCTGCCGCTCGATGCGCAACAACGCGTTCCAGTAGTCGGGCTTGTTGGTGAGTCGCACCAGGTCCGAATAACCCTGGATCTCGCCCGCCGTGTCCTTCGCGTTGAACGCGCAGCGCAGCTTGATCTGGTAGAACGCCTCCTGCGGCGCCTTGCCTTCCTGACGGGTCGCCGCGATCGCCTTGTCCATGTAGGCGCTCGCGTCCTTGCAGTTGTTGGTGAGGTAATAGCTCTGGCCAATGACGGCATAGATATCGGCCCCGCCGAGGCCCAGATCGACCATCTTCTTGCCGTATTCGATCGCCTTCGGATATTCCTTGGCGTTGTAGCTCAACTGGAACACGGCGCGCGTGAACCGCTGCTGGTCCTGGGGCGAGGCGGCTCCGGTCTGCAGTGCGGCCTCCCAGGCCTGCTCCGCGCCCTTCATGTTGTTCATCTTGACGTAGGCGTAGGCCTTCAGGTCGTCGATGGTCTTGTGATCGAACGGCGTCAACCCGCCCTTCGCCTCGGCGGCCTGGAGGTTCTTCAGACCGTCGGCGTACTTGCCGCCCTGCAGCGCCTTCTGCGCGGCGATCATTTCGCGCGCAATCTTGGAGCTGATCGTCTGCTTGGCCGGGGCGGCCTGAGCGGCGTGCGATCCCGCGACTCCCACCAGGGCGGCGAGCGCGAGCCCGGAGATGAGCCGGGTGCCGGCGGCGCGAACTTTAGCGGAGCGGCGTTGCTGAGTGATTTTCGCGGGCATCGTCATCGAACCTCTCTATAAAGAAACGGCGCGAAACCCTTTATCGTCTGGGCGGCGCGCCGGAGTGTCTACGGAAAAAACCCTGTCTTCTAGAACAGGCTGTTGTTCACGAAGCCGATCTTCTTCATCCCGCGGCTCTGCAGATCCGCCAGAGCCTTCGCGACGATGTCGTACTTCGCGAACTTGTCCACCGTGATGTGCACTTCGGGCTGCGGGTCCTGCGACGCCGACTGCAGGATGTAGTCGTCCATCTGAGCGCGCGTGACCTGCGTGCCGTTCCAGCTCAACGTGCCGTCGAAGTCGATCGACAGGTTGATCACCGGCGGCGGCGGCGGCGGCACGAAGTTCGGCGGCGGCGGCAGCGGATTGTCGATCTTGACCGCGTTCGTCATCACCGGGATGGTGATGATGAAGATGATCAAGAGCACCAGCATGACGTCGATCAACGGCGTCATGTTGATGTCGGCCATCGCGCCGCCGGCGTCTCCTCCCATTTGCATAGCCATCGATGAATCTCCTACTGCGCGCCGAGGTGATCGGGCGTCGTCAAGAACGCGACCTTGCGGATCCCGATCTCCTGCGCGGCGACCAGCACCTGGCCGACGTACAGATAGCGGGTGTTCATGTCGCCGCGGATGTGCACCTCGGGCTGCGGGTTCATCGAGACGATGGAACGCAGCTCGGACCTCAGATCATCCTGGTTCAACAATTTCTTGGTGTTCCAGTAGATGTTCCCGTCCTTGTCGATCGAGACCGTGATGTTCTCCGGCTTGGTCACCGTAGGCACGTTGGTCGCGGTCGGCAGGGTCAGGTTGATCTGCGGCACGATCACGGGGATCGTGATGATGAAGATGATGAGGAGCACCAACATCACGTCCACAAGGGGCGTGACGTTGATGTTCGACATCGCGTCGCCATCACCGCTCGTATCAATGCTGAGCGCCATGGGGCGTCGAGCCTCTTAGCGAGCGGCGGCGGGAGCGGCCGGCTTGGCCGATGCCGGAGCCGGCTTGGCCGCGCCGAGGTTCATCTTCGCGCCCGACACGAGGAACGCATGCAGTTCGTGCGTGAAGTGCGTGACGTATTCCTGGATCACGCGGTTGCGACGCAGCAGCATGTTGTAGCCGAGCACCGCGGGGACCGCCGCGAACAGACCGATCGCCGTCATGATCAGCGCCTCGCCGACGGGGCCCGCGACCTTGTCGATCGACGCCTGGCCAGCCAGCGAAATCGCGATCAGCGCGTGATAGATGCCCCACACCGTGCCGAACAGACCGACGAACGGCGCGGTCGAACCGACCGAGGCGAGCACCGACATGCCCGACTGCATGCGGCCGACGATCATGTCGGCGGTGCGCTGCAGTGCCTGGGTGATCCACTCGCTGGGATCGATCGAACCGGCCAGACGCGACTTGTTCGCTTCGTGATGCTCGTAGGCGGCCTTGCCGGCCTCGGCGAGCGCGCGGTACGGATTGTTGTCGCCCTTCAGCTTGGCGACGCCGTCGTTCAGGCTGTTGGCCGCCCAGAAGTCCTTCTCGGCCTCGCGTCCCTGCTTGCGCAGCCGGCGCTGGTCGAAGAACTTCGTGATCATGATGAACCACGTCATCAGGGACATGATCACCAGAATCGCGAACACCGAACGGGTGACGACGTCACCGTTCTGCAGCATCGCACCGAGGCCATAGGGGTTGTTGACGACTTGCGTTGACATGGACCGATTCCCTCTACTTAAGCTAACTGTTAAATGAGTAATTGATTAGTGATTCAATGATCGTTTAATTCTTGGATCTCTTCTGACTACCCTTCCCCGCCGGCGCGTCATTCATCGTCGTTGGTGATCTTGAACTGGATCGGCAGGATCGTGGTGATGGCCACGGGCTTGTGATCCTCGGTCGCGGGGTAGAACCGATATGCCTTCGCGACCTTCAGACAGGCCTCGTCGAGCCGCGGATGACCCGTGCTCTGTTGAACGGCGGCCGCGCTCACCCGACCGTCGGTACCGATCGTGATACGGGCTCGGCACACGCCCTCCTCGCCGGCGCGGCGCGAGGCGTCCGGATAATAGGAGTTCACGTCGACGATGTGGTGAGTGTCGATACGCGGACCGGTGCGCACCACGGGACGCGGCGGCGCGGGACGCGCGACCGGCGCCGGAGCGACCGTGCGGGTGACCTGGGTGATGGCGTTGGAGTTCGAGACGGGAGCCTGGATGTCGACGAATTCAGGCGGCGGGACGTAAGGCTTGATGTCCTGCAGCTTCGGAGGAGGAGGAGGAGGCTTGTCGTCCTTCTTCGGCTGGTCGATCTGCGCGATCTGGACCGGAGGAATGATCGTGTGGACGATCTTGCTCGCGAGACCTTCGTAGAAACCATAACCGAGCAGGACGTGCAACAGGATGACGACAAGAAACGCGATGCCTCTCTTGCCGGAAAAGAGTGATGGTTCTTCGTACGTGTACATAATTCCGCTTGCGACCTTATCCCCTGACTCGTTCTACGACCAGCACGTTCGCGCCCGGCAACTCCCAGGCGCAAGCCGCACGCCCCTCAAACACGCGCGCAGAACGCCGGGGATCAGCCGATTCGTCGGTTAAATCCCTGCCCGCTCCGCTCTGCGATGCCAAAGACTGACACAGTTCACACTCCCACTGCAAGCACGACTTGGACGGCCGTTCAAAGCCCGTGCGTGAGTGCACTGCGGTCATTCGAGATCGGTCACCGCGCCCAGCGTTGCGCTGCTGACACACCTCGCATATTTCGCGAGCGCACCGCGGCGCGCATAAGGCTTTGGCGGCGTCCACGCCTTTCGGCGTCGACGCAACTCGGCCTCGGAAACCTCGAGTACGATCTGCCGCCGCCGCGCGTCGATCACGATCCGGTCGCCATCGCGCACCAGCGCGATCGGACCGCCGACCGCGGCTTCCGGCGAGACGTGACCGACCACGAAGCCGTGACTGCCACCCGAGAACCGTCCGTCGGTGATCAGCGCGACGTCCTGGCCGAGGCCCTTGCCCATGATCGCTCCGGTCGGACTCAGCATCTCGCGCATGCCCGGACCGCCCTTCGGGCCTTCGTAGCGGATCACGACCACGTCGCCTGCGCGTACCGCGCCGCCGAGGATGCCCTCGAGCGCCTTTTCCTCCGAATCGAATACCCGCGCGGTTCCCGCGAATCGCAGGCCCTCCTTGCCGGTGATCTTCGCGACCGCGCCGTCCGGGGCGAGGTTGCCGCGCAGCACCACGAGGTGACTGTCCTTCTTGATCGGATCGGCGAGCGGCCGGACGATCTGCTGGCCCGCAGGATAAGGCGGCGCCGCGCGCAGGTTTTCGGCGAGCGTCGCACCGGTCACGGTCAGGCAATCGCCGTGCAGGAGTCCGGCCTCCAGCAGGGTCTTCATGAGCGGCTGGATGCCGCCGATCGCGACCAGTTCAGACATCGAGAACCGGCCGCTCGGCCGCAGATCGGCGAGCACGGGGACGCGGCGGCCGATGCGGGTGAAGTCGTCGAGCGCGAGCTTCACGCCGGCCGCCGAGGCGATGGCCAGCAGATGGAGCACCGCATTGGTCGACCCGCCGAGCGCGATCGACACCGTGATCGCGTTCTCGAAGGCGCGGCGCGTCATGATCTGGCGCGGCCTCAAGCCCTTCTCGATCAGGCGCACGACCGCTTCGCCCGCGCGTTCGCAGTCCTCACGCTTCTGTTCCGACACGGCGTCCTGGGCCGAGCTGTTCGGCAGGCTCATGCCGAGCGCCTCGATCGCCGAGGCCATCGTGTTGGCGGTATACATGCCTGCGCAGGATCCCGGCCCCGGGATCGCGGTACGCTCGACGTATTTCAGCTGCTGCTCGCTCACGGCGCCCTTCGCGTAGCCGCCGATCGCCTCGAACACGGAGACGATGTCGCGTCGCTCGGCGCCCGGCCTGATGGTGCCGCCATAGACGAACACCGCGGGCCGGTCGAGGCGGGCGAGCGCCATCATGCAGCCGGGCATGTTCTTGTCGCAGCCGCCGATCGCGACCACTCCGTCGAAGCCCTGGGCGCCGACCACGGTCTCGATCGAATCGGCGATGACCTCGCGCGACACGAGGGAGTAGCGCATCCCGGGCGTGCCCATCGAGATGCCGTCGGATACGGTGATGGTGCCGAAGGTGACCGCCTTGGCGCCACCGCGGTGCACGCCGGCCGCGGCGAGGCGCGCAAGCTCGTCGATGTGCACGTTACAAGGGGTGAGATTGCTCCAGGTCGAGGCGATGCCGACCTGGGGCCGCTCGAAATCGCGATCGGCGAAGCCGACGGCGCGCAGCATCGCGCGCGCCGGGGTCTGTTTGATTCCGTCGACGACCAGCTTCGAATAGCGGCGGGTGTCGACCGCTTTCGGCGCTTTCGGTCCTTTCGGCGAATTCGCGGATCTCGAGGAATTGGCGCGGCGGCGCGGGGCGGCTTTGGGCATGGGTCTGGCTTTCAGGAGTGACGACGCGGTGGCCGCGACAGCGGCCGCAGCATAAACAGCGTGCCCGCCCTCACGCAACGCCGTAGCGGTCGGCGAGCAGGCGGTAGGCGGCTCTGAGCGCCTGCGGCTCGGCGCCGACGGGGCGTCCCGGACGTTCGCGCGGATTCCAGGCGTACAGGTCGAGGTGCAACCAGCGTGGCGTGAGGCTCACGAAGCGCTGCAGGAACAGAGCCCCGAAGATCGCCCCGGCGAAGCTCGAGGCGGCGACGTTGGACAGATCGGCGACCTTGCTGGAGAGTTCCTCGGCATACGGCGCCCACAAGGGCATCGGCCAGAGCGGATCGTGCTCGGCAGAGCCGGCGCGCTCCATCTGTCGGACCAGATCCGGGTCGGTGCCGAACAGCGCCGGCAGCTCCGGACCGAGCGCGACCCGCGCCGCCCCGGTCAGGGTCGCAAAGTCGAGGATCAGATCGGCGCCTTCGGCGTCGGCGAGCGAGAGCGCGTCGCAGAGCACGAGCCTGCCTTCCGCGTCCGTGTTGCCGACCTCGACGCTCAGGCCCTTGTGGGTCGTGAGCACGTCCCCGGGCCGATAGGCGTTGCCGCCGATCGCATTCTCGACCGCCGGGATCAACACGACGATCTCGGCACGAAGACCGGCGCGCATCGACAGGTGGGCGAGCGCCAGCGCGACCGCCGCGCCGCCCATGTCCTTCTTCATCAGCGCCATGCCGGTGCTCGGCTTGATGTCGAGTCCACCGCTGTCGAAGCAGACACCCTTGCCGACCAGGATCACGCGCCGTTCGGCTCCGGGCGGCGACCAGCGCAGCTCGATCAGACGCGGCGGCGAGACGCTCGCCCGACCCACCGCGTGGATCGCGCGCAGGCCCGCCGAGAGAAGTTCATCACCGACCCACTCGCGGTATTTCGCGCCATTCCTGCGCGCGACCGCGCGCGCCGCAGCGGCCAGCTCGGCCGGACCGAAATCCCCGGCCGGCGTGTTGATCCAGTCGCGCGCCATCGCGAGCGCCTCGGCGGTGCGTTCGACCTCGGCGAGAGCGGCGTTGCGCGGCGGCTCGATGCTCGCCGCGGGTGCGATCGCCTGCCGATAGCGGCCGAAGCGGTAGGCGGCATAGGCGAAGCCGAGCGCGAGCCGGGTCGCGTCGGCGCCGTTCCATTCCTGCGCGGCCACGTAGCGCCGCGGTGGCAGCCGATCGGCCGCGCCCGCCGCCTGCCAGAACGACAACTCGGGCGCACGCTTGCCGAGACCTGCGACTGCGAGCGCGGGCGCGCCGTCCGCGTCCGGCACGAGGAGCGTGCGGTCGCGTTCGGCCGCGAATCCCTGCCCGGTGATCCAGCGGCGCTCGTGTGCCGGCCTCGCGGCGAGCCAGGCGGCGAATTCCTCCTCGCGCAGGAGCCACAACGGCAGCGCCGGACCGGAACCTGTGGATGCGGTTCGCGGCGCCGCGGTTTCGCGTTCGATTTCGCTCGTCATGGGACCGATTCCTCGCTGCGCGTTCGACGCCGGCGACGCGGCCGGCGCCTTGCATCATAGGGGATTATGTGGTGTCATCGCCTGCTCGTTCGAGCCCCGCTCTACACCGCGTTTTCGAGGCCCAACGCTTGAGGCCGGCCGCCGGTCTCGAGGCGCGCCGCAGCGCTCGTCGACGAATCAAGAGACCCGGTTCATCAGGAGACCCGCATGCGTTTGTATTCGCAGAAAGATGTCGACCAGAAGGCGCTTCGCGGCGCACGTATCGCCGTGCTCGGCTACGGCAGCCAGGGACGCGCCCACGCGCTCAACCTGCGCGACAGCGGTTTCGAGGTCGTCGTCGGAGTACGCAAGGGCGATAGCTTCAAGAAGGCCCGCAAGGACGGCCTCGCGGTCATGGAGCCGAAGGCTGCGGTGAAGGGCGCGCAGCTGATCGCCATGCTGGTGCCGGATCTCACGCAGAAGGAGCTGTACGGCGAGATCAAGGCCGAGCTCTCCCCCGGCGCGACGCTGCTGTTCGCGCACGGCTTCAACATCCACTTCAAGCAGATCAAACCCCGCAAGGATCTCGATGTGGTGCTGATCGCGCCCAAGGGTCCGGGCGACCTGGTGCGCCGCCAGTACCAGCAGGGCCGCGGCGTGCCCTGCCTGATGGCGGTCGCGCAGAACTCCTCCGGCCGCGCCAAGGCGAAGGCGCTCGCCTACGCCCACGGCATCGGCGGCACGCGCGGCGGCGTGCTGGAGACCAGTTTCGCCGAGGAGACCGAGACCGACCTGTTCGGCGAACAGGCGGTGCTCTGCGGCGGTGCAACCGAACTCGTGCTCAAGGGTTACGAGACCCTGGTCGAAGCGGGCTACCAGCCGGCGGTCGCGTACTACGAATGTCTGCACGAGCTCAAGCTGATCGTCGACCTGCTGCATGAGGGCGGCATCACCAAGATGCACCGCTTCATCAGCGAGACCGCCAAGTACGGCGACCTCACGCGAGGCCCGCGGGTGGTCAACAAGGCGACCAAGAAAGAGATGCGCAAGATCCTCACCGAGATCCAGCAGGGCAAGTTCGCCCGCCAGTGGATCTCGGAGAACAAGCGCGGACGGCGCAACTACAACAAGCTCATGAAGGCGGATCTCACGCATTCGATCGAGAAGGTCGGGGCCCAGCTGCGCGCGCGCATGCCCTGGCTCGAGTCGGACCGCGCCTGAGACCTCGGACACCTTCGGGAGGCGAAGCGACCATGGCGGCGCGCAATCTGTTCGAGAAAGTCTGGGCTGAACACGAGGTGGTCGCCGAGACCCCGGATACCCCGGCGGTGCTCTACATCGACCTGCACCTCACGCATGAGGTGACCTCCCCGCAGGCGTTCTCGATGCTGCGGGCGAGCGGACGCAAGGTCCGCCGCCCGGACCGCACCCTGGCGACGATGGATCATTCGACGCCGACGCGCCGCGAGCAGTTGCTCGCCGAGGCGCAGATCCCGCTCGACGATGCCGCAAAGCAGGTCCGCCAGCTCGAGCAGAACGCCAGGGAATTCGGCGTCGAGCTGTATGGCCTCGGCGACCCGCGCCGCGGCATCGTGCACGTGATCGGACCCGAGCAGGGCCATACCCGGCCCGGAATGACCATCGTCTGCGGCGACAGCCACACGAGCACCCACGGCGCGCTCGGCGCCCTCGCCTTCGGCATTGGCAGCACCGAAGTCGGTCACGTGCTCGCGACCCAATGCCTGCTGCAGCGCAAGCCCAGGACTTTCTCCGTGGAAGTGCAGGGGCGGCTGCAACGCGGCGTGAGCGCCAAGGACCTGATCCTCGCGATCATCGGCCGGATCGGCGTTTCCGGTGGCACCGGCCATGTGATCGAGTACCGCGGCCCGGGCATCGCGGCCTTGACGATGGAAGAGCGCCTCACCGTGTGCAACATGTCGATCGAGGCCGGCGCGCGCGCCGGCATGATCGCCCCGGACGAGGTGACCTTCGCCTATCTCGCCGACCGCCCGGGGATGATGCAGGGCGAGGCCTGGGACGAGGCGGTCGCGCGCTGGCGATCGCTTTCCAGCGATCCGGGCGCGACCTACGACCGCAGCGTCACGATCGACGCGAGCGCGGTCGAACCGATGATCACCTACGGCACCAATCCCGGCATGGTTCTGCCGGTCGGCGGAACGATCCCGGCGACCCAGGGCAATGCGGTGTTCGACCGCGCCCTCTCCTACATGGGATTCCATGGGGGTGAGCCGATGCTCGGCAAACGCGTCGACGTCGTCTTCGTCGGTAGTTGCACCAACGGACGTCTCGAGGACCTTCAGGCGGCGGCACGCGTGCTGAAGGGTCGGCGCGTCGCGGCGGGCGTACAGATGCTGGTCGTTCCGGGCTCGCAGCTGATCAAGCGCCAGGCCGAGGAACTCGGCCTCGCCGACGTGTTCCGCTCGGCGGGCGCCGAATGGCGCGAGTCGGGCTGCTCGATGTGCCTCGGCATGAACGGCGACACGGTCGCCTCCGGCGCGTACGCGGTCAGCACCAGCAACCGCAATTTCGAGGGGCGCCAGGGCGTCGGCGCGCGCACCCTGCTCGCGAGTCCGTACACGGCGGCCGCGAGCGCGGTCGCCGGCAGGATCGCCGATCCGCGGGAGATGCTCTGATGGAACCGATCCGGCAGATACGCTCGCGCACGGTCGTGCTGGCCTCGAGCAACATCGACACCGATCAGATCATCCCGGCGCGCTTCCTCACGGTCACCACCCGCTCCGGGCTCGGCCGCTCGCTGTTTCAGGACCTGCGTCACCTGCCCGACGGGCGGCCCGACCCGCAGTTCCCGCTCAACCGTCCGGAGGCCGCGGGCTGCACGATCCTGGTCGCCGGCGACAATTTCGGCTGCGGCTCCTCGCGCGAGCACGCGCCCTGGGCGCTGGTGGATCACGGGTTCCGCGCCGTCGTGAGCACGGCGATGGCCGACATCTTCACGAACAACGCGCTGAAGAACGGTCTGCTGCCGGTGATCGTCGATGCCGACACGCACCGCTGGCTGATCGATCATCCGGGCGCCGAAATCCTCATCGATCTCGAGGCGCGCAGACTCACTCTGCCGGACGGGCGCAGCAGCGCCTTCCCGGTCGAGGCGTTCGCGCGGCACTGCCTGCTGAACGGCATCGACGAACTCGGCTATCTGCAGGGCAAGCTCGCCGAGATCGAGCGCTACGAAGCCGCCCACGGGCGCTGAACCGGAGTCCGAACTCGATGCAGGCCCTGATCGCGCTGCTGCCCGGCGACGGCATCGGCAATGAAGTCACCCACGAGGCGAGGCGCGCGCTCGAGGCGGTCGCCGCCCGGTTCGGCCACGACCTGCGCTTCGAGACGGCGCTGCTCGGCGGCGCGGCCATCGATGCGGCTGGCGTGCCACTGCCAGAGGAGACGCTCGCCACCTGCCGACGCGCCGACGCCGTGCTGATGGGCGCGGTCGGCGGGCCCAAGTGGTCCGACCCGAACGCACCGGTGCGTCCCGAGCAGGGGCTGCTGCAACTGCGCAAGGCGCTCGGCCTGTTTGCGAACCTGCGGCCCGTGGCGCCTCATCCGGCGGTGCTCGGCGCATCGCCGATCAAGGCGGAGCTGCTGCGGGGCGTGGACATCATGGTCGTGCGCGAACTCACCGGCGGCATCTACTTCGGCGAGAAACAGCGCAGCGCGACCGAGGCGCACGACGTGTGCCGCTACACGGTCGCCGAGATCGAGCGGGTCGTGCGCGTGGCCGCGAGGCTCGCGCGTGCGCGCCGTCGCAAGCTCACTTCGATCGACAAGGCGAACGTGCTCGAGACCTCGCGCCTGTGGCGCCTGGTCGTCGATCGGCTCGCCGCCGCCGAGTTCCCCGATCTCGCGGTGGAGCACATGCTGGTCGACGCGGCCGCGATGCACCTGCTGCGCAAGCCGCGGGACTTCGACGTGATCGTGACGGAGAACATGTTCGGCGACATCCTCACCGACGAGGCCTCGATGCTCGCCGGGTCGCTCGGCATGCTGCCCTCGGCTTCGCTCGGCGAAGGGCCGCGCGGGGCGCTGTACGAACCGATCCACGGTTCGGCGCCGGACATCGCCGGCCGGGGCGTCGCCAACCCCTACGCGACCATCTTGAGCGCCGCAATGCTGCTGCGGCACTCGCTCGCGCTCGAAACGGAAGCACGGGCGCTGGAAGCGGCGGTCTCGGCTGCGGTCGAACGAGGCGTGCTGCCGGCCGATATCGCGCCGGCCGGCGTCGCGCCCGCCGGGACGCGGGCCGCGGGCGACGCGGTCATCGCCGCGATCTGAGGATCGCGGACGCCGGGCCCGGCGAGCGCCCCGCGAGAGCGCTCTTTCAGGCGGCCCGCGCGTGGGCCGCGCGCTCGAGCGCGGCGTGCAGATCGTCCACCAGATCGGCCGCGTCCTCGATCCCGACCGATACGCGCAACAGCCCCGGACCGATACCGGCGCGGCGCCGCGACTCCTCGTCCATGCCGGCGTGAGTCATGGTGGCCGGATGCGCGATCAGGCTCTCGACGCCACCGAGCGACTCGGCGAGCGTGAAGCAGGTCAATCCGTCGAGAAACGCCTCGACGGCGCTCTCTCCGCCCGCCAGCTCGAAGCTCAGCATGGCGCCGAAGCCGAGCTGCTGGCGGCGCGCGAGCGCGTGTCCCGGGTGCCCCGGAAGCCCCGGATAGTGCACTTTGGAGACCGCGGGGTGAGCGCAGAGCGCCTCGACCACCGCGAGCGCGTTCTCGCCATGCACCCGCATGCGCGCGTGCAAGGTGCGCACCCCGCGCAGAGTCATGAAACTGTCGAACGGCGCGCCGGTGAGTCCGAGCGCGTTCGCCCACCAGGCGAGCTCGCGAACCCGCTCGGCGCTGCGCGCGACCACGGCGCCGCCGACCACGTCGCTATGGCCGTTCAGGTACTTGGTGGTCGAATGCAGCACGACGTCGGCGCCGAGATCGAGCGGACGCTGCCAGATCGGCGACAGGAAGGTGTTGTCGGCGACCACGAGCGCGCCGACCGCATGACCCGCGGCCGCGAGCGAGGCCACGTCGACGATGCGCAGCAGCGGATTGCTCGGCGTCTCGATCCACACCATCGCGGGTCTGGCGGCGAGCGCGCGCTCGAGCGCGGCTGCGTCGTTCTGATCGATGAAATCGACCACGATCGCGCCCTTGGCCGCGAGCGCGGCGAGCAGCCGGTAAGTGCCGCCGTAGCAGTCGTGGGGCGCGAGCACCCGGGCGCCGGCGGGGAGCCCTGCAAGCAGGAGCGTCACCGCGGCGAGTCCGGTGCAGGTGACCACGGCGCCGGCGCCGCCCTCGAGGTCGGCGATCGCGCGCGCCAGCTGATCGCGGGTCGGATTTCCGGAGCGGGTGTAGTCGTACGGGCCGCGCTGGCGGCGATAGCCGTCGAACGCAAAATTGGACGTTAGATAGATCGGCGGAACGACGGCGCCGTACTGAGCGTCGGATTCGAGTCCCGCCCGCACCGACCGCGTGGCCGGCTTGCGTTCCCTGTCTCTGGTCACCTAGATAGCCTCCGTGAGCGCACGCTCGACGATTGGATGCAGGATTTCACCTTCCTTGAGGAAGGCATCGTGTCCGAACATGGAGCTGATCTGCGTCAGGCGGCAGGGGCCGCCGAGATGGCGCGCGAGCGCCTGCATCTCGGCGATCGGCACCAACTGGTCCTCGCAGACCGCGATCAGGGTCGTGGGCACCACGACCCGCGCCGGATCGATTTCGAACAGATCGATCGACTCGCTGAGCGCCACGAACGACTCGGGCCGATAGCGGCGCACATAGTCGTCACCACGGGCGAACAGGTAGCGTTCGACCGGAAAATGGTAGCGGCCCTGCTCGAATTCGGCCGGACCGGTGAAACGCGCCGCGAATTCCACCGGACTGCGGTAGGTCGCCATGGCCAGCGCGCGCGCGAGCTTCAGCCCCGAAGCCCCGTCGCCGCGCGCGATCGCCTCGCGGACGATCTGCCGCTGAACGCTGCGCCAGGCGGTCGCCTGCGGCAGCGCCCGTACCGCCGCGCTGAGCACGATCAGCCGCTCGACGAGCCGCGGCTCGAGCGCGGCGAAGGCGAGCGCCACCTGGCCGCCGTAGGAGGCGCCGACGATGGCGCGCAGCGGCTCGATTCCAAGCGAGCGGACCACCGCGGCGAGAGCCTGCGCCTGGTCGAAGGCGCTCACGCTTGGAAAGGATTCGCCGGGCACGGGCGAAGTGCTCGCGCCCGAGCCGCCCAGGTAATCCATGCCGAGCACGCGAAGACGGCGGGTGTCGATCGCCCGGCCGGCCCCGACCAGCGTGGACCACCAGGCATCCTGGCCGCCGGCCGCAACCACGCGATGCGCGGAGATGCCGCCAATCGCGGCCACGACCGGCGCGCCCGCCGGTCCCTCGATCCGGTAGCCGACACGCGCACCCTGGAGGCGGCCGCCGTGGTGCAGCGGCCAGGACGGGGCGAGTTCGACGACGCCTTCGACGATTTCAAAGCTGGGGGACTCGGACACTTCGACGCTGACTCCTCAAAGGGCTCCAAGCAAAACCCCTGCGGAGCGACATCGCTCGTCGGCGCCCGGCGCGCTGGATGACACCTGCCGGGCCGCTCATCTATCGGCGCCGCAGGAACCCGGCCCTCGTTCGGGGCGGGCCATGGAGCGCCGCAGGAGTTGGCACCGTTTCGGCGGACCACGGGGGTCCTCGATGGTTGCCCCGGCTTCGAAGGGCCTTTCCCTCAGCCGGTCTAGATGAACGCGCGGATTCTAGGGGCGCCCCGCCCGGCCCGTCAAGCGCCGGGCGGGATCGGGGGACTTGCGTGGCCAGTGTATCAATGTATTATTGCGTTAATACATTGATACGAGGCGACGGCCACACGCGGCCGGTTCGTCGCGAGGAGCGAGCACGATGAAGACCAACCGTCCGGTCACGGCCCGGCAGGAACTGCAGCACGAGCGGGCGCTGTTCGGCGCGATCCTCGCCCTGCGCGGGCTGGAGGAGTGCCGTAGCTTCTTCCGCGACCTGTGCACGCCGGCGGAACTGCAGGCGATGGCAGACCGCTGGGCGGTGGTCGAACTCCTGCAGCGCGGCCTGCCGTATCGGGAGATCCACCGCCAGACCGGCGTCAGCGTCACCACGGTCGGCCGGGTCGCGCGCTTCCTCAGCGCGGGCAATGGTGGCTACCGCACGGTCGCCGGGCGCGTCGGCGCACCACGGAGTCCGTGATGCAGACCCTCGAACCCGCTTCCATGCGGCTGCGGATCGCGATTCAGAAGAGCGGCCGGCTGACCGATGCTTCGCTCGACCTCCTCGCCCGCTGCGGCCTTCGGTATCAGCGCGCGAAGGACCAGTTGATGGGACATGGCGAGAACATGCCGCTGGACGTCTTGTTCGTGCGCGATGACGACATTCCGGATCTGGTGCAGGAAGACGTCTGCGACCTCGGACTCGTCGGACTGAACGTGATCGAGGAGAAACGCCTGGCGTTCGCGGCGGCCGGCATCGAGCCGTTGTTCGAACAGGTGCAGCGGCTCGACTTCGGCCATTGCCGACTGGCGATCGCCGTACCCGACGGATTCGACTACCGCGGTCCCCGTTCGCTCGTCGGTCGGCGCATCGCGACCACCTACCCGGCGATCCTCGGCCGTTTCCTCGCCGAGCACGGTGTAGACGCCCAGGTGGTCGTGCTGTCCGGCTCGGTCGAGATCGCGCCTCGGCTCGGCCGAGCCGACCTGATCTGCGACCTGGTCTCGACCGGCTCGACGCTCGCAGCGAACCATTTGCGCGAAGTGGAGACCGTGCTCGCGAGCCAGGCGGTGCTGATCCGCACGCCCGTGCCGATTCCCGCGGAGAAACGCGAGTGGACCCGGCGGTTGCTGCTGCGAATCGACGGCGT
>JAGWPY010000143.1 GCA_028870275.1 Gammaproteobacteria bacterium | reverse complement strand
TCCGCGGTCATGTAGACGTGATGCTCGTCGCGCAGCCTCTCGACCGCCGCGCCGGACGCGCCGAGCAGCGAGAACATGCCGTGCTGATGTTCCAGGAAGCCGAACGCATCGTCGCCGCGCAGTTCCCTGAGGAGTTTGGCCAACAGCCGGCGCATGGACACGATCCGTTCGCGCATGGCCGCGAGCTCGCCTAGCCACTCCTCGCGCAAATCGGCGTTCTGCAGGACGCGAGCGGCGATCGCCGCTCCGTGATCGGGCGGCATGGAATAGATGCTGCGCGCGATCTGCAGCACGTGGCTGCGCACGGCCGCCGCCCGCTCCTCGCTCTCGCAGACGACCAGCAAGGCGCCGACGCGCTCCCGGTAGAGGCCCAGGTTCTTCGAGAACGAGGTCGCCACCAGGCATTCCGGAAGGCTGTCCGCGACCAACCGTACTCCGGACGCATCGGCGTCTAACCCCGCGCCGAAACCCTGATAGGCGAGATCGAGGTAGGGAATCAGGCGGCGTCGCCGCAGCAATTCGATGAGCGTACGCCACTGTCCGGCGTCCAGGTCGGCCCCGGTCGGGTTGTGACAGCAGGCGTGCACGAGGACCACGGAGCCCGCCGCCGCGCGGTCCAGGCGCTCGATCATCGCATCGAATGAAAGGCTGCGGGCCGCGGTGTCGTAGTAGGGATAGCGCTCGAGTCGCAGTCCGGATCCGCCGATCAGCGGCAGGTGGTTCGCCCAGGTCGGATCGCCCACCCAGACCGTGGTGGCGGCGTCGGCCGCGTGGATCAATTCGGCGCCGACGCGCAGCGCGCCGCAGCCGCCCGGGGCCTGCAGTGCGACGACCCGCCGATCGGCGATGGCCGGATGCCCATCGCCGAGCACGAGCGAGGTCACCGCCTCATTGAACTCCGCCCTGCCCGCGGGCGCGACGTAGGACTTCGTGTTCTGCTCGGCGAGTACCTCCCGCTCGGCCCGCCGTACGCTGTTCAGGACCGGCGTGGCCCCTGCCGCGTTGCGGAATACGCCCACGCCGAGGTCGACCTTCCGAGGCGATGGGTCGGCTCGGAAACGAGCCATGACGCCGAGGATCGCGTCCTCGCCGAGGCGGTTCAGGCTTTGAAACATCGGGGTCCTATCCTGGGAAAACTGACTGCGCCGCATTATAGAGGAACCCGGCTACGGAACCGCTGCGAATGACGCCGAAATGTTGTTAACATCTCCTCTTTTTGCCGATCGGGAATCGTCATGTCCGTAAGCCGTCCGGCCCGCCGGTTCGCCCTGGCCGCATTCTGTGCCGCGGCGCTCGGTGCGGCGACAGCGGCGCCCGCGGCGATGCCCGCCTGGCTGGCGCGATGGCTGGATCCCGCCACCGCGCCGTTCATTCCCGTGCCGGAGATCGACGTCGATCCGAACAGTGGCACGACCCTCGGACTGATCCCGACCTGGCTGGTCACCGACGACAAGGCGCAGATCCGCAAGATCATCGCGCCCGACGTGATCCACAATCCGAACTTCGGTTGGGGTGCGCGCGGCCGGATCTTCTCCTATCCGTCGGACGATACCCAGTGGTCGCTGGTCGCCGGCGCGAAGCAGCGCGTCGAGAGCGAGTTCGACTTCGAGTACCAGACCGGCCGAATGCGCGACCAGCGCTGGTCGTTCGATGCGAGCGTCGTCTACGACCGCAGCGGCACGCCACGATTCTACGGCATCGGCAACCGTTCTCCGGTGATCGACGAGACCAACTACACCGATCAGCAGAAGTACTTCCAGACCACCCTCGGCTGGAACGTCACGCATGCCCTGCAACTCGCCTGGACGCTCCGCGCGCGCGAGGTGGCGATCCAGCCCGGGTCGCTGGCGAAGATCGCCTCGATCCAGACCCGATTCGGCGGCCTGCTCGGCGTCGGCGTGAATCACGAGGTGCTGAACCGTTTCGAGCTGACCTACGACTCGCGCGATGACCTCACGATCCCGCATCGCGGAGGCGCATATACGATCTTCGGCGGCATCGCCTCGCGCGAAGGGATCCTCAATGCGACGCTCTACAGCGTCGCCGGGTTCGACGGCCGCCAGTTCTTCCGCGCCGGTCCGGACGCGACGATCGCCGCGCACGTGGCGTTGCGCTACATGCCGGGCGTCAGCAACGTGCCGTTCTGGGCCCTTTCGAGCATCGGCGGCGACCGCTCCGTGCTCGGCGAGGACCAACCGCTTCGCGGCTATGGGGCGGGACGGTTCTACGGTCGCAACTCCTTCTCCTCGAGCCTCGAGTACCGACGGCGCGTGCTCTCGCTCGACGCGATGGCGACGCACATCGAGGTCGAACTCACTCCGTTCGTCGACGTCGGCGAGGTATTCGCGCATTCGCGCAGCTCCCCGGTCTCCCAATTGCACAAGATCGCCGGACTTGGCTTTCGCGGGCTGGCACCGCCCTTCGTGGTCGGCTATGTCGACATCGGCTACGGTAGCGAGGGCGCGGCCGTGTTCACCGGCATCAACTATCCGTTCTGAGCGGCCCGGCCATGTCATCCCCGTTCCACCGGCTCGGCCGGTTCGTCGCAGCCCATCCGTTCATGGTGATCGCCGTCTGGACGATCGCGATCGGCCTCGGCGCACTCGCGGCGATGCGGTTCCCGCAGGTGGCGATCGGCGGCACGGCGAGTCTCCCGGGCAGCGCTTCGGCGCGGGTCCAGCAGACGCTGCAGCGCGATTTCCGCAATCCATTCCTCGACCCGCTGGTCGTCGCGGTGTCGAGCGGCCGGTACCGCGTCGATCAGCCGCCGTTCGCGGCCTGGGACCGTCGGGCGGCGGCCGCGCTGCGTGCACTGCCGCAAGTGAGCGCGGTCGCCTCGTATGCCGACACCGGCGACCCGGCGCTGCGCTCGGCGGATGGCCACTTGACGATGCTGCTGGTCGGTTTGCGGGCGCATGATGACGAGGCGCAGCATCTCGCGGTCGAGCGGGTGCGGGCGGCGGTCGCGCCTCTACGCGCCGCGCTGATCTCGGTCGATCCGGGAGCCCGCGTCGCGGTGACCGGAGGCCCGGCGGTCGACTACGACATCAACACGAGCAGCGCCGAGGGCGGCGATCGAGCGGAGAAGCGCGCCCTGCCTCTCACGCTGCTGATCCTGCTGGTCGCGTTTGGCACGGTCGTCGCGGCCATGCTGCCATTCCTGATGGGTCTCGCGGCGACCATGGTCGCTTTCGGCGCCGCGTACCTGCTCGCCCGGACGATGCCCGTGTCGAACCTGCTCGGCAACGTGATCACCATGGTCGGACTCGCGGTGGGGATCGATTATTCGCTGTTGATGGTCAAGGATTTCCG
>JAGWPY010000142.1 GCA_028870275.1 Gammaproteobacteria bacterium | reverse complement strand
GAGGCCCCGTTACCGCAGCGGGCCGCCTCCAGCACGACCACATCGGCCTGGGGCCAGACTTGCCGCAGATAATAGGCTGTCGAAAGTCCCGTGAATCCGCCGCCGATCACGATCACGTCGGCGCGAAGGTCGCGCTCGGGCGGAGGGTTGGGCGCCGGCAAGGCGAGAGACCAGTAGGCGTCGTTGATTCCGAAGCGGGGAGTCTCCGGCAACACGAGCGGCGCCGCCGCGTTCACGATCGCTGCGGTGCCGCCGGCGGCCAATGCGCTCGCGCCGCCGATCAGCAGACTCCGGCGACTGAGGCGCGGAGATCGCCTGTCCATGATTTTCCTCGGCACTCGCGGTCACAGGAAAACGGCTGGTGTACATGTCAAGTCGATGATAGCACGCTCACGGAGTTTGCAGTTCCGATCGGCCAGCACGATCAGCTCATGGTCTCGACAACGTTCGGTGCCTCGGGTCGGAACGTCCAACCCGCCCAGGATGTTCAACAGGGTCGGTTCCGCGGACCGACGCGCCGAGCATAACGATGAATTGACACGTCCACGAATCGATATGGGCCCGTCGTGCAGCGTCAGCATCTCGAAATTACCTGTCCGAGCCGGGAATCGCGGATTGCGCGTAAGTACCGACGGTCTTCGGCTCGGGACATTCCACGATGGCGACCGAGCTCGCCATGAAACGAGAATTCCCGTGGGACGCCACCTGTAAGGATCACCCTCCCCACCAGGTCCGTCCGCGTCGCGTGCGCATGGTTGCGCCGCGGCCTGAGAGCGATCGAACGGCTTCGAGGTTATCCCGCAGGAGGCGCATCATGAATCGCACGAGCTGTTTGGCAATCACTGCGGCGGTGATCCTGGCCGCAGGCGTTCTGGGTCCCGTGAATGGCAGCCGGGCAGCGACGGCCTCCGACGGGCGCGGCGGCGGATCCTTGATGGTTCGGGCACGAGCTCTGTTCAAACCCATCCCCAGTTCGCCGCCGGCGCTGCCGGGGAATCCGGCCACACCGGCCAAGGTCGCGCTCGGCAAGATGCTGTACTTCGATCCGCGGCTATCGGCGAGCCACGCGATCAGTTGCGCTTCCTGTCACAATCTGAGCCTCGGGGGCACGGACATCGCCTCGACGTCTCTCGGTCACCGCTGGCAAAAGGGCGGCCGAAATTCGCCGACCGTGCTCAACGCGGTGTTCAATGTCGCCCAGTTCTGGGACGGCCGCGCCAAGGATCTGCAGGAACAAGCTGGCGGACCGATTGCCAATCCGGTCGAGATGGCCTCGCCCGCAGGTCACGTGGTTGCTCAGCTCAAAGCGATCCCCGGCTATGCGACCTATTTCGCCGCCGCGTTCCCCGGCGACCACGATCCCATTCGGCTCGAAAACATACAGAAGGCGATCGCCGTGTTCGAGGCGACGCTGATCACGCCGGGAGCGCCGTTCGATCGTTTTTTGAACGGCAAGAACGACGCGCTGACACCCGCAGAAAAAGCCGGTTTGACGGTCTTCATCGACAAGGGTTGCGCCGCCTGTCACAACGGCATCAACGTCGGCGGTGGTCGATACGCGCCGTTCGGCCTGGTGAGCAAGCCAGGGCCCACTCTGTTGCCGCCGGCGGATCAGGGGCGCTTCGCGGTCACCCGGAACGCCGACGATCAATACGTCTACAAAGTGCCGACGCTGCGCAACATCGTGCTGACCCCGCCTTACTTCCATACCGGCCAGGTATGGGATCTGCGCGAAGCCATCGCCGTGATGGGCACCACGCAGCTCGGCAATACGCTGACCAGCGAGGACATCGACCGAATCGCCACGTTCCTGAAGGCGCTTACCGGGGTCCAGCCTCGAGTGATCCTGCCGATTCTGCCGCCAAGCGTGGCTGCGACGCCGCGGCCGCAGACCTGACGATACGCGGCCCGTTCGTGGAAGTGGGTTGGCCATGAGCGGCACCCGCGTGCCGCCGCGATTTCTCGCCGCGGTGTCGTCGCCGCGCGATTCCCGTATGCCGGCGGATCGACTGCAATGGCTGGCGATGGCGCTCGATGCCGCGCCCGATGCGACCTTGATCGTCGATCAGGAGGGCCGGATCGCGTTTGCCAGCGCCCGGGTCGCGGATACCTTCGGGCACGCCCCCGAAACACTGGTCGGTCAGTCCGTGGAAAATCTCGTGCCCGAACGCCTGCGTGCCGCGCACGTCGGCCACCGTAACGGCTATTTTGCCGAGAATCGCAGTATTTCCATCGGCCACCGTTCGACGCTCGCCGGCATGCGCAAGGACGGCTCGGAGTTCCCGGTCGAAATCGCCCTGCACACGCTGCCTGGGGACGACCCTCGGATGGTGATCTGCACCGTGCGCGACGTGACCGAGCAGGTCCGGACCGAAGAGAGACTGCGCGCAAACGAAGTGCGCCTGCGGGAGAGCGAAGCCAGACTGGCCGAGGAGCTGCGCTGCACCGATCTGCTGCACCGCCTGGCGCTCGAGTCGCTCACCGAGTGGGATTTCCCTGGCGCAATGACGGCCGTCGTCGATGCCGCAATCGCGATCACGCAGGCGGATTTCGGCAACATGCGGCTGATCGAGGCCTCGTCGTCAAGCCTTTCCATCGTCGCTCAGCGCAATTTTCCGGACTGGTGGATCGCCCACTGGCGGGAATGCGGGCGGGGGCGAGGCTCGTGTGGTACCGCCTACGAAAATCGTGGGCGGATCGTCGTCGAGGATGTGATGACGAGTCCGATATTCTCCGGCGCCGATCTTCAGGCTCAGATCAAGGTCGGCGTGCGCGCGGTCCAGTCCACCCCGATCATCTCCCGTTCCGGGCAGGCCCTCGGCGTGCTCTCGACCCATCATAGGAATCCCCACCGACCGAGCGAAAGCGAATTGCGCTCACTGGAGGTGCTCGCGAAGGAAGCGGGCGACATCATCGAACAGGCGCGGTACCGGACGGCGTTGACCCAGAGCGAGGAGCGCCTGCGGCTCGCGGTCGATGCGGCCGGGGTCGGCCTGTGGGACCGCGATCTGGCGACCGGTCGAGTGTACCTGTCGCCGAAATGGAAGCAGCAGCTCGGCTATCGGGACGACGAGATGCTCGATGGCTTCGAAGCCTGGCAGGGGCGCCTGCATCCGGACGATCGCTCGGCCTTCCTGGAGAGAATCCGCACGGCGGCGGACAGCTTCGCTCCCCTCAAGATCGAATACCGGATGCGGCACAAGGACGGCTCGTATCGATGGTTCTACAGCGTGTCGGACGTGATCCGGGACGATGCGGGCAAGGCGGTACGCCTGATCGGCTGCCACGTCGACATCAGCGAACGCAAACAGGCGGAGGCCGCTCTGCGTCGCAACGAGGAGCAGTTCAAGATCTTCATCGAGCACGCACCGGTCGCGGTCGCCGTGTTCGACCGGGAGATGCGCTATCTCGCCGCGAATGCCCGCTGGAGAAGCGACTACCGGCTGACGGAACCCGACCTGATCGGCCGCTCGCACTTCGACGTCATTCCCGATCTGCCGGAGCGCTGGCGCGAGAGCTATCGCCTCGGGCTGGAGGGGCAACTCGTGCGCGCCGAGCGGGATGCCTGGGACCGGGCCGACGGCAGCCGATGCTTTATCGATTGGGATATCGTGCCCTGGCGCGCCTACGACGGATCGATCGGCGGGATCATTCTGCGCACCAAGGACGAGACGGCGCGCGAGTTGGCGGACGCGCAGCTGCGCGCCGCGCGCACCGAAGCCGAGTCGGCCCTGAAGGCGAAGTCGCGCTTCCTTGCCGTCGCGAGTCACGACTTGCGGCAACCCCTGCAGACGGCCGCCATGCTCGCAGCGGCGTTGCAGCGGGTCGCGAACGGCCCGGAGGCCCGCGAAATCATCGCGCAGCAACGCGAGGCTCTGGCGAGCGCCGCCGGCCTGCTCAACACCCTGCTCGATCTCAGCAAGCTCGAGTCCGGGGCATTGCAGCCTGCCATCGAGGATTTTCCGTTGGAGGAGGTGCTGACGGCCTTGCGGCGCGAGTTGACGGCCTCGGCGCTGCAGAAGGAGATCCGATGGTCGATCCAGCAGTCCGATGCATCGGCACGCTCCGACCGGACCTGGCTTCGCCAGATCCTGCAGAACCTGCTGACCAACGCGCTCCGCTACACGCCGAGCGGGGGGCGGGTGGAACTGCGCGTTCGCGAGACCGCGACGGACATCCTCATCGAGGTGACGGATACCGGTATCGGCATGACCAGGGAGCAAATGTCCCACATCTTCGAGGAGTTCTACCAGGCGCCGAGCACGTCGGAAAAGCGCCTCGGCTGGGGGCTCGGATTGTCGATCGTGCAGCATGCCGCGGCGTTGTTGGGGCATAGGATCGAAGTGGAGTCGGAGCCCGGCGCCGGCAGCGTCTTTCGCGTGGTCCTCGCCAGGAGTCGCGAGGAGCGCGGCGGGCCTCGCGATGCGTCGATCCAGAGTCCCGCTCCGTCGCCGATGTCGTCGACGCATCAGGCTCCGGCCAGACATCGCGTGCTGCTCATCGACGACAACGAATCGGTGCTCAACGCCACCCGATTGTTGTTGACCATCGAGGGATTCGAGGTCGATGCGGTGAGCACCCGTGCTGCCGTGGAGGAGTTGCTGGGCTGCGAGGGGTTTTCGCCCGATGCGATCATCTCGGACTATCATCTCGGTTCCGACGATAGCGGCGCCGATCTGATCCAGCTGGTCCGATTCAGGCTGCGTCGCCGGATCCCGGCCGTGCTCATTTCCGGCGACACCGTCATACCGCCGGCCTCGCGCAAGCTCATCGACGACGTGGAAATCCTCACAAAGCCCGTCGACGCCGATCGACTGATGAAAGTGTTGGGCCGGATCATGCATTGAGTGCCGGTAAGCGGGGCGGACCCGAAATCCCAGCTCGCGGTGGCGCGGGCCGCGGGCGCTCGATGTGATCTGCGACAAACCACTCGACGGACTGCTCACGAGCGGGCGGACACCGTTCGCCCTGACCCACGCCGAGAACCTGCTGCATTACGTGACCGGACTGCCCATCGAGGCTCTGTGCGCGGACTTGACCGCATTCGTCCCGGGTCGGCGGGTCGACGACGACGCCAACCTGTTACTGCGCCTGCGGGGAGGCGCCAAAGGAACGCTGGTCTGCTCGCAGGTCGCCTGCGGCGAGGGGAACCGCTTGTCGCTTCGCGTGACGCCGGCGCGCGCTGGCTGGAACGCGGCCATGACCGCCTCAGGTGCGAGACGGGTGCCGGTCCGTAGCGGCGAACCAGGCTGCCAGGAAGTCGATGAAAGTGCGGACCTTCGGTGGCATGAACTCGCGGTTCACGTAAACCGCATTGACGACGACCGACTCCGCGGTCCATTTCGGCAGGATCGGTACGAGATGACCGCTGGCAAGCGCCTCGGCGACGATG
>JAGWPY010000141.1 GCA_028870275.1 Gammaproteobacteria bacterium | reverse complement strand
TCCGAGCTCGGGCAGCAGGAAATGCGGGTCGTAGCCGAAGCCGCCCCGGCCGCGCGGCCGATCGACGATCAGCCCGGCCCAGCTCGCCTCCTCGATCACCGGCGCTCCCGGGCGTGCGGCGTCGCAGGAGCGCGGATCCTCGGCCGGCAGATGCACCAGCACGCAGCGATAGTTGGCCGTTCGACGCCCCTCGGCGACGCCGGCGAGCGCCGCGATCAGTTTCGCATTGTTTTCCGCGTCGCTCGCCGCCGCGCCCGCGTAGCGCGCCGAGTGCACGCCGGGCGCGCCTCCCAGGGCGTCGACTTCGAGTCCGGAGTCGTCGGCGAGGACCGCGAGCCCGCCGGTGCACCGCTGCGCATGCCTCGCCTTCAGCAGGGCGTTCTCCAGAAAGGTCGCGCCGGTCTCCTCGGGCGGCTCGACGCCGAGCTCCGCCTGGCTCAGGAGTCGAAACGGCAGTCCGTCGAGCAATGCGCGGAACTCGCGCAACTTGCCCGGGTTGCCGGTCGCGACGACCAGGGGAGGATCAGCCGCCCCGGGCACGGTTCTGGGCGGCGTGCAGGCGCGCGATCCCGTCGGCGGCGAGGTCGAGCAGGCGGTCCAGTTCGTTGCGGCGAAACGCATGACCCTCGGCCGTGCCCTGCACCTCGATGAAGGCGCCGCCGCTGTTCATGACCACGTTCATGTCGGTTTCCGCCTCGGAGTCCTCGGCATAATCGAGGTCGAGCACGGCCTCGCCCCGATAGATGCCGACCGATACCGCGGCCACCTGGCCATGCAGCGGGTTCGCGCGCAGCAAGCGCCGCTCGAGCAGCAGGTCGATCGCGTCGGCGAGCGCCACGTATCCGCCGGTGATCGCCGCGGTGCGCGTGCCGCCGTCGGCCTGCAGCACGTCGCAGTCGATCGTCACGGTGCGCTCGCCGAGCGCCTTCAGGTCCACCACCGCGCGCAGGCTTCGGCCGATCAGTCGCTGGATTTCCTGGGTGCGACCGGACTGCTTGCCGCGCGCCGCCTCGCGGGCGCCGCGGGTATGGGTCGCGCGCGGCAGCATGCCGTATTCGGCGGTCACCCAACCCTGTCCCCGGCCCCGCAGGAAGGACGGCACGCCATCCTCGACGGTCGCCGTGCACAGTACCCGGGTGTCGCCGAATCCGACCAGTACCGAGCCCTCGGCGTGACGCGTGAATGCGCGCGTGAAGCCGAGTTCACGCAGTTCGTCGGCCGCGCGGCCGCTCGGACGGGCGCTCACGGCGCCGTCCAGCGCAGCGCCGCGGCGCTGGTGTTGTCGCTGTAGGGCGCGGACGCATCGACCGCCCGTCGCCCGAGCTCGGCGAGCTGCTCGCGCAGCGCTCCGGCGGGACTCTGCGCGAAGCGGACGAGATCCTCGTCCTTGAGTCCGGTCCAAAACCCGTCGGTGCACAGCAGCAGCAGGTCGCCGGGGGCGAGACGGCGGCGGGCCGAAATGGTCATCTCCGGCAGCGCGGCGTCCCCGCCGAGACAGCATTCGACGTAATTGCGCATCGGGTGCCCGTGGACCTCGGCCTCGGTGATCAGGCCCTCGCGCAGCAGGACCTCGACGTGGCTGTGATCGCGGGTCCGCTCCAGCACCCGCTGCTGGCGCAACTGATAGATGCGGCTGTCGCCGATGTGCGCCCAGTAGGCCGCGGCTCCCTGCACCAGGCAGACCGCGCTGGTCGCCCGTGGTCTCGCCTCCACCGACAGGGAGTTGCCGAGCCGGACCACTTCCTCGTGCGCCCGGCCGAGGGCGAGGTGCAGGAAGCCGAGCGGGTCGAACAAAGGTCTTGGCGTCTGCCAGAACGTCTCCAGCAGAGAGGCGAGCGCGGTCTCCGCGGCGCGTGCGCCCTGCGCATGGCCGCCCATGCCGTCGATCACGACGAGCAGCGCCGAGTGCTCGTCGGAGGCTACCGCGACCCGATCCTGATTCTCCTCGCGATGCCCGATCAGGCTCACGTCGGCGGTCTCTATCTGCAAGGACGGCTCCAGCTGTTCTGATAAACTTCGCGGCCGATTATCACCGATTATGGCGTAAACCCCTATGATTCGAAGCATGACCGGCTTCGCGCGGCGCGAGCGGCAGCACCCGCTCGGCCTGCTCGCCTGGGAGCTGCGCTCGGTGAATCACCGCTACCTCGAGATCGGTCTGCGCCTGCCGGAGGAGCTGCGCGCCTCCGAGGGCGCGTTCCGCCAGCTGATCACCGGATCCGCCCGCCGCGGCAAGGTCGACTGTTCGCTGTACTTCCGCCCGGTCCAGGCCTCTGGGACGGTCGAGTTCGATGCCGCGCTGCTCTCGGCGTTGACGGCGCGCGCGCGCGAGGCGGCGGCGGCCGCCGGCGCCGCTGCCCGCATCGGCGTGGTCGATCTGATGCGCTGGCCCGGCGTCGTGCGCGAGACGCCGCGCGATCTCGCGCCGCTGCAGGATGCCGCGGCCGCGCTGCTCGGCGAAGCGCTCGAGGAACTGGCGCGCTCGCGCGACAGCGAGGGCGCCCGCCTGCAGGACGCGCTCGAGCAGCGCTGCGACGGGCTGCTCGAGTTCGCCGCACGCGTGGTCGCGCGCCTGCCCGAGGTGCGCGAGCGCATCCACGGGAAGCTCCGCGACCGGGTCGCCGAGCTCGGCGCGACGGTCGATCAGGAGCGCCTCGCCCAGGAGCTGGCGATCCTCGCCCAGCGCCTCGACGTCGACGAGGAGCTCGATCGGTTGCGCGGTCACGTGGCCGAGGTGCGCAAGGCCCTGACCTCGCGCGAGCCGGCCGGCCGGCGCCTCGATTTCCTCATGCAGGAGCTGAACCGGGAAGCGAACACGCTGTCCTCGAAGTCCCAGGACATCGAGACCACGCGCACCGCGGTCGACATGAAAGTGCTGATCGAACAGATGCGCGAGCAGGTGCAGAACGTCGAGTAGCCCCGCCATGCAGGCCGAGAGCGAACCCAACGGCGGCCACGGCCGCCTGTACGTCATCGCGGCGCCCTCGGGGGCCGGAAAGACCACGCTGGTGCGCGCCCTCATGGAGCGCGATCGCGGCCTCAAGTTCTCGGTCTCCTACACGACCAGGCCCCGGCGCGCCAACGAGATCGACGGCCGGGACTATCATTTCGTCACGGTGCCGCGCTTCCTCGAGATGGCCGATCGCGGCGAGTTCCTCGAGCACGCCCAGGTCTTCGACAATCACTACGGCACGGCGCTCGCCACGGTGCGCGAAGCGCTCGCGCGCGGCGAGCGCCTGCTGCTGGAAATCGACTGGCAGGGCGCCCGGCAGGTGCGCGCGCGCCTGCCCGAGGCGCGCAGCATCTTCGTGCTGCCGCCATCGGTCGCGGCACTCGAGGCCCGCCTGCGCGGCCGCAGCACCGATTCGCCCGAGGTGATCGGCCGGCGGCTGCGCGACGCGGTCGGCGACATCGGCCACTGGAACGAGTTCGATTATGTGGTCGTCAACGACCGCTTCGAGGCCGCGCTGGCCGAGCTCGAGCTGATCGTGCAGGAGCGCGGCGAGGCGCTGCGCGCGGACCGGCCGGCGGTGCGGGCCCTGGCCGAGGAACTCTGCGCGGGCCCCTGAGCGACGCGCTCCGTGACCCGCCTCTGCCGCGGCGGACGAGTCTCTGGTATCCTGCGAGACCCTGGAAGCTATATTCACGATTGATCAATCCCGAGGGGCCCATGGCTCGCATCACGGTCGAAGACTGTCTGCAGAACGAACCCAACCTGTTCAATCTCGTGCTGCTCGCCGCCAAGCGCGCGCGCCGGCTCGCGAACGGCGCCGAGTCCACGGTCGAGTGGGAGAACGACAAGCCGACCGTGGTCGCGCTGCGCGAGATCGCCGCGGGCACCGTCACGATGGCGATGCTCGAGGAACCGGACGAGCCGCCGCCCGCGCCGGCCGCGGACATGGAGATCCCTTCGGACTTCCGCGCGCCGCAGCTCGGCCTCGGAGATTGACCCCGGGCCGACCGCCCGCAGGGGTCCGATGGACTATGCGTCCTCGCTACTCGGTTTTCTGCCCGGCGTAAGACGTTCGACCGGGATCAGCGAGCTTTTAGACAGGCTCGAAACCTATCTCCCGCACGCCCAGATCGAGCGGGTCCGCGAAGCCTACGAGTTCGGCGCCGAACGTCACCAGGGCCAGACCCGGGTGTCCGGCGAGCCCTATATCACCCACCCGGTCGCGGTGGCTCTGATCCTCGCCGACCTGCACCTCGACGGCGACACGCTGGTCGCGGCGATCCTGCACGACGTGATCGAGGATACGCCGACCGCCAAGGCCGAGATCGCCGCCGGCTTCGGTCCGATCGTGGCCGAACTGGTCGACGGGGTCAGCAAACTCGACCAGATCCAGTTCAAGAACCGC